>JAIYDC010000087.1 GCA_027487685.1 Pseudomonadota bacterium | reverse complement strand
GTTCCCCATCTGGGACTCGAGCTTCTCGAGGTAGACCTGGATTTCGTCTCCGACCTTGATCTTCATGGTTCCGTCGTAGTTCCGGAATTCACGAGCGAGAACAAGCCCTTCTTGCTTGTACCCGATGTCGACAGTAACGAACTCATCGTTCATCGCAACGACGAAGCCCATGAAAACTTCGCCTTCGGCAAAGTTCTTAGCGCCCGCAGAGTTGATGAGCTCTGAGAAGTCAGTTTTAGCTTTTTGTTCTGGAACGTCTCCCATTTCGAAGTCGAACCCTTTGATCCAAGCTGGGATGTCAAAGTTAGTTGTAGAGGCAGTTGTTTTGGTGGCCATAATATAGCCCCCCTTTTCTAGACATTAGTTCTCCTACTGGAGAGGGGTTAATTTAAATGATCCGGAGAGAAAAAGGAAGGATTAAGTGGCGAACTTTAGGTCAGGCGCTTCTGCTTCTGGGTGTACCTTAGACGCTGCGTGTAAAGTTTCTCGTAATGAGCGTAAAGTTCTTCCGCGTAGCGCTCGAAGTGATGCTTTTCCTGCAGCTCCTGCTCGACGCCTCCGAGTTCCTCTAGGTAGCGGGTATGATGCAAAAGGATTTTGGCCAGCTTATCCCGAAGTTCCCGCGGATCATCAGGGTGGTAGGTTGCGCCGAACTTCCCCTGCTTCACTAGGTCCTGGCGGGTTGCGGTCCGCGGAAGGAGTACCGGGGTCTGAGTGACCAGTGCGTAAAGATCCTGGTCGGAGAAGAGCTCTGGGGCGGGTAGACCCACATAAAGGTCACAGTCACGGAAACTGGCCGAGGCCAAAGGCCTTGTCTCGAAGCTGATATGCATTTCCAGGTGCCGTTCAAGGATCATGCGCTTAAGTCCCTCATACAAAGGGTGCGTGTACCAGGAGACGTCGGTCAGGAAAGTGAAGAGGAGCTTGGGGGCAAAGCCGACGGAGTCCAGAAAGTGCATAAGTGGCGGAATCGAGTCAACGAAGAAGCGTAGCCCTTCAAGACGATCCTCTGTGCGAGAAACAAACGTAGCGATTTTCCTTCGTTCCGAGGAAGGAGTCAAAGAGCGGACGCCTGGGGCATGGGCGGTAGGAAAATCAATTCCCGAACCCGTGACGTGGATCTTCCGTTGGTTGACAGAAAACTTCTCAATCGCAAGGTCTCGGATATTAGGCGCAAAAGTGAAGATGGCGTCGGTCCGGGAGATGCACCAGCGGTCAAGGGGGTTATTGCGCCGCCAGTAGACGTCTTCGTTGAAGGTAAACACCAAGGGGATATGTGGCATCCCCTTAAGAATCATCCCGAGCGGGAGAAGCGACTCATAATTATATGAGTGGACGATGTCGACCTGCTGCCGGTGGAGGATGGTCTGGATCTGAAAATAAAAATTCAATTTCATCCGCCAGCTGGATAGGTCGCTTGAGAAGTAGAGCCGTGGGATATCCTCACGTTCTGCTTCGCGGTCGACCAGCGAGCGCTCGTGGCACAGGACGAATGAGGACCCGCCTATGTTTCGGAAATAGCTCGCGTCGGACAAGCACCTGCGCTCGGTCGTTCCCCAATCGTTTGAGAGGCACACATAGAGAACGGAGAGGTCTGAAAGCCGGACACGCTCGCGCATAGCTAGAGGTCCACGGCGTCGGCCGTCACTGAACCGATCTTGATCTTTGCTCGCGCCCGGAGGAGGGTGCGGTATTTGTCATCGCTAAACCAGAAGTAAAGGTCACCACTTTTAAGCGTATCTCCAGTGTACTTTGTCGTTGCATGAACTCGTATAGCCTTCCGAGCACCCTTCTCTGTCTCAACCGTATCCCGGCCCTCGACCTCAGACTTTAAGAGGAGGATTTTACCTTTGTTCACGAGAGGGATCTCGTAGACGTCTCCGTTACGAAGTGGGAGTCCCTGGTAAAGAAAGAGTACGGAGAACGGATCGGTGCTGTAGTACGGGATTGGCTTCTCGATCTTCTTATCCTTCACCGCCCCGTTGGACTTCTTCTGGTGGTAAAACCAAAAGGTCTTGAGGAGGTCACGGTCATGGAGCTGGAGGTCGTCGACGTCCTGTTTCGATTCACGCTGAATGAGGCTATAGCGGTTTGAAAGAAATTCATTGGTCGTCACGTAGGTGTCGACGGTATCATCGAGCTCGTAGATGTTGCTGTAAAAAGGCGCTGACTTAAACCGCGCGTGAAAGTGCCAAACTTCACGGCCGTTAATCATTTTCTTACCGTTATTCGTCACCATAATCTTACCGACGGTCATGCCCAGGTAATGGATATCGAGGAAGATCTTCTGGCCGATAAAGTGGTTGGGCCGGTAAAGGTCCCAGACCTTTTTGGCGCGTTGGCTGATTTCATGAAGCTCCGCCGGGTAATCCTTGGGAAAGCGACCAGACTCGAGGGTTGACTTCACTGTCTCAATCACTTTCAACTCGCTCGCTCTTTTCGGGGCAGATGAAACAGATGGGCCCGGTGAGACTGGGGTACTCCCCCCTACCTTTGACTTCCGGGTCTTGGGCATGATGATCGCAATCTTTGGCTCCGGTTTCTCTGAAGAAATTACGTTAGCAGTGGGAGTTGGTTCAACAGACTGGACTTCGAACTTCTCGAGAAGCTTGTCCTCCCGTGCTGTGGTCGGTACCGCTTGAGTGATGTCAACGGTAGGCCGACTGAGATCCTTCTCGAAGTCTTTTTGTCTCCACTGGGCGCAGCTGGAAAGTGCCAGGATGGCAATCAGGACAAGTTTCACGTCAAATCCCTTCGTCGAAGCCTGCATTCATTCTAAGTTACCGCGGTGAAGAATCAAGCCGGAGAACTTTGCTTAAGGCACTCAGGAGCTCGGGTTCCCCACTCATGAACTCAACTTTGATCTTTGTGAAGAGGATCCGATTGTCGAGAGACACGCGCTTCATTTTCACCATGTCCTTCTCGGAACAGAGGATAATCGCCGACTGCTGACTTGCCTTGATGAGAAGTTCGTTCACGTCCTCCGGGGTGAAAAAATAGTGGTCCGGAAAACTCACCTTCTCAGTGATCTCAACGCCACAGTTCTCGAGGTAGCGGTAAAATGAGTCGGGACCAGCAATGGCCGTGACCGCAATCGCCCGAAGGCCCTTAAGTTCCGGAACAGAGAAAATGTACTTATCGTGGACGTCGAAGACGCCAAGCGAATGGTAGCGAGTCAGGCCGACAGGAGGCCGGTGGTGAAAGTGCTCCGACAACGTGGCGATAAGCTTCTGGAGTTTTTCTTGGGTTACCATGTCGGCGCGGGAGATCACAATCGCGTCAGCGTCCTTCAGTGCTGTCATCCCTTCCCGCAGGTACCCAAGAGGTGCTACCCGGTAAAGGTTCAAGGGCATGGTGGCGTCGAAGAGGACGACGTTAAAAGAACGGTAAATCTGGAGGTGCTGAAACCCGTCGTCGAGGAGAACTACATCCGGACGAACCTCAGCAAAGTATTTCATCAGATTTTCTGCACGCCGCTTGCCTACGATAACAGCACCCTTTTTCATTTTATTGGAAATCATCAGCGGCTCATCGCCGTAATCAAAAGGATTCAAGCGGAACTTCTGCCCTGACTTCAAAAGCCCAGAAGAGTGCTCGAGTTGCCCCTTATACCCTCGAGTCAGAACCACAGGTGTTAGCCCCTGCTCGATCAGCCAATCGGCGAGCCAGACGATGGTCGGAGTCTTTCCGGTCCCCCCAAAGGAAAGGTTACCGACAGAGATGACCGGTACCTTAAAGGTACTCTTCCGGAACACTCCGTATTCGTAAAGCGAGCGACGGATGCGGTATACCCACTCCCAGGTGAGGCTCAGCGGCGTCAACGCCGTTCCCTTCAGGAGGGACTTCAGCCGGAGCCGGTTCTTAAGGAGAGGTTCTCTCATGAATGACCTGTGCCATGTAATCCGGGACGGAGAAGTTTTCCCCTCCCAGAAGATTCTTCGTTGTTCTCAGGGTTGCCTTAATTTGATTATAGAGATTTTGATCCGTAGTCCAAGCGCTTAATACGCGCGCGAGCAAATGCGGATCAACGCTGCCCTGGAGGAACTCCGGGAAGACCACTCGATGGTGGATGATATTGGTAAGGGATATGGGTCCTCGGTACTTAATGAAGTTGTAAAAGATAAACTCGTTTAAAAGACCCGCTTTGTAGCAGACGACCGTCGGGAGTTCGAATAGACCTGTGCTGAGGGTAACCGTTCCACTCGCGGCCAGGGCCATATGACACTCCCGCATCGCAACAGATATCTGATCGGCCTCGTACCAGACGTCGATCTCCTGAGCGCAAGAACGGTAGAGGGCCGGGTTCAGGTGAGGCACTGTGACGAGGTGAACCTCAACCGTGAACGCTTGCCTGAGGATCTTAACCGCCCGAATGAATTCCGGCAGAAGTCCCTCCACCTCAAAGCTTCGAGAACCGGGAAGCAGCAGAAGTTTAAGTTTGGGTTTAAGTGAGCTCCATGGCCTCTCTGGAATACATGACAACTCATCTCGAAAGGTCTTCATCAACGGATGAGGAATTCCCCGAACCTGCTTCACACCTCGCTCTCGAAACCACTCCTTCTCAAAAGGCAGGATGGTAAAGAGCGTGTGAGCGTTCCGCGCAAGCGCCTCTGACCGCTGGGGTTTCCATCCCCAGGCCTGAGGTGCTACATAATAGAGAACATTCACTCCCCGCCGCCGAAGCTTTTCCGCCAAACGCATGTTGAAGTCCTGAAAATCAACCAGTATCGCCGTGCGGGTTCCGCGCCGTTTAACCTCAGCTTCAAGCCGATTGAGGGCCCGCCAATAAAATGGAATTTTTCCGATAACCTCGGTAAAGCCCATGCTCGAAAAGTCGCGCAAGTGATAGAGGAGCTCGAATCCGTGGACTTTCAGGTCGTCCCCGCCGACGCCAAAGAATTGCACGTCAGGACAAAGTTTCACGAGCTCTGGAAAAAAGCTCAGCGCATGCTCTTCGCCGGACTTCTCCCCAGCGATAAGGAGGCAGGACTCCACTACTCGAGAAACTTCACGGCCACTGGGGCCATGAGGTCCAGGGACTTTAAAGCGCAATCAACGAGGTGGACGGCGTTGAAACCGTCCCGATAGGTCACTACCGCCGGAACCTGGTCACGGATGGATCGGTAAAAATGGTCGTGCTCAATCAAAAGATGGTCACGCTTCGGATAGGCGGCTTCCTGAACGAAAGATCCATCCCCAAAGGTGCCTGGGCCAGCGTTCAGGATCTTATTGGCGAAAAGGTCCACCGTCATGGTCCCTGATTTCGAAACAACTTCCAGCTCTCGGACTTCGCGAGTCGCGTTGCGCCCAACCGTCACAACCGCTTGGCAGTTATCCTCCAGCGAGAGATCGATGATGGCATGGTCCCACTTCGATGTACGAATCTTAAGCCCACGGGCAGATATTGAGGTTGGCCTTTGCTTAAAAAGGTAGAGCAGAAGATCGAGGTCGTGGATCGCAAGATCCTGTACGACATCGACATCGGTAGCTCGACCCTTAAAGGGAGCGACCCGGGTGATTCGCACTGAGTAGGGCGTCGGAAGGGACTGGAGAGATTCTCGAAGAGACTCCCAGGCCTTATGGAAGCGCTCGGAATGGCCGACTTGGATGACGACGTCTTTTGAGGCCGCAAGGCCCCTGAGTTGTGAGGCTTCAGCGTCATTAGAGCAAAGAGGCTTCTCACAGAAGACGTGCTTATTGTGATTCAGAAGATAGGTAACGAGCTCGAAGTGAGTGGATGTTGGGGTCACAACGATGGCAGCATCGATCTCGTTGATCACCTCGCTCACATCAGAAACAACCCTTACTGTCGGGTGGGCAGCTTTAGCAGCGGCCTGCCCGGCAGGAAATTTCTCGACGATGGCGACGAAGTCCACTATTTCTGAGTGTGCCGTCACCTTCTGGCAGTGCCACTTCCCGAGGTGACCGAAACCAAGAACTGCAACTTTAATTTTGCTCATCTTAACCTGCCATAAACGGCGCGATACCGATCTCCGACTTGGAAATGAAGGCGGCGATCGAGGTGATCACAGGATTGGACTTATACTCTTCCATAAACTCCGGGTGCGAGACAAAGGCGCGAGGAGCGAGGGCCGAGGCCTCCATCGTACGATAGAAGTCCACGACCTCAGAGACGATCTCCTTGGAGTGTCCCTGCCGCTTAAGCCCGATAATATTGATGCCTTTTAACCGAACGCGATTGCCGTAGGCCGTACAGAACTCAGGGATGTCTCGGTCGATTCCCGATCCCCCGCCGATGTAGGCGCCTTTACCAAGGGTCACATACTGGGAGATCCCAGTGTTTCCGCCGATGATCACGCGGTCGCCTATCACAACATGCCCCGCGAGCCCTACCGCGTTAGCGAATGTGAGATTATTCCCAAGAGTGCAATCATGGGCAATGTGACAGTAGGCCATGAAAAGCGAATTCGACCCTATCACCGTCTTCAGGTCTTGCTTCATCGTCCCCCGGTGGACCGATACGTACTCACGGAAAGTATTGTTGTCCCCGATGATCGTTTCAGTAGGCTCACCCTTATAAGAGTTATCCTGTGGTGGCGCTCCGATAGAACCAAACTGAAAGAACTTATTGCCTTTGCCGATCCGGGTATGACCCTCGACGACGACGTTTGAATGGAAGATGCAGTCGTCGCCGACTTCCACATGAGGTCCGATGACGCAAAAGGGGCCGATCTTAACGTTCTGGCCAATCTTCGCCTCCGGATGGATGACAGACATAGGATGAGCTTCGAAAGACTTCGACATAGATTCTCGCTTTTAAATGTAGGTGATTTTCAAAGAGGCCATGACGCTCGTCTGTGAAAGGAGCTCACCTCCGGAGTAGAGTTCACACTCGTAGATCTGGATCGGACCCCGCACCTTCGTGAGTGTCGAGTGGATTTCAAGATCCATGGGCGGGATAATGGGCTTACGGAAGCGCGCGGACTCGACTCCGAGAAGCTGGACGTCCAGCTTCGCCTGCGCCAGGGGCTTTTCTAGGCAGTGGATCGCGAGGAAGGAAGCGGCTTGGGCCATCATCTCGATCTGAACGACGCCAGGAAGGATGGGATGGCCGGGAAAGTGCCCTTCGAGAACAGTCACAGAATGGTCAACGCGGAACGTGCAGACAGATTTTCCACCAATGATATCCTTGGTTGTGAATGGCCCGGTTTTTCCTGCGAGATGCGCCGGAAGAATGACCTCTTTCACCGTATCTATGAAGAGAAAAGGATTCCGATGCGGCAGGAACCCCATGACTTGCGCTTTATCCATTAGCATATCAATTACTCCTTAGACTTCTCTTTGAGAGACATAGACCGAACATAGGCTACACCTTTCATCCACTCCTTAAGATCCTTTGCGGGATGTCCTCCGAGCTTAGAGCCCGCCGGCCATATCGCGCCCTCGTTAACCTTGGCACCACCAGCAACCTGAGTTCCACTACCGAGATGAGCGTCGGGACCAATTGCGGCCCGACCTCCGAGTACCACGTAATCCTCAAGGATTGCGCTCCCGGCGACTCCGGACTGTCCACAGAGGATACAGCCTCGCCCGATTCTCACGTTATGGGCAATCTGAACCAGGTTATCCACCCGAGTCCCTTGACCGATAATCGTAGGAGAAAAAGTCCCCATATCGATGCTGCAATTGGAACCGATCTCAACGTCATCGTGAATCACCACACCGCCAGAGTGCCAGATCTTTAAATGTTGGCCCTGGTGGAAAGTGTAACCGAAGCCATCAGAGCCTATTGTGGTGCCGGCATGAATCCTGCAATTTCGCCCAATTTTAGTGTAGGGATAAATCGATACGTTCGGAAAAATTGTTGTCCCGGCCCCGATCTCACTATGTGGAAGAATCACCGAGCCGGGGAGTATTTGGACATCAGGTCCAATGGTCACGTGGTCGCCAATAAAAACATTCTGGGAAATATAAGCGCTAGGGTCAATTTGCGTCGTCCCCATCTGGCGACCGTCAACCTGGGTATTAAGACTCCCAAGCTTACGATCGTAGAAAGGTCTAGAAAGAGTAGTGAGGGAAAGTGCCACATTAGGAGAAGTGGCGACCCATGCCAATTGCTCAAAATCCGCACGGACTGCTCCCGTGGCAAGATTAAAAAATTTCTCGTCTACAATCGCACCAATCCGAAGACTCGTGGCTTCCGGTAAAACGGCGCTGAGTAACTGGTAAAACTTCGCATTCCTCACGAAGACAATCGAGTTCGGAACGAGCGAGCCTAACGAAGAAATGGCCAGAATTTCTTCTGGCCAAGTAGGATTGGAAACGAGTTTAAGGTCAGGGACAAGGAGCTGAAGATCTTTGAGCTTCACGGGCCCTCCGCGGATATGACCTACTTACCAGGATGCTTCTTATCGTAGGCCTGAATAACATCTTCAGTGAGATCCTTCTTCGACTCAGCATAAACGATCGGAGCGGCGGAGAGCTCAAAAGTCATCGCCACAGCGTTGGCCTTTGAGACGTCGTCGATGATAGGACGGAGCTTGTCGAGGATCGGCTTTTTCATATCTTGCTCCATCTTTTGAATCTCGCGCTGATACTCCATCGTTTTACTCTGAAGCTTCATCATCATGTCCTGCATCTCGCGTTCTTTGGTGGCACGAGCGGCTTCAGCAAGAACCATCGATTGCTTTTTATAGTCTTCTTGCGCCTTCTTTATTTTCTCTTCGTCCTTTTTTAGGATCGTTTTTTTATCATTAAAGGCTTTTTCAAGTGTGCTCTGAACGTTCTTCCCTTCTTTGATGGTCGTGATGACCTTCTGGATATCAACGAGACCAACCAATACGGCGGAGAATGATGAGAGGCTGTAGGTAACGAGCAACAAAGCGACGATTAGTTTCATGGTTATCTCCTTAAAGCATTCAAACAATAGCATTGTTTAGAATAATTGTCCTATGTCAAAGTTAAACTGGTTCGAGGACTCACGCTCACGCGGATTAACTGGGAATCCAAACTCGAAGCGCAAGACTCCGATGGGCGAGAACCAACGGAAGCCGAAGCCATAGTTGCTCCGGAGGGCGAAGTCATCATTCTGTCCGATCCGAGTCTCCCAGACGTTACCAGCGTCGTAGAAAACGACCCACTTAAGTCCTGCTTCTTTGATCAGCGGATGTTCAAACTCAAGGGTTCCCAAGAGACTGAAGAGGCCCCCAAAGTTAAACTCCTCTAGGCGGCCCGTATTCTTATTTCGGGCGGGACGAATAGGACCGATGTCCTCTAAGTTAAAGCCCCGCATATTGCGCGCCCCCCCCATAGAGAATCGTTCGACACGAGGGATATCTCGCGCCGTAGTTTTGAAGAGCTGTGAGACGTTTAACCGCGAGCGCAACACAAGATCACCTATGATTGGCCGATAGTAACGTCCTTCGAGCTCCCCTTTCATCCACCGCATGGTTCCACCGAGACCAGTGTACTCAAGGGAACCTGAGGAGTAGTAGCCGTTAGTCGGCTCGAAGATATTGTTTCTCTTATCTCGAATAATTGAGGCAGTGAGAGAGGAAGCAGAACCATTCTCTACCTTCTCATCAATCCCTTCATTAATCACCTGGGAGACTTTATTATCCTCGTAGCGGTAAGTCAGGAAGAGGCGCGTATACTCAAAGATCGGGTGACCCACACGGATATCTCCCCCGTGTTTCCGGTACGCGAATGAGCGAATGAAAAATGAGAGTGTTTGATAGTAATCAGCGCCCGCGGTCCACCTTGTATCCATGAAGTAGGGCTCAGTGAAACCTACGTTGTAGATCTGTTGACGGACCGAGTAAGAGAGGTTGGCGTTGATGCTCTGGCCTAAGCCGCGGAAGTTATTTTGGGCGACGGATCCCTGAACAAAGCCCTGGGTCGCGGTGGAGTAACCCGCCCCTAAGGAGATCTGCCCTGTAGGTCGTTCTTTGATGGAAATCTCAACGTCGAGAACGTTGTCTGTCCCTTTGCGGGTGATGGTATTAAAGATCACGCTTTCCGCCTGAAAGAAGCCAAGACGGTTAACGTTATCCTTGGAGGTCCGGAGCTTAGTGCCGGAGTACATCTCCCCTTCTTTGATTGTGAGCTCTCGGCGGATCACTTTGTCGCGGGTTTTAGTGTTCCCCTTCATGATGATTTTACCAAAGTATGCAATCACACCTTTCTCAAATGAGAAGACGACGTCGACCTTATTTTCGCCAGGAACGACCTCGAGCGTCCTCAGAACGTTAGCGAAAGCGTAGCCTTTATCCTGGTACATCTCAGTTAAAGTCTGGATGTCCTGCCTAAGATTTTCCTCGTTGTAAACGTCTCCAGACTTCAGCTTAAGTTTTTGCCGCATCTCATCTTCAGTAAAGAGGAGCTCTCCGTTAAAAGAGATCCCATTGACTGAGAATTGAGGTCCCTCCTGGAGCCGAACGGTGATAAAAATCCACTTCTTATCTTCAGAGGCGGTGACCTCTGGATTCTGGATGTTAACTTGCAGGTAACCGCGGGTCTTATAGAAGTACTTAAGCCGTTCTACATCGGTCTGAAAGTTCATTTCCTTGAAATTGCCCGACCCAGACAGGAAGGAGAAATAGGTCTCCTCACGGGTCTGCATGAAGCCCTTGAGTTCCGCGTCGGTGATCTGCTTGTTGCCAAGGAAGGTGAGTTTCTTGACCCGAACCTTATCCCATTCTTTGATGTTGAACCGAACATCGACGGAACCATTCTTATTATCGGTTAAGGTGTAAGAGCCAAGTGCTAGGAAGTAGCCCTTTTCCTCATAATGCTTTTGCAGAAGTAACACATCGTTCTTGAGCGTCGAGACATCGAGGATATTAAATTCCTTGGTCTTGATCTGCTCC
>JAIYDC010000132.1 GCA_027487685.1 Pseudomonadota bacterium | reverse complement strand
ATTTAAGAGCGTCTATGGCCGTGCGCGTCGCGATAAAAATCAATCTACTAAAAGGTTAAACTTTCCGTGGTCCACGATGCGCAGACCGCTTTCTCCAAAGGTCAGCATATCCGCAAATTTCTTGTCCCAGACCAAGTCTTCCGGCATGTAGGTGTGAATCTCGTGAATCGTTTGTCCAAAGGTGCTGTCGGTTCCGATGGTGGTAACCAGAAACTCGATCTGACAATTACGCATGGCGGTCTCGCTCATTCCATGCAGCGGACTCGTTTCATCAATGACGTGAATAACGGTCATACTGATCGCGATCATCGGCGTATGGTTTCGAAGGAGTTTGAGGTCAATGAAGCGTAGGAAGGGTTTCCCCTCGGCGGTCGTCACACGCTTCATGCCCGTGAGGTGAATCCGGGTATCGATAATCTGATTACTCCTGGTGTTCGCAATCCGAAACATCAGGACGCGCTGGCCATCAAAGTCAGTTACAATGATGTTGTCTGTGAAGTCGATGCGGGCGGTGGGGCGCGAAAACTTAGTGAAGAAAAAACCTGTGAGTATCGCAAGGATTACGAGGCCCACCATGGACTGAACGGTCACGAGGATATTGGCGTAGGTTGAGGCAGGTGCGAGGTAGCCATATCCAATTGTGCCGAGGGTCTGGACGCTGAAAAAGAAGGCAGATGCCCATGACCCATCGGAATTCTGAATGGCGCCTGGGTCAAGCCAGTAGAGAGTTGCGAAAATCGAATTCAGGAGCAAAATCGCCACCAGAAAGAGAGCGAGCGATCGGGCCCAGCCCATGGCCAGGAGGTCGTAGTAGAGGTCACTGCGCGCCCGCGCGGGGAGATTCTTTCGTTCAACGTTAAAAGGTCTTTTCATGAAACACTATTGTAAGTACAAGGTGCAGGATGAGCAAGGACCTCACAAGACGCCAGACGTTGATGGACCAAATGGAAGGCCTTGAGGCCCAGGGCATGAGCTGCCTCGGCTGCCCTGGCACCTGCTGTACTTTTGAGGCCAATTCGATGCTGGTTACCCCTCTCGAAGCATGGGAACTCATGGTTTATCTTCAAGACGCAGGGAAGCTCCTGCCGGAACTCAAAGAGAATCTCCTGTCCACGGTGCAAAGATACCGGCTGGAAGCGAAGTTTTCTGGGGCCCGATCTTACCTTCGCAAGACGTACACTTGTCCCTTTTTCGGTCAGGGGGAGCTAGGGTGCCCACTTCCCCGCACGGTTAAACCCTACGGGTGCCTTGCCTTTAATTCACATCATGTAGAGCTTAAGGCGACGGAGCACTGTTTTTCCGAGCTCGAACTTCTCCGTCAAAGAGACGAACTCTTTCCTGAAGAGCTGGAGGAAAACGCCCGGCTTCGTAAAGAGCTTGGCCTTCAATGGGAGAAGGCCCCGATCCCGAACGCTCTTCTCGACCTCTGGGAAAGGTTCCCGCACACTTCTGCCTAAGCGGCGCTTACGTAGAAGTGTGCGGGAACCTTTTAAAGGGACTTGCGCATAAGGCCCGCAGACTTTTGGACGGATTCTTCTTTGAAGTTTCCTTCGGCGCGTGGATCCAACGAGGCTGGGCGAACGTCCGGAACGATTGTCAAATTGGCAAGCTGAGCTTCGAGGGTAGTGATCTTACTCCGAAGAGCGCGGATCTCTCCGTCCACTTGTGCACGCATAGTCCGGGGCCAAGAACCCGTTTGGTACATCTGCAAAAGCTCTTTGGCCGTCTTCAGTTCGGCCAGGAGTGTGGCACGGGCCTGGGCCTTGCTTCGATCGAAGACGCGGTTAAAGGAATCAGCAATCCGCGCGACAAGAATCGTCTTCTCTTCGGTGGTGCAAGTGCCACAGTTCTGAACCATGTGACGCTCTGAGAGTGCGCCAAGAGTATAAGAACCGTTACCGGAAACTTCACAAGCTGCGTGGCCTTCATACTGGTGTCCAGCAGGGCAGATGTCGTGAAGAAAGCCTGTACTCTTACCGTTGCCATCGCTGTGGCGTGCCTCATGGAAGAGGGTCCCTAAGCGAGAGACGGAGTTGGCCGGAGCGTTCACATCCGACTTGTTTATCGAAAAGCCCTCGTAGAACAGGCCAGAACCGACCTGCAAGATTCCAGTTCGCGGGGACTTCACGGAAACCAAATCTCCATCCATGTCTAAACCTAAAAGGACGTCTTCCTTTTTGCCTGTGAGGTAGACCGCTCCTCCAAGGTTCGACATGACCACCTGAACTACGTTAATGCTATTTCCCGACATTCCGTCTGGAAGGGGCGACTTAGGGTATTTAAAAAAGAGTTTTGGCCGGGCCCGGAAGTTCCTCCGCAGGTCGTAGTTCTCGCCCACAATATAGCGGACCCGATTGTAGATCCAGTTATGGAGGTGATCGCCTGTTCCTGCAGTAAGACCCGTCGTGGAAAGGAACTCCGCATCCGACTGGGTCACCGGGTTAGTGAAGACGTAGCGGAGATCGTTCTTCAAGCTTGCCACCTGATCGGCCGGAACAGACGAGTGGAAGCTGATGCCTCCGAACTCCTCGAGTGCGTGGGCGGAAGAGAGGCAACTGAGAACAGTAAGAACGGCGAGGAATTTCATAAATCGCTCCAATTGATAATAGGTGGAGCCTTTTAACACGTGGCAGCAGAATAACCAGAGTTTATGAAAAGATTATCTGCTCATCACCCTAAGGGAGCTGAGAACTGAGCTCGAGCACATTTGCAGGCACCTTCATGTCGCTCAGAGGGATGAAGACACGCCAATTCTTCATCTGACTAACAGTATTCTTCCAGCAGACAGCACGAACAGCAGTCACGACCTCGTCGCTCTCGGCACAGGACTTAAGAAGCTGCAATGTCTTTTCCCGGAGCGGCGGATTCTTTTCAGCGCGGTCGATGAGCTGGCCCACCAGGCGACCACCATTTATGACGGCCTCTGGAGTATGATGAACTTCATCTTCGCTGAGGTCTTGGAGGTCGGCCAGAGTCGGAAACTCGTCCAGGGAAGGTAGCTCGGGGACCGAGGTAGACTGAACAGCACTTACGGCGGTCTGCTTAATCGTCTTTGCAACGAGATGTTGTTTGGTACTCTGAGGCCGGTTGATGACCTCAGAGTCCGATGCACTTATCTCCTCGGAAGACGGGGTGTTTTTGAGGTAGAATGCTCCGAGAGCAAGAACAGCAACAAGCAGGATAAAGTAGCGCTTTTTCATCGGAGTGACCTCGTCATCATGGGTGCAGTCTTCGACACCGGCTCTTCAGCAAACGTGCCTTCGGCGTTCGCGTCGCGGACCGGGAGAGCAGCATCTGAAGTCACGTTAAATCTATTGATTCGTTCATCGAGTTCGTAGAGCCTTTTATATATCGCATCTAACTCTTCATTGACCTGTGCCTGCTGTGATTCTGGCCAATCCTGGCTTTGGTACGTGTTTTTGACCTGATTCAGGGCATTCCACTCCAGTTCAAGTTTTCTCCGTGCCTCCACCTTTGCAGAGTCGATTCCACGGATAACCCTGCTAAATGCATCGGCAATTTGGGTTGCAAGAACGGTCTTCTCTTCTGTCGTGCAGCTCGTACAGTTTTTTAGGAGGTGCCGCATCGCCAGTCCTCCGACTGTGTAAGATCCGTTTCCGATGCGTTCACAAGCACGCGCTCCGGCAAACATATGGTTAGCAGGGCACTCCTCATGGAGAAAGCCAGTCCCCTCGCCGTTGCCATCACTGTGCCTTGCCTCGTGGAAGAGGATTCCTCCACGAGCAACAGAGTTAGCGGGGGCATTAGGGTCAGTTTTATTGATCTGGAAAGTTTCGCTAAAAAGCCCTGGCCCCACTTGCAGGATTCCCGCTCGATTTGACCTGACAGACACAAAGCGGCCATCGAGGTAGAGTCCGTAGAGCTTGTCGCTTTTTTTCCCAATGAGATAAACTAGGCTTCCAATGTTGGCCATGAGGATTTGCATAGAAGTCATTTGGATCCCTCGGAGGGCCTCTGGAATGGGAGTTTCCGGGTACCGAAATCCAAGCTTTGGTCGGCGGATGAGTGCTCGGTCAATGTTGAAATCCGTCCCAACGATGTAGCGGACGCGGTTGTAGAGCCAATTATGAAGCACAGGCCCTGAGCCATCCGAGAGGCCTGTCACCTGGAGGAATTCGGCGTCAGGATTGGGGTTTGGGTTGGTGAAAACATAGGAGAGGTCGGTCTTCAAGGCCGTGAGCTGATCTTCAGGCACCGAAGAGTGGAAGCGAACACCCCCGAATTGCTCAAGCGCTTGTGCGGAAGAAAGGAAGGCAAAAACCGTTAGAATCGCAAAAAGCTTCATAGAGCGTCCTCTGGAATGGATTTCTGCCATTTTAACTCAGGACGATTCTTACACGGTTCGGGATGAAAGAATTACACCCGTAGGTCGACAATCGTCGAAATTTTGCCAGTCCGCGGGTTTCTTGGGACGGCCTCAACGGCCATAATGCCAATGTTTTTTCTGAAGGTTAGGTAATCGATAGTATCTTTCAGATCTCGTGAGCGCTGATAAAGGTCTGAGAGAAAGGCCTCTTGGTCGACGGGGCCATGGCCGGCTTCGTAATTTATCGAAAGGACTTCCCGAACGGAAGCGCTTTCTACCACCTCTGAAATCTGAACCTGGTAGGTCAACACTCCGTAATGGGCGAGGCTTTCTTCAATGTCCGCCGTTAGAAGGCGGCAGGACCAGATAAGAATCGTATTATCAATCCTGCCAAGCAGCCGGAAGCGCCTGTCTGGCCTCCCGCAGGAGCACTCCCCGATCCACTCCACCCGATCGCCAGTCCGGTACCGGCGCACCGGCATCGTGTCCCGGACAAGAGAAGAGACGACCGCTTCCCCATCTACGACTTCCAGAGCTATCCAATCCGAAAAAAGATGATGCTCTCCGGGCCCGCATCGGTCGCACTGATAACCAATGACCCCCGCGTCCACGGAAGCGTATCCAGCCGATCCGAAGGTTTTTGTGTTCCAAACTTTCCGGAGGTAATCCACTCGTGCCTCCGAGAGCGCTTCTCCGGCGTAGAAAACCAGCGGAACTTCCAGCTCCTCCCCACGGGAAAGCGCAAACTCGGCGGTTGCGACGAGCATGGATGGAATCCCCATCACCACATCGGGCCTGAACTTCTTGAGATACAACAGGATGTTCTCCTGAGCGCAAAGACCTCCAATCGGAAGTTGAATAGCGCCGATCTTCTCCAGCGCCCTCTCCACGCAGAGGAATGACGACCACAAGTTACCAGCGACGAAAAGATTCGCTACGGTCATTCCAGGAACCAGGCCCTGGGCACGTAAGTTAATGGCCAGCATGTCGCTCATGTAATCGAATTCTTCGTAGCTGAAGTGGATGAACTTAGGCTCTCCTGTCGTGCCACCGGACGAGAAGATGTAGCCCCGGGGGTGTGGGCCCTGAGCGAAGGCCACCTTGAGTATCGAAGCATCGTGAGTGGGGCCAGGGGCCTCACCGTAGTCCACGGCCCTGAGTTCGTCGCCGATGAAATTGACGAGGTCTCTCAGGACAAAACGTCCGTCGTGAGGCGCGCCCTCCATTCCCCAAGTCACGGTTCCCAGAGGTGCAAATCGCTTAACTCCGCTGGTGCAAAGTTCGCACAAGAAACTCTCCTTCTCATCATCTGCCACGAGATAGCTGCAAGACTGGAGGTAGTAGGAGAAAGGGGTCAAGAGTTCGTGGAGCTCACCGAAGTCCCGAAAGCGCTTAATGATAAGCGAGCGGTGGAGCGGAGATGGCTTCGGGTGCCGGTTCTCCTCAAGGTGGACTAGGTGCTGAGCACCGGCGACCACCTGGCCCCCGTCCATGAGTTCCGAATAAAGGCCCCGGTAGCGCTCCTTCAAGATCTCAGTCGCCTCATCATCGTCTAGCTGGCCCCGCTCAGGGGCTTCCAAGAAGGCAGTGTCGAGTGCTGCGAGGAGTTCGGTTTCAAGGATCCCTTCCTGCACGTAGAGGTTCTGGGGGGAAGCGCAGGCCGATTGGTCCCAAGGAACGATGTCCGAAACAATCTTTCTCGCTACTGCGGCCAGGTCTTTCCCCGCGAGGCCTCGGGTGGTCACAACCTGAAGTGAGAGTTTAGGCCCGAATCCCAGGAACTTCACCTTGGCCGGGAGATTGCGCTGATAGGTAGCAATCATCTCCTCCCCGCCCCATGCGATGATGGCGTCCACCTTACTCTTCAGAAAACTCTCCGTCGCCTCATCGCCGCCCTTCCAGTGAAGGACTGCAAACTTATCGGCGATGATACCTTCCCGATCAAAGGCACGCAGTTTTTCCGCAAAGAACAGAGGGAAAAAGCGGTTCTGTCCACTGACCTTTAGGATAGAAACGTTCTTCGTTATGAAGCCCATGATGAGAGAATCAATGGCACTCAAAAAAACATTTCCAGCGGTCACATGTAGCAGCACCCCCAAAGGAACTGCACGAACCTTAAAGCTACCATGAGGAATTTTCGTAAATGTATCGAGCACCCGAATGTTGGTAAATTCGGCCCGAAGCCTCTTTTCCAAGGACTCCCGGCAGAGGAGATTGGGCAGAAGTCCCAGTGTCGCCTCAGCATCGGCTGCAGCGAAACCCGAATCGCGAATAATCTCTGGCAGTGCCTCCGAGAAAGATTCTCGGGAAAATGCATCGAGGAGTTCCAGAATCCGCTCGAGAGACGTTGCCGCCAGCGCTCGTTTTCTGGCAGGAATGCCCTTCCAGCGATCGTCCTCGCGCCAGCTTCCGTCGACTCCGATCGTTTCACCGAACCAGTACATTATTTTGTCTCCAAGAGTTCGAGGGCCTTCAAAGCGCAGCCCTTGTGTTTGGAAACTCCGGCGCGGCCCGTGAGAAAAAGCACATCACCCCCGAGTGCGCAGTCGCAGGTCCCGATATGCCCGTAATCAGTCGTCAGTAGACTCGAGGCGGGGTAGCTGAAGTTATAGGAGCAGAGGTAGTGCAGAAGGCCTCGCTCTCCACGTGCTCGAAGAGAAAGGTCATGAGGCGAGCGGACAAAAACCCGAGCGTAATTGGGAATATGCAGATTCCCGCGCTCGCAGTCCACGTAAGGGATTCCATGCTCAACCATGCCGAACATATCCCGCTGGTTGGCCTCAGGGATTCCCAGCCGCTCGCTGATAAAACGGCGAAACTCTCGCTTAGGAATCTCTTTATCCGCCTTCCCCTTCCAACCACCACCGGTCTGAAGCCACGAGTCCGGGGCCAGTTGAAGATGAAGATTAAACTTAGTGATCACTTCAAACAAAAATGCTGGGAATCCCAGTATCCTGGTAGGATGACCCGAGGCTTCGAAACGCCGGAGCGTCTCGACCACACCGCTCTCATTGAGTGCAAAAGCCTTCGCTATCGGATCCCACTGGATGGCGTAGTAAACCTCGCGCTTGCCAGTGAAGTTAGTCAAAAGCTCATCGGTAAAGGCAGTCCCGAGATCGTTGGCCACTGCAGGGTCATAGGTAAAACAGAGGTAATTGTAAGCAGTGCGACTCGCCATCCCCAGGGAGCGATGGATCGCAAGAGCTAGCGTCTTCACGTTCGCTAGGCTCTCAGAGTCGAGGAACTGCTGGGACTTTTGTCCTCCCGTTCCAGAGCTTGTGAGAACAAGGGCAAGAGATTCCCGAGGGACGGAACAAAACTCATGCTCCTTAAACAGATGAACCATGGTCCCCGGGGCCCGCACGAGATCATCCTCAGTTAAGAGCCCTGAAGGGTGAACTCCGAATCTGTCCCAAAGTTTACGCGTGAATTCGTGGCGCTCGTAGTGATGGAGCACGTTTTCTCTGAAGCTCTCACGAAACAACGACTTGGCGGAAGAAGAAAAATCGAAGGGGTCGCTCTCGAGGAGCCGATCAGTCGCCTTCATAGCTCGAGGAGCTTAGGGTTCAGAGACATACGCTTCCACGCCTTGAAGTACTCTTCAAGATAGACCTGGTTCTTGCCCTTAAGGCGTACGTTCTGAAAGTCGAAGATCTCAAAGGAGCGACTCAGGACCACGAAGTCATGGCGCTTGGTACCGATAAGCTGGAACGCTGGAAAGAAGCCACAGGGAATAAATTTGGCCTTCAGGATACTCTCGAGGATTTTAGGTCGATCCGCACGGACGATGACTTCGATGTAGCGTGCACCGGCATCACGGAGGAGTGTATTCGCACGAAGAAACAACTGAGTGAAATTAAGATTTCCGGGCATCTTACCACCGACGATGACACTGTAGCCGTCCACCGGTGAGAGGTGGCAGAAAAGCTCGATCGATTGATCCGGGGCCATGATCACAAGGTTGGGTTGATGAAACGGGAAGAACTCAAACTCGAGCCGTTTTTCGGCCTTGAGGTTATTGTACCTATAGGCCACGAATTTCTGAGATTTGATCAGCTCGAGTTCTCCGGGTTCAACGAGAACTTTTGACGGCTTATCTGGAATGATGGGTTCAAGCTCGTTGAGCCCCATTTCGTTACGAACGATGCCATAGAGGGACTCTAACTCATGATGAAGCATGTAGCCGTTAACCCGTTTTTCAAGGGCCGAGGGGTAAACGATCGCGGCCAGGCAATGGGTCTCATATTCCAGTGTCCGGTGCGCATTGGGGAAGATTCCGAGCTTCTTAAAACCAAGCTTCTCCGTCAAAGTCTGGGCCGCCTCGTTAACCGTTCGGGTCGTCGAATAGATAACGTCTACCCCCGGGGTTTTCTCTCGTAGGTAATTGATCCCGAAGCTGAGTAGCTCCTCCATGATCCCCTGACCTCTCACATCTGGTCGGACGACAGCGCCGAATGCTTTGGCAATCAAGTTCTCCACATCATAGGCGGCCAAGACTGAAGCCACGATCTGATTGTGCTCACCTTTGGTGACAAACCAAAAGCCCGAGTCGGACCTAATGAACTCCCGGATAAGGTGAAAGTCCTTCATTAGAGGGTCCGGGTAGAGTCCCTGATAGACGTCGAAGTAGAGCTGCGAAATCTGGAAGACGTCGTCTTCTGAAGCGAGGTGAACTTTCATGATCCAGAGAGTACCGCTGCCCCGGGTTTCGCTCAAGCTCTCCACCACCTTTTTACAAGGTGTTTGACTCTGATCTAGGGGGGAGGTAGTTTCAAGCTTAAACTTATGAAGACCCCGAACTATCCCCTCGGAATCCACTACCAGTTTCCCTTCGTTGACCGCAAGGAGAGAGGCCAGCTACTGAGTTGGCTTGGGACACTCCACCCCCTCTGGGAAGAGCGATTTTCGGTTAATAACCCACCCCCTGTAGGGGACGAGCACCGGCCTCTCTTAAGACCAGTCTACTGGCTTGGAAATTGGCAGTTCGCCTGCCTCGACTATTATCATCCACCTAAGGGGACTCTTCACCGCTGCCTGCGCGCAGAGCCCTACCCTCAGCTTTTGCAACAGCTCGTAGACCGGATAGAATTCATCGCTAAGAAGCGCTTCCCGCGGAGCTTTTTTCCCGACAGATGGAAACTCAACACCTGCCTGATCAATTTTTACGGTGACAAGCTTGAAGACGGAAAATGGGTTGATCGCGCGCGAGTGGGAGAACACAAGGACTTTGAACCTGGCCCCGTCGGCTCTCTCTCGCTTGGGGAGCGTGCCTTTTTTCAGTTCGTTCAGGGAAAATCAACCTTAGGCGATGACAACATTGTCTTCTCCCAATGGCTTGAGGACTCATCCTTACAGATCTTTGGGGGCGATAAATGGAAGAGTAAGACCTTCCACAGAGTCCAGCGGGTGGAAGACCGACTAGGAGAACTCATCGGCCCATCGGTTGAAGGTTTTAGAACCCGGCGGATAAACTTCACCTTCCGTTATGTTCCTGAAGAGCATATCTATCCGCTGACGGAAATGCCCGGGCCCCAGCGGGAAGATATCCAATCCTACCTCGAGACCCTAGCAGGGCATTCGACATACTTTCATAAGCTCCTAAACCCTTAATACTCTAATGAATCCGCGCAAAACACTCAAGTTATAAGAACTGGGATCCGATAGGATTTCACAATCAAGATGCTAGGAAAGACGCTTACCCCTCGAGTTCCAGAAGGCGGGCCTCGTAGCGCGAGAAAATCTCGTCATGGACCAGGGTCAGGTCTGTCAGTTCCTCAAAGGCCTCTTCAATGCGCTTCTTCACGGCCCCAAGACGCTGAGACGAATCCTGGATTTTCTTGGAGTCGCCCTCGGCAGCGGATTTAATGAGCGATGCTTCAATCGCCTCCTGCTCCGTCTCAAGCGACATGATCTCTTTTTCGAGTGCCTCGATTTTCTTTTTTTTCGGATTAAGTTCCCGGCCCCGTTCAATGATGAGCTCTGATCGAAGGCGCTTGAGTTCCTGACGGCCGGGCCTAGAGTCGGGAGACTTCGTCGCCGGAGTAGGTACAATCTCCTCCTCCCAACCGATCTTCCGGAGAAAATCGTCATAAGTCTCCGGGAAGTACTCGGCCTTACCGTGGTGAAAGACCACGAGCTTTGTGGCAACCTCGCGGATCATGGCCTCTGAGTGAGTCACGATGACCACAGCTCCGGGGTAGCTTCTGAGCTCAAGGGAGAGGGCCTCAACGGACTCCTGATCAAGGTGGTTCGTCGGTTCGTCCAAAAGAAGGAGGTTCGTTGGTCTTGCTAGGAGCTTTGCCAGAAGAACACGCGCTCTTTCGCCGCCAGAGAGGACCTTAATCTTTTTCTTTGCCAGGTCACCGGAGAACATCATGATGCCGGCCAGGGAGCGGGCCCGCTGAAGTCCAATCGTCGGGTCGGCGGCCATGATTTCCTCTTCAATCGTATTGTCGAGGTTAAGGCGATTAATGTTAGTCTGCCCGAAGTGACCTATAAGGAGATTCACATTGCGCTGAATTCCGCCGGAGACTGGTTCCAGATCACCGGAGAGAAGGTTAAGGAGCGTTGACTTTCCTTTGCCGTTTTTTCCGATGATGGCAATCTTATCATTTCGCAGGATCGAGAAACTAAGATTTCGTATCAGCGTATCACCGCCATAGCCAAAAGTGAGGTCACGGGCTTCGAGAAGAACCTTACCCGGACACTCCCGGAAGGTGAACTCGAAATCCAGACTCGCCATCATACTCAGGGCCTCGAGCTCCGGCATCTTCTCAAGGAGTTTCAGACGTGACTGGGCCTGGGCCGCCTTGCTGGCCTTAGCGCGGAATCGATCGACGAAATCTTCTAGGTCCTTACGCTTCTTTTCGGAATTCTGTCGCGTCTTTTCGTAAATTTCCTCCTCGAGAATAATCTGCTCAAAGTACTTCAGCGAGGTGCCAGGTATCTTCACCAGCTTCTGCCGCCAGATCCCCATCGTATGGGTGGTGACTTCGTCCATGAAACCGCGGTCATGGGTAATCAGGATCAACTCACCTTTAAAGTCTCGTAGAAATTTCGCCAGCCAGCGGAGTGAAACGATGTCGAGGTAGTTCGTCGGCTCATCAAGAAGAAGACAGTCGGGTTCGCTCACAAGGACCTTGGCCAGGTTTAAACGGATCTGGTATCCGCCAGAGAAGTCTGACGGTGAGCGCGAGAAATCTTCAATCCGAAAACCAAGGCCCAGGAGCATTTTTTCGGCCTTATATTGCTCGAACGCTGCATTCTCCCCTCGCAGAGCGGTCACGCATTCTGCAAGAATTGTGGGCTCGGTAAACACGAGGTGCTGCTTAAGTGTCCCGACAACATAGCCCTTCGGAAAAATCACCTCTCCGGAGTCCGGGGACTCTTCCCCGAGTATAATCTTAAAGAGCGTGGACTTACCCGTGCCATTGCGACCCACGAGGCCTACGCGCTCACCGCGCCCCAGAGTGAAGGTCACACTTTGAAAGAGGAGTTGAGTCCCGTAGCCCTTCTCAAGGCCCACTGCCTGAATCATGGCGAGCCCTCCGGCGTTACGGGCACTACGACCGGGACGCTTTCTGTGGCAGTACTCTCCTGGTTACCTTCAGCTGGCGTCGCCTCACCAGTGGTCGATGCCTTAGGTGCAATCTTCTGAATCACAAGACTAAGCTGAAGCAGGCAGTTCGTGGCCAGCTGCTTTTGAGCAGGGTCTATTTTTTCTTTCGCCAGAAACGCTTTGAGTGCTTCCTCCCGATCGTAATACTCGAAGAGCTTTTCGTCCTCAGGAATAGTGTCTCCAAAAACGGGTGCGATAGCGCAGTTCACGTCTTTGGTTTGAACATAGGCCGCAATAAAGTTTTCCATTTGAATGTCCATCCAGAGTGCGAAAAAGCGGTTTAAGAGATCCAGATTTTCACCTTGCAGAAGGGTCCCCAGGTCCAGCAGCATCTTAACAAGCTCAGGCCGGTTGTTGATCAACAGATCGCGCCATCCAAAGATCCGGGCCTCGAGATCTCGGTCGAGCTTCACCCCAAAAGTACTCGGATTGGCCCGCAGAAGATTGATCGCTCGGGCGCGAAGCTCTGGGCCAGGAGAAATGTTGTAATCATCGAGGAGGGCCAGGAAGTTTTGTCTCGTCGTTCGCTTAAGGATCTGATCGTCTTTAACAGAGATTATTTCCCGACTTGTTTTAGTCTCGTTGACTTCAATCTCTGGCCCCCGGTTTGCCATCTTGTCATAGGCCCGTTCCGCGAGGTCGAGAATAAAGTCGACTCGCACCATAAGGAGAACAATCGCTGCAATGGCGACGTACTTCATCAGATTCGCCCGCTGCCCTTCGGGGCAGGCGCAGCACTCGGCATCCGGCTTTTGTTCATGGCAAAAGGATAAACCAAAACATATAATGATGCCATGATTTCCCAAGCGCCACTCATCGGATTCCTCGACCTCTACGACTGGCTCGTATTCTTCGCCGTTCTTCTCTTGACCCTCATGAGCGTTCTTTGGGGCCAGCGCTTAAAACGTAAGCTCTCCCCCAAGGAGCAACTGAGTACCGTAGAACTCCTTCTCATGGGCCGCCGTCTCACCCTGCCAATCTTCGTCGCAACCCTCGTCGCCACTTGGTACGGAGGAATTTTCGGCGTCACCGCACTCGCTTACGAGAAAGGAATTTATAACCTCGTCACCCAGGGATTCTTTTGGTACGCGAGCTACTTGATCTTCGCACTCGTGCTGGTCCGAAAGATTCGACAGTATGATGTTTTGACGATACCTGAGCTTGCGATGCGTTTATTCGGTCCCCGCGCCGAGCGCCTGACTGCAGGCCTTAACTTTCTCACTCTCCTGCCCCTGGCCTATACCATAAGCCTGGGCCTCTTTCTTCGAAGTCTTTTTGGGGGCCCACTGCTCATGAACACCGCCGCTGGAGTGCTCCTCGTGACTCTCTGGTCCCTTTGGGGTGGATTTCGCGCCGTCGTGTTTTCGGACCTCGTCCAGTTCGTGTTCATGATTGTCGCCGTTTTTCTGGTTGTGGTCTTTGCCTGGGCAGAAATGGGGTCACCGCTCACGCTGATGGAGAAACTTCCCCCATCCCATCTCGACTGGACCGGAGGAGAAAGCACGGCGACACTCTTCGTTTGGGGATTCATCGCACTTTCGACGTTGGTAGATCCAAACTTCTACCAGCGAGTACTCGCCGCCGATTCAGACAAAACGGCCCGCCGGGGAATTATCATCTCGACACTCATCTGGTTTCTCTTCGATTGCTGCACAACCTTAGGGGCACTTTACGCCAGAGTGGCGCTACCATTTGCAAACCCGGAAGACGCCTACTTACAGTTCGCCATCCAGCTTGTGCCGCATGGAGTCCGTGGGCTCATCCTAGCAGGAGTCCTCGCGGTGATTCTATCAACCTTGGACTCCTATCTTTTCAACGCGGCGACCTGTGTGAGCTACGATCTCTTCCAACTTAAAGAAAGATTCCGTCTTTGGCACCACCATGTGGCCTTGATCGCCGTCAGCGCTGTTTCGATCGTGCTTGGGATCTCATTCGAGGGAGACGTAGTCGAAGTTTGGAAGACGCTGGGAAGCCTGTCCGCAGCATGCTTATTGTTTCCACTTCTGGTGGGACAATGGTGGCCCGGGAAAATTTCAGAGCGCGCCTTCTGCAGGGCGATCATAGCCGGCTGCATCGGCATTGTGTCATGGAAGGTGATCAATAAAATTCACCCCTTCTCCGAGATCGATGAGTTTTATATCGGACTAGTTCTGACAACTGTTCCACTTCTCCCCTCTTTCCTCTCGAAAAACGCTTAATGTTGAGCTGCATTGAGGCTGTCTTTTTGAGTCAAAGCTGCTATCGTCTTAAAATTAAAATTCTTGCTTCTGTAAACAAAAGGATGACGTGTGACTACACCGAACAATGAAACAACGTCCGCCGAAGAAAAGTACCGGCTCGCACTCGACTACCACTCTCAGGGCCGCGCTGGTAAAATAGAAATTACACCTACTAAGCCATGCCTTACGGCGCGAGATCTTTCCCTCGCCTACTCGCCCGGAGTCGCAGCCCCTTGCCTAGAAATCGCCAAGAACCCTGACGACGTTTACAAATACACCGCTAAGGGCAACCTGGTGGCCGTGCTTTCTAACGGGACCGCGGTCCTGGGCCTAGGTGATATTGGCCCTCTCGCCGGTAAGCCGGTGATGGAAGGAAAAGGAGTGCTCTTTAAGCGCTTCGCTGACATCGATGTCTTCGACATCGAAATCTCCTCTCGTACCGTCGACGAGGTGGTAGCAACAGTCAAGGCACTAGAGCCTACCTTCGGCGGTGTGAACCTCGAGGACATCAAGGCTCCTGAGTGCTTCGAAATCGAGAAGCGCCTCCAGGAGATCTGCGATATTCCTATCTTCCACGACGATCAGCATGGCACTGCTATCATTGGTGGAGCTGCATTCATTAACGCCTGCGAAGTCACGGGTCGGGAGCTCTCAAAAAACACAGATGTCTTCTCAGGAGCCGGAGCGGCAGCGATCGCCACCGCACTCTTCTTCCTCGAACTCGGGGTCAAGAAAGAAAATGTCATCATGTGCGACTCGAAGGGTGTGATCTATAAAGGCCGCACCGACGGGATGAATAAGTACAAAGATTTCTTCGCTAACGACACAAAAGCGCGCACTCTCGCTGATGCGATGAAAGGCGCAGACTGCTTTATCGGTTGCTCCGCTAAAGGGCTAGTGTCCAAAGACATGGTCAAGTCCATGGGTAAAAACCCGATCATCTTCGCCATGGCGAACCCGGATCCAGAGATTACTCCGGAAGAAGTTGCCGAAGTCCGCGACGACGCCATTATGGCGACGGGCCGCTCGGACTACCCAAACCAGGTCAACAACGTTCTCGGCTTCCCCTTCATCTTCCGCGGTGCCCTCGACGTTCGAGCGCGCAAGATCAACGAAGAAATGAAGAAGGCAGCGGCCTACGCCCTTGCCTCACTTGCGAAAGAAGAGGTCCCTGACGACGTGAAACGGGCCTACGGGAACGAGAACTTCTCTTTTGGACGCAACTACCTGATCCCGAAGCCTTTCGATAAGCGTGTTCTGACTCGAGTCTCTCCCGCCGTCGCCAAGGCCGCCATGGATTCGGGCGTCGCGCGGATTCATATCCCAGATATGAACGCCTACGCTCAATCACTGCAGGAACGCCTTGGTCAAACTGGCTCAATCATGCGAAACATCCGCTCGCGCCTACCAGGTGCGGACAAGCCAAAGATCGTGTTCCCGGAAGGCACCAACGCACGCATCCTCAAGGCCGTCTCGATCCTTCAAGACGAAGGCCTCATTCGGCCGGTGCTTCTTGGAAACCGGAAGACGATTCACAAGAAAATGGACGAAGTCGGAGTCACCAATCTGAAGGACGTTCAGATCATTCATCCTGAGGACTCTGAAGCTTACGAAACTTACGTCAAAGAATTCTTAACCCACAGGCAGCGCAAGGGCGTCTCCTACTCTGCTGCGAGAGACTCTATCAAAAGAGGAAACTACTACGGCTCCATGATGGTCAAGATGGGCCATGCCGACGGGATGATCACTGGAGCAACCCAGAACTACCCAGAGTGCATTCGTCCTATCATGAAAACAATCGGTACCAACAATCCCAATCGTCCTAAAGTTGCGGGAATTATGATGCTGGTCTTCAAGCACCGTGTGGTCTTCATGGCCGACTGTACTGTCCAGCAAAACCCAGACGCCAATGATGTGGCCGACATCGCTTTGTCCGCGGCGCAGCTGTACCGGAATGTGATGAAGCAGGAGCCGCGGGTAGCGTTCCTTTCCTACTCGAACTTCGGTTCGAACCGAGATCCGCAAGCAGGGAAGATGGCCGAGGCGGTAAAGATCGCCAAGTCCAAGGACGCAAACCTCATCGCTGACGGAGAGATGCAGGCCGACGTTGCCGTGAACCACGACATCATGAAAAATCTCTTCGAATTCTGCACCCTCGATAAGGCAGCGGACGTCCTGATTTTTCCGGACCTGAACTCCGCCAACATAAGCTACAAGCTCCTTGCTCAGCTTGGTGGTGCCACTCCGATTGGCCCGATTCTTCTCCCTCTGAAGCACGCCATTAACATCGTCCAGCGCACCTCGACCGTCGACGAAATCGTTAATATGTCCCACCTAACGGCACTCATCTCTCAGGAGATCAAGGCCCATAGGTCCCAGGCACAAAAACAATAGGAGCCCTTATGACGTTCAAAAAAAATGTGATTTCTACCGATAAAGCACCCGCTGCTGTTGGAACCTACTCCCAAGGCGTGTTCTTCAATGGAGTCTTCTACTTCTCAGGCCAGATCGGCCTGGACGCTAAAACTGGAGAACTTGCGGCGGGTTTCGATGCCCAGCTCGAAAATGTTCTGAAGAACATCGATGGACTTCTTTCTTCTCAGGATTTGACTCGGGAGAACATCGTAAAGACGACGATCTTTATGACAGACCTTGCGCAATTCGGAAAAGTAAATGAAGCTTATACCAAGTTCTTTACGCCCCCATACCCGGCCCGCTCGACGGTCCAGGTCTCTGCACTCCCGAAGGGCGCGGTCGTAGAGATCGAGGTCATCGCCGCGAAGTAAAAAAGTATGTTAGGTCGCAAGTACGTATTCGAAACAAAGTCCACCCGTCTGCGCCGTCTGTTTATCAGCGGCGTGGCCATATCAATGATCGGCCTTGTGCTAGTGGCGACATTTATTGTCTACATCCCAATTTACGCTAAACTTCAAAAGGGACGTGCGGCCGGTGTTTTTTTCCAGAAGTCCCCGGACGCCATTGCCGTTTTCACCGGGGACCGGGGCCGGATCTCCTACGCCATGGAGCTCCTGAAGAAGAACCCCACATCCAAGCTTTTCATCTCAGGCGTCCATGCCGCTAACTCTTTTCAAACCCTGCTGAATAATCAGGGGAATCCGGCAACCAGCCAGGAGCTCTCTTCTCCCGACATGCAGGTCGATCTTGATTACGAATCCAAGAACACCTTTGAAAATGTTCGAGAGACGGTCCAATTCCTGCGCCAGAATCCAGACCTCAAGAAAGTCCTCATCATCTCAAGCGACTATCATATTATGCGGGTGAATCTTATTATTTCTCACTTAATCCACAGCTCAAAAACTGAGTTCTATTTCGACTCAGTTCCAGGCCAGTACTCGTCATGGCCTGAGACACGCAAGCTTCTCGTGGAGGCGCTCAAGCTCGCTCGGACGTTCGTGCAGCTTAAGATTCTAAGAGAAGAGATCATTACCGAAGACTAAGCCCTGTTTACAATCTAGTCACATAAGGTGGCCCTTTTCAAAAAGTGCCTAAATCTTAAACAGCCGACAACTTCTATCCGCTCAAAACTCTCTACTTTGCTCAGAATTTGGCAACGGATTTGCTCAAGTCTATCTCATAATTAACAGGAGAGAACTATGAAGGTAAGCTTGCCGATCCTAATCCTTGCTCTATCACTTTCAGGGTGTGGAGAAAAAGTAGACAACAATTCCCGCCAGTCGACACTCGCTGCAGTAGAAGCACAAATGAATAGTCGAAAATTCGAGGAAGCGATCCCAACCCTTGAACGACTCAAAGTCCGATATCCCAAGGACGACGAGATAAAAATTAAACTTCTCCACGCTTACGCGGGAGCAGGATCTTTTGAGGCCCTAAAGGTGGTCGAGATCTGGAAGGAATTCGAGGTAAACATTGATCTCTTTGAAAGCAACATAAAAAAAGATTCAGGTCTATCGTTGAAGGATTTTCTCCCTAAACTTGCCTCTGAGATCGAGAACCTCCTCCGTCCAATACCAAACCTCACTAAAAAACAGAAGAGGCGCCTCGACCAGGCGATCGCACTCTACCAAGAACTTGGATTTAAGATTGAGACCGCAGGTCGTTACAATAACTTCAAATGGGGAACTCTCCACATCTACCGACTAGCAATTGGTATCAAAGAACTTGTCCAGGATGTGAAAGTGACCGCACAAGAAGGCAATGAGATTGACCTCAAGGCGATCGAGAAGGCCATCATTCCCCGCCTAAGCATCATAGGCAAAGACATTTTCATGGCCTATCAACTCTTCGGTAACAGTTTTGATAAGGTTCGCAAAATCAGTGCCAGCATTGATAAGATCATCGCTAAGACAATAAATAATGATTCTTTCAAACTTCAAGTCAACACACTTGCTAGAACAGAACTAGAATTTTATGAGTCTCTTCTCAGGGATAACATCGCTGCAGCATCCGTGCTTGTGCGTAAGTTAGTTGAAGTTTACCGAGATGAGGGATATGGAGAACAAATTGGAGTCGTTGTGAACAACACCCTTCCAACAGCGGAGGATCTTAATCAAGCACAGCGACGAATTGAGGCCCTCCTTAAGGTAACTCTTACAAACTTCCTCACAAACAACCCAGAGCTCGAGCAACGCTTAAAGTCCATTTTCAACGAAGAACTAAAGAAAAGTGTCATCAGTGCTGCCAAACAGTCACTAGAGGTTAAAAACACCGAACCACTCAAAAATCTTCTTGCCTCCCGACGCCCAGATTTAGACATTCTCCGTAATTACTACTTACTCCTAAAAGGAGAAGTCCAAGCATCCGATCTTGAGGCCAATATCAACGCCGAGCTTGAAATCCTTCGAAGAAAGATCGATCTAGAACTCCTGAAGGACGAGCTAAAGATTATTGCCAACTCTCTCGATAGTGATACGCTCATCATCCAATTGGGTGCAGCCGCAATCACTTACAGGACCAAGGAACTCCTTCAAGACAGGAAGAAAGTGATTGAGCGTGAAATCGAACAGCTAAGAAATTACCTCTCCCCCCTGGTCGAAGACCTCCGAGATAGCACACAGGCACCCAATCACGACCAAGGAAAGATGAACCGTATTATTCAAGAAACGATAGACTTTGTAGAATCCTAGAACTGAATTAGACTATATACGATGAAACAATCGTATATAGTCTTCTTCCTTTTTCTTTTCTCTTCACCAGTCCTTGCGAGAAAGGCAAACTTCATAGAGGCCCATTCGCTCCGGCTCTCTGGACACCAAAATTCAACCCAGTGGCTTCTTCCCTTTGCCCAAACGAGAGCTCCGACTCCCTTTGAGGTAAACGTCCTCGTAAGCGGTGAAAAGGATACATATAATCTCTACCAGGACCTTCAGTCCAAAGATCAACAGAAGATTCAGGATAGACTAGGAGAAAGTTACGGAAAACCCTATGACGCTTCCGCGAAAATCGGCGTCAATTACCGATTCGAAAACTTCTCACAAGTCATATCGACTAATGGTGGAGCTGTTCTTCTTGCAACAGATCCAGTATTCCCTGAGCTCAAAGGATTCCTCTTCCACGATTACACGGCAAGTTCGTCAATGATCCTGAAGCCTACACCGAGGCTCGTTCTGAAACCACAGCTCAACTACGGCATCAGAAGAGTTCTTGACGCAAAATACAGTATCGGAGACCTGGTGGATGGATCTCTAGATGTTAAACTAAATGAGATACCATTCATCGGATTCTCAGAGTTTAGCTTGCATTCACTGTATAGTTTGAGTTCCTGGGGACAAATTCTATTTCAGTTGAACTCACTACCCCTTAGCGGGAGCGAGATATCCTATTGGGATACTTTCTTAGGATATAAAACCCCAAACCTTTTGGATGGAGCAGGCCTCTCCCTAACCGAGGCCAGCCTCTATACAGGCTACTCCCCCTTCTACGGAGGAAATTATGACGTAGGAAGAACCTATCGCGTGGGAGCAAACATCCTTTTCTCGGACTGGATGGCCCTGGATGTCTTCACTTTGGACAAGTTTTACCCGGCAGCGGTCCTTGCATTTAACTCGCCTCATATAGTCTTTGAAATATTCACCTTTGAGCGATCATATGATGATTTTGAACTTCAGAAGTCCAGGAACTATGGAGTAAATCTCAAAGTGAAATGGTGAGACGGCGCCCTAAAGCTCACTGGCCGGAGCAAAATCCGGCGTCGCATCTGCATTGGCATCAACAGTCCCTACATCAGAAGTCTCGCAGTTTTCTTCCAACGGGAAAGCGTAGTTATCGAGAGTGTCGGCACCCGTGGCAGTGGTGTAGCGCGGAACACAGTAGGTTCGGTTCACAATTGAGGCATCCGTGTAATCCGCCGGTTGCGTGACGTCACTGATGGCGGTAAGCGAATAATCATAAGTCTCAGTCTTCTTCAGTTTTCCGTCATTATCATAGTATTTTTTTGTTCGCTTTAAATTCAGATCGGCGAAGTAAACTGGGAAGCTTGAGCTAAAGCGGTAATCCGTAGAATTCTCAACCAGATTATCCGAATCTTCCCGTGTGCGGTCAGTTTCTATCACCACCTTCATCGCCGAGCTACCGACGGTGACCGTGAGAGTCTTAGCGCAATGCTTCTCCTGGATGTTCCTAAGCATATCGGCGTTACCAGAAGTATCGAACTTCCAGAATTGGTTCGAGACGGTGCCCGCGTTATTCAAACGAACCCGGAAATAGACGTTAGGAGGATCAACTTTCCAGACGTAAATATAGGAGGTTTCGACCACGGTTGAGTCTTTCTTGTATTCGTACTTCCAGGCCTTGCCGGCCTCGAAGTCCAGCATCTTTTCATTTGAGGTTTCTTCGAAGGTTTTAAAGGCATCGTCAGATGCAGAGATACACCGGCGCACACCTATCTGTGCCAGGTAGTCCCGCTCCGCCTGTGTCAATTTATTACCTACGGCAACCTGCTCCTCGCACGAGAGGGCAAGGAAGAGCGAGATTAATAAAAGAAGACCATGCTTAGAACTTATACCCGCCTCCGAGTGCGTAGGTCATGATGGGATCGATGTTAACATCTTTTAGTTTTTCTTTCACCAGTGAATCCGTCTCCTGGTCAGGACGTGTGTAAGTTCGGATCCTTCTTTCAATTATGTCGAAAGAATTGACAAATGCTTTGAGGTAAAGAAAGTAACCTGAAGAGGAGGTGAAATTTATCCCGCCTCCGAACTTCACAATTGTTAGGTCGTCACGAACTCGCTGCCTGTACCCTTCGTTTGTTGTGGTCCCTGTGTCGTAATCGTAATTAATCCGATTATAGGCATACGCTCTGCCGATTCCTGCCTCAACAAAGGGCTCCATCGTGAGGTACGACCATTCGTCCAAGATGGGGTTCTTGGTCTTAAAGTCGAAAATAAATCCAAGAGTTTGAGTCGCTTCCACGCCCCACACATTGCCGTTTCGCTTAGTATAAGCAAACTCAACATCCTCGTCGTTGGGGCCAGCGTTTAAAACTCGAGAAAACAAGGTCCCCACGTAAAAACCCTCAATTCTTGTGGTGGTGACTAAGCCGAGACCTAAATAGAGCTCGCCGCCAAACCCCAGACGCCCTCCCCACATTCCCTGACCCTCCGGAGAGAAGCTTTTCTTTTCACCTGAGAACTCAAAAGGAACATCGTACTTTAAATACTCGAAACCAAAGATCGAAACCCAATGACTCTCCAGAGGATTAAAGGGCTTTTCATCACCATCGAGGCTCGTCTCGGTAGTTAATACTGGTGAAGTCGAATCCGGCACGGGAGTTTCTATAGGAGCTACGGACACAGGTGTCGACTCCTCCTGAGGAATAGGAGTTACAGATTCGGGTACCGTGAGGTCTGCTAAGGGATCCACAGTTTCTCCTTCGGTTACAGAAACTTGGGAGTCCTGAGCGAAGGATGAAGCCGAAATGAGGAGGAGAATTGATAGAAGGAATTTAGTCATACACAAATTATGACTCAGCTCCCGGGGAAGTCAAAATCTTAATCGGCTAGGCGCGGTTAACGGAGATCACCTCTTCCATCTGCTCAATCGAGCTGATGGTTTTCAGGAGCTCCGAGTAATCCTTCACCTCGATCTCGAAGATAAAATTACCTTTTTGGTCAGGCATTGACCTAGCGATCGCAGAGCGGATGTTGATGCCCGCATTGTTAATGGACTTTGAAATCTTAGACAAAATCCCCGGCTTATCGTGGGTCGTAACCTTGATATTCACCGGATGACTGAAAGTATAATGCTTGTTCCACTCGACGCGGACATGGCGGGATTGCTCCATATCGAGAATCCGGTTACAGCCAATCGTGTGAACGGTGATTCCCCGACCTCGGGTGATGATTCCCGTGATCGGATCCCCGGGGATCGGGTTACAGCAGCGGCCCATTTTGACCATGATGTCGTCAAGACCATCGACGATCACAGCATTGTCATTACTGGTGGTCTTTCGCGCCTTCTGCTGGGTCTGTTTAAAGAAGCTCTCGAGCTCCTTCTCCTCTTCCTTGAAATCCAGCTCATCGGTTTCTAAAAAGTTGACCGATGGTATACCTAAAAGAACTTCCTTAATCGGGAGGTGCTTAGATCCAATGTTGACGTAAAGCTCTTCCAAGTTTTTATAGTTGTGCCGTTCGAGGAGGAGCTTCAATTCGCCCTTCTTATCAATCGACTTAATGGACGTCTCAAACTTACGAAGCGCCTTATCGATGAGTTCTTCACCCAGCCGGCGGTGTTCATCTCGTTCGATCTTCATCAGGTACTGACGGATCTTGGTGATGGCACGGGAGGTTTTGCAGATCTTGAGCCAGTCCTTAGACGGCGTTTGCGTCTTACTGGTCAGGATCTCAACCGTGTCGCCGGACTTCAGGCGGTACTTTAATGGAACCATCTTACCGTTGACCTTAGCACCGACGGTCTTATTCCCAACCTCTGTATGGACGGCGTAGGCAAAATCAAGAGGAGTCGCTCCGTACCGGAGTTCTTTCACATCTCCCTGGGGAGTGAAAATGAAAACACCTCCGACATCAAGATCGTTCTTCACCACGTCCATAAATTCGGACGAGCTCTCCACGTTCTGGTTAAACTCCATGAGTTCTTCAACCCACTTCAGCTTACTGACGCCATCACCTTTATTACGTTCCTTGTACTTCCAATGGGCGGCCACCCCGCGCTCGGCGACCTCGTGCATTTCAAAGGTCCTGATCTGGATTTCTATCCGCTCTGCCTTAGGACCTATGACGGTGGTGTGGAGTGACTGGTAATTGTTAACCTTAGGGATGGCGATGTAGTCTTTAAATCGTCCAGGAACAGGTGTAAAGGCGGAGTGGATGATCCCAAGCACCTTGTAGCATTCGGTGATGTTATTAATGAGAATCCGAAAGGCCAGGAGATCCTGGATTTGCTCGAAGTCAACGCCTCGCTGCTGCATCTTTTTGTAGATCGAGAAAAAGTGCTTCGGCCGGCCTGTGACTTCACCTTGCACCGAGTATTCGAGCATTTTCTCTTCCACGAGGCTGAGCGTCTCTTCAATATAGGACTCACGCTCCCGCTTTTTCATCGCGATCTTTTCAGCAAGCCGGTAGTAAATATCAGGATGAATGTAGCGGAGGCAAAGGTCTTCAAGATCTGCCTTCACAGAGTTGATCCCGAGACGGGAGGCAAGGGGGACGTAGATGTCGAGTGTCTCCTGGGCCTTGGACTGCTGCTTTTCCTTCGTCATGTACTGAAGGGTTCGCATGTTATGCATGCGATCCGCGAGCTTCACGATAATCACACGCAGATCCTGCGCCATCGCCACAACCATCTTACGGAAATTTTCGGCCTGTGACTCTTCTTTGGTCTTAAACTTGATCTTCGAGATCTTGGTACATCCGACAACAATCTGTGCAACAGTTTGCCCAAAGAGCTTCGCAATCTCCTCAGGGGCAACATCACAGTCCTCAACTGTGTCATGCAGGAGTCCCGCCATGATCGAGTCGAGGTCCATTTTGAGTTTGATCAGCGTTGCGGCCACGTTCAATGGATGGATGATATAAGGCTCACCGGAGGAGCGCTTGACACCTGCATGCATGCGCTCCGCGAACTCGTAACACTTTCTTAGAAGCGCCAGATCGGCGTCTGGTATGAGCACCTCGGCCCGTTTGACTAGCTCCTCGACGGTGAGATTGGCCTCATGAGAAAAATCTATCCGTTCCGCGTACATATTATCCAAGTATCCTTTGCACCAGTGCTTTGAGTTTCTGGTAAGCAAGCTCCACGTCGTCGTTCATGATGATATGGTCGAAGTCGTCCTTGCGGAGGAGCTCTTTTCGGGCGTTCAAAATTCGCTCATGAATAACGGCTTCCGAATCAGTCCCCCGTCCACGGAGTCGGTTCTCAAGCTCGGCCACAGAAGGGGGCTCGATGAAGATGACCTGAGCGTCGCTTCGGTAGATGCGCTTCATGGCGTCTGCACCCTGGACATCGAGGTCAAAGAGCATCTTCTTTCCAGCCGCAATGCCCTCGGTGACGAAGCGTTTAGAAGTCCCGTAGTAGTTCGAGTGAACCTTCGCCCATTCAATGAACTCATCTTCGGCGATCTGCCGTTCGAAACTCTCGGGCTTAATGAAGTAATAATCCTTACCATGAACTTCCCCGGACCTCATAGGCCTCGTGGTACATGATACCGACCAGGCAAGGTCGGGCACATCGGCCTTAAGGCGGCCGAGGAGGGTGGATTTGCCCGTGCCCGAGGGGGCACAGATGACGATCATCTTTCCGGACATGTTTATTCCAGGTTCAGAGCTTGTTCGCGTATCTTCTCTAATTGTACTTTCATCTCAACAACCTGGGATGAAATTTCCGGGACGGCAGATTTTGATCCCATCGTGTTCGTCTCGCGACCGAGCTCCTGCAAGAGGAAATCGATCTGTCGGCCTACTTCTCCGGTCGACTTCAAGACAGAACGCAGCTTTTCAAGGTGGATTTTTGCCCGATTGATTTCCTCGTCTATCTCAAGTTTCTCAAGATAGTAGACAACCTCTTGGAGGAAGCGCGGCTCGTCAATTTTAAGGTCTTTTAGCTTTTCATTCAGCTTCGCCGTCAGTTTTTCGCGCATGATCTCCGGGTAGCGGGACTTCTGCCTCTCAATATCCGCGAGACAAGTCTCGTAGACCGCAAGATGCTCAAGAAGTTTCTGGGCGAGCTTTTCTCCCTCAGCTGCTCGAGAACTCTTCAGCGCCAGCACGGCCTCTGCGAAGGAGCGGACAGCGAGCGGCTCGAGTTCCTGATCGCGGTTGCCGTCATCATCTTTGTAGAACTCGCTCCGAAGGAACTCAGTGGGTGAAGGCTGAAGGCTTAAACTGGCCTGGGCGAATACCGGTCGGAGGAGCTCTAGGTAAGCCGCGACTTTCCTCGGGTCAACCTGAAAATCGGCGGTGGCGCGCTCGGCCCGCTTATAGGTGACGGTGACGTCAAAGCTACCGCGACGGAATTCGTTCTCGAGCCTTGAACGAAGGTCAAGTTCGAGGGCATTGAAGAGCGAACTCATCCGAAACTTGTAGTCTTTAAATCGGTTATTGACGGTCTTTATTTCAGTGGTGATGGTGTAGTTTTCGCCAGAGGCTTCGCCCTTGCCAAAACCGGTCATGGAATAAATAGTCATGTTAGACTTGACCTTCTTCTGAGGTGTCGAGTGTCAACGTGATGTTCCCCATCTGTCGGAATTTCTCAAAGCGCTTCTGCAGCATTGTATCTAGGTCTTCTTTCAAGAGAGCCGTGAAGCTCGCAGTGATGGCTTCTTTGACCAGTTGCACGGCACAATCAGCATGTCGGTGGGCACCGCCGGCCGGTTCTTTGATGATCCCGTCGATAACTTTAAGCTCAAGGGCCTTATTGGGCGAGAGCTGCAGAGAATTCGCTGCCGTCTCAGCCATCTTCGGATCAGACCAGAGAATCGAGGCGCAGGACTCCGGTGAAATGACTGAATAAACCGAGTACTCCATCATAAAAACTCTATCGGCAACGGCGATACCGAGTGCACCGCCGGAACCGCCTTCACCAATAACAATCGAAACAATCGGCGCCTTGATATTGAACATCTCCTCGATGTTCTCTGCAATGGCGAGGGCCTGCCCCCGTTCCTCGGCGCCAATTCCCGGATATGCACCGGGAGTGTCAACGAAGGTGATGACAGGAATTCCAAACTGGGAAGCGAGCTGCATCACCCGCAGCGCCTTGCGGTAACCTTCAGGGTTTGCCATGCCGAAATTGCGCTTTATCTTTTCCTGAGTTTTGCGGCCCTTTTCAATGCCAATCACCGCGACCCTCTGACCGTCAATGTATCCAAAACCCGTCACCATCGACGGGTCGTCAGAGAAGCGCCGGTCGCCGTGAACCTCATGGAATTCAGTGACGATCTTTTCGATGTAATCGATGGCGTGGGGACGCGCCGGGTGCCGTGACAGCTGGGTTCGCTCCCAAGGAGAAAGTTTTGTATAGATGTCCTCGAGCATACGGTTGACTTTCGCCTCGAGAGCTTGAATCTCGTGAGAAATATCAATCGATTGATGTGAGGTTTGCTTCAGTTCACGAATCTGGTTTTCGAGCTCAGAGACCGGACGTTCAAAATCTAGAGTAAAATCCATCAAAACCCTCGGGTTAGGTGTTTAGCAGAATCGAAAAAAGTGGTGTTAAATTACCTTTTCCGCTAAGAAAATGCACGAAATTCCTACCCTACGGATTCCTTAACCACCCGAAACTACGTCCAGAAGGTTCCCGGCCAACACACTTCTACGGAAGCACTGGCTATTTGAATAAAGCTTGGAACCTTTATTCCCAGCCCTGGACTTGGCCGGATTCAAAGTAGATGAATTTTTGATTCCCATTCAAGCGGTAGAGCCACCGCTCGTTTTCATTCCGAGGATTGCCAGCTACCTCTATCCGTACTGGCTTACCTAGAGAATCTAGGACGTCGTTTTTCTTCATCCCCAGAAGCACATCGTTCTTTCGGATGGCGGAGATGCGCGCCGGAGTACTGACTCTGGTTTTAGGCGCAGGAAGGAATCCCCTGTTTATCAGATAGTCCTGTCTTTCGAAGACAGGCAGCTTAAGAAAAAAAATCCGCTCGGAAATAGAACTCAGATGATGCTTATGCTGATCATAGAATGCTGAGCTGTCCTCGTTTTGCATACTCTCAAGGGTTCGGAGCTCCTGCTTAAGCATATGAGGACCGGCGTCCAAGTCATCCTTCTTGGAGGCAGGCGTTCTTTGGCGACGCTCTTGTTCGCTCATCCAATCTCGACCAGAGTCGCCAGCTACGATGGGAAAATCTTCCCGTGGATTAAAAAAACTCGAATCGTCGTGCTCCATTTCGGCCAGGTAGCTTCGACCTGTCTGGAATTGTGCGCAACCTACTGAGAACAGAAGGAAAGAAAGAGCATATATCTTCGACATAATAAAACCATCCTTTGCTGAATTACGCCGATAACCTCATCGGATGCTCTGCCGATCCCCTGTAGGCCATAATTTACAGCAGGCAATGGTTTCCGATAACCGAGCGAAGAAGTTCGAACTCAGAAAAACTACCGCAGCGCCGATAGGCTGTAAGATGGGAATACTTGAAAAACTTGAAACCCTCATCAACGGTCTTTTACTCCGGCTCTTCGAGCTGGTGGCAGCACGTACGCCTAAGTGGCTTCGTGATTTAAACGTAAAAATAGTTCTCCTCAAAAACAAACTCCTCAAAGCTGGCCGCTCATTTCCCGTGGTCCTAAAGAATCTGGTTTTGGGCCTAAGCGTCCGCGTGCGTATCATCCTGGCAGAGCTAAACTTAAAGGAAGTGCTCCAAGAGACCTACGCAAAGGCCAAGACGAACTACCAGGCCCGAAGTTCTCTCCCTACAAGTAAACTGAAGACCGCATTATTACTTCCTGCTCTGATCATCGGTCAATGGCTCCAAGGCCTCTCTGCTGGTCAGTCACTCCTCCTTCTTTGCTTTTCTTTTGCCTCAGTCCTCGCAGTCATCGGAATCGGATACTCAGGACAGAAACTTCTCGGTGACAAGTCCAAGGGGCGCGCCCCGGCGAATATCGAGGCTGAAGTCACGTACGAGAGGCCTGTCTATTACAAGAAAGAAACAAGGCACGTTGAGGTTACAAACTTCCGGCTACCGGTGCACTTTGCTAACGTGAATGAGGTTCGTTCAGTTGATATAGACTTCACCTCAACAGTCACTAACCGCTATGCCCGAAATTTCCTTGAGCAACATGAATTTCAGCTTCGGGACCACCTAGTACTTCATGTTGAGCCTTCTGTGGCGACTTTTCCACTCGAAGATGAAGGCAAAGAAATCATCCGTCGAAAGCTCATAATCGAGATAAACGATTTCCTGAAGCTCCGAGGTATTGAGGGAGAAATTGAAGAGCTTAAAATTACTTACGTTCTGGCGAATTAGACTTTCCAACTAAGGATTTAACTGTCTTCTGCGTTAGCCTTAGCTTCCGAGCTGCGAGAGAAACGTTTCCCTCACAAAGGCCCAGAGCGCGTTTGACGTATTCCTCTTTGAGCTCTTGAAGGGGCAATATCTCGTCCCGGGAAGAGATGGTCGTTAGATCGGAGCTCGCACAGAGAAGCCCCTCGTCGGACTCATCGAAGTCAAGCTTCGGGGAGCGCGAGAGTACTTTCTTTTTTTCAAGGTGCCCAAAGAGCTGACGTAGATTCCCAGGCCAGGGGAGTGTTTCGTAAAAATCTAATACCCGGTTTGAAAGAATGACTCCTTCCTTTAGGGAGAAGTGCCGGCACGCCTCTCGTATCCGGCCAGAATCATTGCGAAGTGCCCCAAGCTCGAGAGTATGGCCGGACTTGAGGCGAAAGTAGAAATCGCGCCGAAATCTACCATCTCTTACTAAGGGCTCTAACGGCTGGCCGCTGGCAAAGATGAGCCGTGCGCTGATGGCCGTCTCCCGGACGTCGCCTACACGGCGAAAGCGATTACTGTCGAGGAACGTCAGGAGTTTTGTCTGAAGTTCAAGTGGAAGTGAGTCAATCTCATCAAGAAACAGAGTACCGTTTTCCGCTTCGATGAAAGCGCCGGACTTATCAGCGATCGCCCCGGTAAAGGCCCCTTTTTTATGACCAAAAAGCTCAGACTCGATGAGTTGCTCGTTAAAGGAAGAAAGGTTAACGGAGACAAACTTCCCACGCCTGCCGCTAGCCGCGTGAATTTTCGCCGAGAGGTGTGATTTTCCAGTTCCCGTTTCTCCCTGGATAAGGATCTTGAGCGTTGACTCCAGAAGCGCTTGTTCGCGAAGGACGGGATGGTCAAAATGCCGGTTTATATGCTCGGCAAGGTCGAAGGGATCAAAGTTTATCCGATTGTCTTCAATATAGAGGCGATCTGCACGTTCCACATAGGCTTCACGGGCGGCCGAACCGTTCAGCAGGAAAGGCTGACCTAGAAGCGCCTTAAGAACAAAGCGACCGGCCTCTGCGGCCCCATCGAGCTCGAGACGGTAGTGAAAAGGTTGTGTCCCGTTGCCTGGAAGTTCGAAGTAAGAACCCGATAGACCTGTTGGGCGGAACTTAGGTGAAACCAGATCGATCCGGAAGCGGGTGAGCGTGAATGCACGTCGCCGACCAGTAAACGGGAGGATACTACAGCTATCCCCTATCCGGACACCACTCGTCGCAATCTGCTTTTGCATCAATTTTTGCTGGTACATATGGACTCCTAAAGTTAAAGACGACTAACCATCTTTTCTGCTAAGATCGCCCGAATTGAAACTCAAAGGACGGGATAACGAGATGAACATTCAGAAGGGAAAAACCGAATTTCTCATGGGCATCGATACCATTGAGCAACTTCAGCAGTGGTTGAATGAGCACCCGTTCGCAAATGGAATCGCCTTCATTGGCCGCTCCAATGTCGGAAAATCTTCTCTCATCAATGCGCTGTTTGGAAAGACTACAGCCAGAGTCTCCAAGATCCCCGGTCGAACACGGCAAGTGAACATCTTCGACTTCATCGTGGAAAATCATGAGACGAAGTCTCTTGAGCACTTCTACCTGTTCGATGTTCCCGGCTATGGCTTTGCCGAGGTATCTAAGGAGATGGCCAGAAACTGGCAAGAGCTTCTTGATACTTTTTTCCACCTCTGTAGCAGCAAAGTCCTCCTCCTGAATATTCAGGATTCTCGGCACCCTCTCCAGGAGAGCGATCTTCTGTTCCACAAGTATATTAAGGCCTTCGATCTCGAGACTTACCTCCTGTTAAACAAGATTGATAAACTCAAAACTCAAAGTGAACGGGCGAAGCTCAAGGCCCAGATGCCTGAGATTTACAGGAAGTTCAAATGGGTCAAGCAGATCCACTTTACTTCGGCCGAGAAGGGTGACGGCATCCCGGGAGTCGAAGAATCCATCATCAACTTCGTAAAGAGAAACAGCGACCTCAAGGGTTTTAACTGACCGACCGTTATCGTCTGGAAACAGAGTTTATCTAGTGGAACCGACCCGGCCAAGGTAAAATATCCAGACTATGCGAAGCCTCGAGCACCTCCTCCTTGATCCGGAGGATGAAAAGAAAATTGAACGCATCTTTGTGGACCTCCGGGCCAGGTACCAAAATTACCGGGACCCCTGGGGCTTTGACCTCGACCTCTGCGAGCGGGCGCTCAAGCGCCTCTTTCCGATCTACCGCTCCTACTTCAAAGTCCGTGTTTTCGGGGCGGAGAATATCGGCGACCACCCTTATATCGTGGCGTCAAATCACACCGGCCAGCTTCCCATCGACAGTATGCTGATCACCATGGCGTTTCTTATGGAGAGCGATAAGCCTCGGATCCTTCGGGCGATGGTGGAGCGCTTTATGGCGCAGCTTCCGTTCATCGGAGACTTTACAGCTCGCACAGGTTCAATCCTCGGAGACCGGACGAACTGTGCTTTCCTTATTGATCATGGTGAATCGATCCTGGTTTTTCCTGAGGGCGTTCGAGGGATATCGAAGAACACCCCTGATTACTATAAGCTCCGTCACTTTTCAGAGGGCTTCTACCGCATAGCCCTTCAAAAAAAGACCCCAGTTCTTCCTATTTGCGTGATCGGTGCCGAAGAAATGTTTCCGTTTGTGCTACATTCGAAGCGCCTTGCTAGTCTCCTACGACTTCCAGCACTCCCTCTAACTGCTAACGTATTTCCTCTCCCCTCACCCATTGATATCCACATCGGCAAGGAGATATCCATCCCGGCCCAGCTAGGAGAGGAGGCGTCAGATAAAGAAGTGAAGGAAAACGTTTTTCATATTGAGAATACTATCAAGCGAATGATCGTTGCGGGCCTTAAAACCCGGAGACCTTTTCTGGACCCCATTCGAAAACCGATCTCGCGGTTCGTGATAAAAGAGTTTCGGAAAAAGGTCCAGCGATGAGTTCAGTTAAGAAGATCCTCATCATCGGTATAGCTGGAGGTCTTGCCCAGATGACAGCACGACTTATCCTCATGGAACATGCAACTTGGGAAATCATCGGAATCGATTCCAGGAGTGTGACAGAAGTTCCACCTCTCCAGGGCATGACCGCCTTGAATATGAAATATTCGCGAGGAAATTTTGAGAATCTCTTCCGACTTCACAAGTTCGACGCCGTTTATCACTTGGGCCGCATTAGCCATGTCGCAAATGAGCAAAACTTGCTGGCCAAAAGAATCGACCTCTCTGTTATGGGGACGAATCGAATTCTCGAAATGTGCGAACGCTCGGGGGTCCGGAAAGTCGTGATTCTTTCTACCTTTCACGTCTACGGAGCGTTACCCGACAACTCAATCTTTCTTCCCGAAGACTCACCCCTGCGCGCCAGCATCCGCCATCCTGAACTCCGAGATGTTATCGAAATGGATCAGATCTGTACCAATTGGATGTGGAAAAATCAAAACAGCATTTCCACCATCGTGCTGAGACCCTGCAATATCGTCGGCACACAGATTCAAAACTCTATGACCAAGTTCCTTGGAGGACCTCTGTCCCTAAGGCCAGTTGACTACAATCCCTTTTTCCAATTCATTCACGAGTTCGACATGGCCAGCGTACTCTACCGGTCACTCGATGCCCTACCCACGGGCACTTACAATGTTGCAGGGGATGAATTCATCGCTCTCCACGAAGCACTAAGGGTTGTAGAAACCAAATCCCTTCCGTTCCCCATCTTTCTAGCTGGAGGCGTGAACAATTTCTTGAAAAAATTCAGCATCAACGTACCAGACTACCTCCTCGACTACCTGAAGTTCTCATGCTTAATCTCTAACAAAGAGCTAAAAAAGCATCTAGGTCCTGATTTTCTAAGGTTTACTGTCCGCGAAGCCCTAGAGCTGATTCGGCTTAAGTAGATTGACGACCACAAAGTCTTTTGACTAAAATAGTGAACTTATGGCTCCCTGGCGGAATGGTAGACGCAGCGGATTCAAAATCCGCCGTTGGCAACAACGTCCGAGTTCGAGTCTCGGGGGAGCCACCACTTTATAAACTCACAATCTTCAATAAAGATAAGACCATCAACAACACTGCTAAAACGCTCGTAGCGGGCTTAATCTCGCTCAAACAGCGCTCTAAAAATCAATTCCAGAATTATATCGGCCTTTCTTCAAGAATTAAAAATGACGAAATTTATGAGTCTGATTTGTTCTTTTTGAAATCGCTTCTTCCGAAAATTTTTGTGATGAGAGGCAAGAGCTTCAAATTTTCACAAACATATTAAATATTTATTCAGAAATATCTCGATCTTTTTTTCCAAAGCTCATCAAACTCATTCCTATCAATAAAAATTAGCAAGTCACTATTCATCCCAAATCCTTCACTAAGCACTTCAAGCCAACCTATGTGACAGCTCCGTCACAGAAAAATCCCAAACCCGTTTCCGCTCACGAGTCCGTTATGTCAAATTTCATCCCTAGTATCCTCCT
>JAIYDC010000116.1 GCA_027487685.1 Pseudomonadota bacterium | reverse complement strand
CACTGTCACAAGCCGCTACACCATCGGCAACGCTTCAGAAGTGCGTCTCGAGTATCGCCTAGACGCGGCTACGAAAAAGATCTTCGCCAATGAACGCGGAACCTACGACAAGCACCAGAATACGATGACCCTCGGTTGGCTCTATTCCATCTAGTTATCCTTCGAGGGTCTGAGCAATTCACTCAGGCCCTCGTCAAATTCTTGGCGTAAAATTTAAAGAGTGGAATAATGGGGTAAACGCCCAGCTTAAGGATAAGCGTGCTCCAACTCGAATTCTTTCCCCGAACGGAACTAAAATCTCTCCTGGATTTCCAGCGATTGGGATCTTCACAGCTGCCACTCTCGGATCGCAAGCGCCTGGCAAACTCCGTGGAGTTCTATCAGTCCCCTAAGGCGAATGATATCATCCGCCGCCAGCACGCCGATCTGGTTGATAAAATTCTTGGCCTTCGCCTGCGCTACATCGAGGAGATGCTCGTGGCCGAGGCCCAGGGCTTTGAGCCTGAAGGCCCTCATGAGACCTGGGGCCCCAGCATCCATTCAGGGATTCAGACCTGGGTCGGCCTGGATCTTCAAACCCTTCAAACACCATACTCCGAGTGCCTTCGCATCGTTCAGCTCCTGCGTCTCAGACCTTATCAGCACGTGATCGATCTCGGCGCCGCCTACGGCCGCATGGGGATCGTGATCGGTGGTCTCTACCCCAAGAATTCTTTTCAAGGCTACGAATACGTCCAGGCCCGGGTTGATGAAGGGAACCGGATCTACAGTGAGCTTGGTTTCTCCCGTTGCCATCTTGATCAGCAGGACCTTTTCGATCCTGCCTTCGCACTGCCTGATGCCGATATTTACTTCATTTACGACTATGGGCAGGTCGAGCACATTGACCGAAACCTCCGTCAGCTCGAGGCCATCGCATGCAAGAGACCTGTAAAAGTGGTAGTGCGAGGAAAGTTTACGAAACAAATTATCGCCGACAGACACGCATGGCTTCAGCTCAAGTATGAGGGCCGCCTGGAAGAATTCTTCTCGGTCTACACCGCTTACAACGCGTGACACTTCCAAGCGTCGGTACTGGTGAGAGGACGAATTTTATCGGTTAGAAGAAAGCACTGCCGTCGCAGCTTGTGGGACACGGCCTGATGAAAAACTTCTTTTTCAAAGCGTAGTGCTGATGCGTTCCAGCCTGCTAGTTCTAGAAATTCATCCTTGCTCTTGAAATGCTTCTGTAAGGGAAATTTTTCAAAGGTTAAGTCTGGTAGAGGCTTCACCCCCGAAGCCGTGTAGGCATACCAACGGGGGAATCCCTTCTGTTGATGGATATAACTCTCACCCCCAATCGTCACCTTGCCTACGGACGCTCCGACGTCACTGACATGACGGAAGGCGAAGCCTTCGGGATAGGGAAGTGCTCGGTCCGCCAGGTAATTGGTGTCTACGAGCTCTAAGGGGGCGAGGGTCTGGACGTCGAAGAGTTGAATGGCGAGCTTATCCGGAAAGGGACGGTTTTCTTTCCGGAGGAGAATACCGAAGGTACTTCCTAGGAGATAGCCGTGGGACTTACTGCAACCCGGAGAAACACCCAGAAATAAGCGGTAGGTCTCAGATGTAAAATCTCGTAGCGGCAGGAGGTGGGGTAATTTTTTCGGGGCACGGTAGAAAAGTAGCTCCCCGTATCCCCGCTCGGCCGGCTCAATTCTTTCGGTCCCGCCTCGGATCATGAGTTCCAGGACTTTGCCCTTGATGGTGCAGAAGGTATTGTCTCTCGGATAGGATTTGTCAAAGGCGTTTTTTGATTCTGAAGCGCCGTAGGCGAGGGAGAGGAGAATAGATAAAACGGTAATAATCATGCAGATATATTAGCCCCCGCGGTATCAAGATACAATAGAATCAAGGCGATCCTTACTCTCTCTTTCGGTAGGTCCCACCTCTGAACGTATTAAAACCTCCGGCGGCAGCAGCTGCACGGTTTGTGCGGGGTAAGCCAAGGAAATTCCTTCGCCCTCGAACCCTGCTTTGATGTCGTAGAGGATTTCTTGCTGAAGATCCATATAGAGATCATAGTCGTCGCTTAGGACCCAGTAGACGGTTTCGAGTTCGAGGGTTGTCGAAATCCGCATAAAGTGCACGCGCTCGAAGCGCACATTTGGCTTCGTTCGGATAATAGCTGTGATGAGTGAGACGGCCAATTTTATTTTCTCCGATTCGGTCTTAAGCGGAAGGTTAAGTATGAAGATCACCCGACGCTCGTGCATGCGTTTAAAGTTCCGGATCCTCGCTGCCAGGAGGTCGGAGTTTGAGAAAATGATTTGCTCTCCAGACAGAGAGCGGATGCGAGTTGTTTTGAGACCGATCTTCTCCACTTCGCCCATAAAATCGTCGACGATGATGAAGTCTCCAACTACAAAGGGCCGATCAAGGACGATGGAGAGCGACGAAAAGAGGTCACCCAGAATCCGTTGGAGCGCAAGGGCAACGGCAATACCCCCGACTCCGAGACCTGCGATGATAGTCGTGATACGGATGCCAAGATTACTCAGGGTAAAGAGGAAGAGCATAGAGAATAGACTCACGCGGGCGAGAAGCTGAATCATTCCAATGGAACTTGCAGCGGCGCGGTTGGTCTGAATTTTTCTACTCACTAGAGCCATTATCCATATCTCCAAAAGGTGATAGGACCAGACCGCGACTTGCCACATCGAAATTAAGAAAAATGTCCGATTGAGATAATGATCAATTGTATTTGAGTGCTTGAGGGACTTCATTCCGAAAAAGATCGCTGCCGATGCCATAAAAAAGTGCGTTGTCTTTTCCGCCCCGAAGACCACGATGTCATCCCATTGATTCCTAGGCTTTCCAATGAAGCGTGCAATTCGAGTGGTAAGAAGTTGCTTGAGTCCAAGGATGAGAAGATAGGCGAGGAGAGTGATGCCGGTCGCAAGAAGATAAGAATTGGGAAGAAGGTTCTGCATTTAGGGGCCCATGCTGCGAAGAAAATTCTCGAGGAACAGATTCACACTTGCCTGATCCTTAATGAAGAAGGGAGCCTGACTCTTTTCCTTTCCAACTTTAATGCAGTAGGGTTCGACGTCCCCTCGGCCCTGGAGGGCCGCGAACATATCCTCGTCCGTTGTGTCGTCACCGATCGCCACCACAACGTCGGGTCTCATCTCTTTTGCCTGCAACCAGTTCTGGACAAAGTAGCCTTTGTTCGCATGCATGGATTTAACCTCGATGACTTTTTTTCCTCGGTTCACCTGGACCGGTTGGTTGGCCAGTGATTCTTCCAGTTCGAAGAAGAGCTTGGAGGCCAAAAACTCGGCGAATTCCCGTGGTGAATTGCGGTAATGCCAGGTGATCGCATGCCCCTTATCTTCAATGAAACTCTCGGGCGTCCTACGGGTGTAGAGGGTGAGGATCTCCAAGACCTTATCCTTCCAGCGTGTCGAATCATTGGGGATAAGGTTCTTCCATCGCTGCTCTGTGGGCGAGTAGGAGTAGGCGCCGTGGCACGCGGCAAGTGGCAGATCCATGTCGTTGTCAATAAATTGCTCTTCGAGAAATTCCTTGTCTCGTCCACTAACGATCACAAATTCACATTTGTCTTTTTTTGAGATCGACTGAATGAGCTCAACTGTGCGCTCCTGGAGCCTGACATCTTTGGGGTAGAGAGTGATGGGAGCGAGAGTCCCGTCGAGATCGCAGAAAAACAGGACACGCTTATTCTTCAATTTATCCATCCAGGGGAAGTGGCCATTGGGTGGGAGGAGCTGGATTCGGCTACTCTCGGGTGGTGGTACCTTGAGCTCCCGGAGGATCATCCTGGCCCAGTCAGAGGAGGTGTAGCCCCGTAAGAAGTCTCTCATCGCTTCCATCTCTCCCCGGCGCTTTACTTCCGGATGGTGAAGTGCCTCAAGAAGGCGAGTGGCCGTATCGTGAATGTTCCAGGGATTGATCGACATAGCATAGCTAAGTGTGGAGTGCGCTCCGGCGAATTCTGAAAGAAGCACGACTCCCGGATCACGTGCATCCTGGGAGACGACGTACTCTAGAGAGACGAGATTCATGCCGTCCCGGCGCGACCCCACGTGAAGAACTTCGCTTAATTGGTAGAGTGCTGAGAGCTCGGGGTCTGATACGGAGTGGTAGAGGTACTGGACCGGTGTCCAGGCAGGAGAGCCAAATTCACCGTTAATGCTTGAGACGAGCTGTTCGATCTTGGCCTTAAGTCCTTTGTACTCGGGCACATCGATGCGTGAGGGGATCACCACCTGAACCAGTTGAACTTTTTCGTGTTCAGCTGGGAACTTTTTCAAGAACGCTTTGTAGGCGCTGAGTTTAAGCAAAAGCCCCTTGATGTAGTCCAGCCTGTCGACGCCGAGTATCCAGCGCATTTGCTTCTTGTTTGCCTTATACTTTTCGATGAAGTGAAGTGTCTCCTCGCTTCGTGCGAGACTTGTGAAATGATCAACGTCAATCGAGATTGGGTAAACTCCCCAGTTAACTTCTTCTGCTGGCAGTTCTCCTAGAATCCGCTGCACTGAGCTCCGGAAGTGATTGAGGTAGGAGAGGTCGTGGAATCCGATTTGATCGCAACGAAGAAGGGATTGGAGGATCTCCTTACGCTGCGGGAGCTCCCGGAAAATTTCCGAACTCGGGAATGGGATGTGGAGGAAAAAGCCTACACTTAGCAGAGGCCTTCTTTCCTTCACGAGCCCTGGCACCAGGAGCAACTGAAAGTCGTGAACCCACACGACATCGCCTTCACTGGCATAGGAAGCGATGGCCTCGGCGACTAGTGCGTTGACTTCGCAGTACGCGCGCCATCCGTCTTGATTATGCCGTACCATACTCCGTTCATAGTGAAATAATGGCCACAACACGTTATTGCAGTAGAGGTTATAGTAGTCGTCGTAGGTTCGCTTCGGCACGATAATCGGATGACACGGAATCTGACCCGGTGGCAGTGCGCGCAGCTCTGCGATGGATTCCGGTGCGAGGTCGTCGGTCACAATGCCAAGCCACTCAAAGGCGAAGCCTACTTTGACTGCATCGAGTCCTCGGATTGCTGAAGCGAGTCCTCCAGCGCTGGGAGTAAACTCGTTCCGCTTTGAATCAAACGCGACCGGCAAGCGGTTACTAACAAGAAGGCATCGTGGCATCACATCCTCCATGATTGAATCTCGCTGGATATTAAACTAGAATCCGAGCATGAAGAAGGCACATCGCTACAACCTCGCTATCACTGGAAACTGCCACTACCTGGCCTATGTGAATGATCAGAGTGAGCTCACTTGGATGTGCTGGCCATACTTTGATTCAAGCTTCATCTTCGGAAGTCTCATCGACCGCGAGAAGGGGGGATCTTTCCGGATTGTTCCGGAAACTCGCCACCACACCCGCCAGCGCTACGTTGAAAATACCGCGGTGATCGTCACCACGTTTTACTGCGAAGATGGAGACTTCGAGGTGATCGATTTCGCTCCCCGGTTTTCGATCCATGACCGCTGCCACAAGCCACTCCAGTTCTTCCGGAAGATCAAGCGTGTCCGGGGTCAACCCAAAATATCTATCCTCTGTACTCCACGGGGTGACTACGGTGAAAAAATCCCCGAAGTCTCCGTCGGATCGAATCATATCAGCTACAACAATCTCCACTATCCACTGCGCCTGACCACCAACGCCGCGAAGACATTTATCATTGAGGAGCGCATCTTTGGTCTTACGGAGGATATCTATATTGTCCTCTCAGGTGGAGAACCCTTCGAGTCCCCATTGAAAGAGACTTCCGAGGAGTTCTACTATAAAACGACACGTTACTGGCGGAGCTGGGTCAAGGACTCCACGATCCCGAATATATTCCAAAAAGAGATGATCCGATCTGCGATTACGATCAAGCTTCATCAGTTTGAAGACACCGGGGCAATCATCGCCTCGGGAACGACCTCTCTTCCGGAGTATCCGGGGTCGGGGCGAAACTGGGATTACCGCTACTGCTGGCTAAGAGATTCGTATTTCAGCCTCAGTGCTATGAACGATCTGGGCCACTTTGAAGAGGCTGAGCGATACCAGCATTTTGTCCATAACATTCTCTACGATGTCGAACACCTCCAACCGGTGTACCGGATCAACGGAGAAGCCGAGATCCCGGAGCGCGAAATTTTACTTGCTGGCTACGAGGGGAATCGACCTGTCCGGATCGGCAACGCTGCTTACACCCAGAAGCAGTATGACTCCTTTGGACAGGTGATCCTGAGTCTTCTACCTCTCTACTTGGACGAGCGAATTGTCCACCGTGATCTGCTTTTGAGTCTTGATGCCGTAAAGAAGATCTTGCAAGAGATTGAACGACGGATGGATGAACCTGACGCCGGCATCTGGGAGTTTCGGGGCCGAAAGGAAAAGCACCTAGAAACCTATGTCTTCCATTGGGCCGGGGCGAAGGCGGGACTTAAGATCGCCCTCCATTATGACGACCCCGAACTCCAGCTTCTCGCCATGCGGGTGATCCAACATGCAGAGTTGAATCTTGAACTCTGTTACAGCGCAGAGTTCGAATGCTACATGTCTGATCAGACGCTCAAAAGCTTTGATGCTGCGGCCTTCCTTCTCATAACCCTTAATTACCTCAATCCGAATGATGTCCGGACCCATAAGCACTTTCAGCGCCTCCAGAAAGAACTTCTAACTGAAGAAGGGATGATCTACCGCTACCGATTGATCGACGACTTTGGCGAAACTCATGCCACTTTTCTTATCTGTACTTACTGGTATATCGAATCACTGATTTGTCTCGGCTTTTTGGACGAAGCGGAAGAGCTCCTTAAGAAAATCGTTCAGCACGGAAACCATGTTGGCCTGCTGTCAGAGGATTTGAGCTCAGAGGATGGGTCCCAATGGGGTAATTTTCCGCAGACTTACAGCCATGTTGGCCTCATCAACTCCATTACCCGACTGGCGCGGAAGCGCGACCGACTGATCTTCGAATAATGAGATCGGGTATATCTTTCTTCTAGGGTAGCAATTTTTTTTTCCTGTGCTAGAAGTGCAGCATGAAAACACTCCTCCTCTCTCTCCTTCTTGTGACCCCTGTCCTTGCTGATGTTGCGGGTCTAACTATTTCTAATGCATTCACCGTTGATCGTGGTGGGGCGATTCTCAGGGGCAAAGAGCCTCGGAATAAAGTCGAAGAGTTGTCCAAAATCGGCGTTACCGACGTCATTATTTTTAAGAACCAGGTGCGAGATGAAGTTGACCGTGAGATCTCTGACCTTCGCGTCCTTGGGATCGGGGCCCACCCTATTCCTTTCCGCTGGAAAGAGTTTCCGTCTTATGAAGAGGCCTGTGAGCAGACCGTCGAGGCCCTGAATCTTATGGAGTTTATTATTCGACGCAGGGGCCGGGTTTTCATTCACTGTACCGCTGGGGAAGATCGCACGGGGATGCTCGCTGGTCTCTACCGGATGGTTCATGAAAGAATCAATCGCGAGAAGGCTTTTCGGGAAGAAATGTGCGCCAGGGGTTATAGTGACGGTAATCCGAACAAACCTGCTGTTGTCACTTCGGCGATCCAAAGGGAACTCACGCCACTTTTCCTGGCCCTCGCCCAGAAGGTTGAGAGTGGCGAATGGACACCTGGTCGGATTCATAAGAATAGCTGTAAAAACATTGCCCTACGTGCGACTCGCCTCACCTGCAGAACCCGCGAGTAACCTTTTTCATTTCGCGCCGACTGGAGTACAATCCGGCCCATGAAACATGGAACATCTCGGGATGAGCAAGCTATTTCTGAGGCCCGGAATCTAGGGCCCGTGTCGTCCTCGATTCTCCCAGGGCTTGGGATTAAGACCATCGGTGACCTCCGGTCTCTCGGTTGGGAAGAGGTCGCACTTCGGGTTCTTAACGAGCATCCTCGTTTCATTAACCTTAACATGTTGCGGGCCCTCATCGGCGCCACCTACGACCGGGACTTTCGGGACATTCCCGAAGCGGACCTGGTTAAGGCACGGCAGATGATTGCTCTCTTCAGGAAGTGACATGAAAGTTGTACTATTCAAAGGCTTAGCAGTTTTCTTTATTCTCCTCGTTGGTACATCTGTCATGATGGACACATTTCAGACGGAGTTCGGGCGGATCGATTTTTTCCAAAAACACGGGATCTTTTTTCTTTTCTTCATCTCCCTCTTACCACGGGTGACGCTCCTCCTCTCCTCTGTTGCAAGTGGGGGGATCCTCTGGTGGCTGGGCTTTTTCTTCTGCCCTCGAATCCTAGTGGCGAGCCTCGCTACCGTTTCTTACTTTCATACGAATCCGGTCCTCGTGACCTTAAGCTGGATCATCGCTCTGGGTGGTGAGACAATGGAAAAGGCGGGGCTCGGCAAGGGCAAGCGACGCTTTGTTTTTCGTACCTACCGTCATGGCCAATCCTCCGGCACTCCGGAGCCAACGCCGTCACCACGGCAGACGACACTTGGGAATGATGACGTGATCGAAGCAGAATTTACGAAGAAAGGTTAGTCCCATGGCCAAGAAAGTCCTCCGCTCGAATCTTGAACTTTCTGGTATCGCGCCAAATCTTCTCCTTCGGGACGTAGAAGTCACCGCACCCTTCCTCTTTAAAGGAGAGATTAACCTGGAGGGGCCGGAGCGGGCCTACCTGGCGAAGCTTGTTTTTTATAAAAAGAATTTAAACTCCCTCAAGCATATCAACCTCAGCGAATACTTTCACCTCTGTCTCGCTGCTCACTGGGCGACGGCCGGGACTTTTGTCCCGACCAACGTCGACAATCAGATCCGCGAAGGACTATGGAAGCACAAAGAGGTCCTGGGTCATATGGACCGCATGGCACGGCTTACGATTGAGTCGTGGAGCTGGAATTACGAACAGGTCACAAACCGCAAGGCGTTTAATCCAAGTAATGGTCAGGTGTTGAGTACTCACGAAGGAACTTGGCTCTCGGTTGCGATCGGCGCTTACAATGCTCTTAGAAAGCATAATAAAGAGAGTCTTGCCTCCGATGTGGCCGATGTCATTTTGGCGGAGATTTCGAAAGAGGAGAAGCTCCTCCTTGAGCTTCGAGAGAAGCGTGACGTCGTTAACTTCCTTCGATCAACGGCCCTCATGGCCCATAATTTCGGAGATCTTGACCGAGTGATGGACCAGTGGCAAATGGATCCGGAGGACTCCTTCCGGAAGCGAATTTATAAGCTCGGGCATGTGGCCCATGAGTCTTACTCACCGATTTTTGCCTTTGCCGGACAAGTCAACAAGGCCTTCCTCTCGGTCGAGAACCACCGGCACATGTCTATGAGACAGGCCCGCTGCCTGCGCCGCTCTTACAGGTTTTTAATTCCTGTGGGGCCCTTCATGGACACATGGGGTGCAACCTTAGGCGCGGCACCTGACCTGTCCCTCGCTGAAAAAGGAGAGATCGTGACCTGCCTCTTCGAGGGCTTTAAGCGCCAGGATCTTGCGAGTGGATACGCTCGTGCGTTCAAGGGTCTCGTCTCTACATTGCCATTGGGACTAGAGTCTCTAGTGCAGGATCTGCCTTTTGATCTTGTTCAGGAGCTTCGGCGCTCGGCGTTTCACCGTATTTCAGAAGTGCCCCGGCAGGAATTCGAACTGGAGCTTGGGCGCAGGTTCGAGGCCTTCGAGTGTCCGCTCACGGGCCTTCGCTTCTAGTGAGAAATCCGGACCGCACAAGGCGGCCCGGATAGAGTGATCTTACTCTTCGACTTCTTCTATTGTTTCTGTCTTTGTTCTCCGCTTGAATCCGGATTCTGGTTCCATACTGCGGTCAGTTCCACGTCGATACTGCTGAGACTGCATTGATGTGTCCGGATCTGAGGTCATGCCCTGAGACTTAAAGTTAAGCCCAGTGAGCATGGGGCCCATCATTCCTGCCTGAAGTGATTGCGCTCCTGTGAGGTACTCACGGCGACCCTCTTCGACGGAAATCTCCTCGCGCACGATCTTGTCGGCGAGATTTAATGCCAGCAAGTTCAGTTCTTCACGTTCGCCTCGGGCGGACAGCTCGCCCCTTGTACGATCCACCACTAGGGATCCATCAAACTTTGAAATGGCAGCAACCTTATCTAGAGGAATCCGGTAGTCGATGGTCTGCTGCAGAATGTCCGCGTGTTGCATGGGAAAGAGGTGAATGACTTCTTCCCGGTAAACCACGGAACGCTTAAAGGGAGAGGTGTCGTTCCAAACCACCATGTTGTCTGTGACAGAAGCGGGAAGACCGTACTTTTGAGTGAGGGACTTGATCGCCGTTTGTGAAGGCAAGGGCCAATTTAAGGTTACCTTGTTGAGACCTTTTTGAGACACGGGTATGACGTAGGCTTCCTGGGCCCTGCTGACTTTTTTCTCTTTGTGGCTACTGCACGAAGTAGTGATCATTAACGCGGCGAGAGCTACGGGCATCAGCATTCGGTAGAACATAAGACCTCCTAAGGTAATTTGTGACCGAGGAGATATAAGCAAAGCCGATGCCATGGATTTTTATCCTCTTCCCCCTAACTAAGCTGCGAGAGTGCCTTTTTCAGCTCCTGTCGCTCCATGGTGTGAGCATGGCGTTCCATCCAGACTCTTAGATCTCGGCACTCCGTGGCCACTATCTCTAAAACCTGTCGGCGCGCATGGTCCTTGTTATCCGTTTCTACGACATGCCATGGGGAGTGTTCGGTGCTCGTGAGACGGAACATGTCCTCTTGAGCGAGTCGGTAGTTGCCCCACCTGGAGCGATTCCGGATGTCGTCAGAGGTGATCTTCCACTGCTTATAGGGATCACCGAGTCGATCTTCGAAACGCTTGAGCTGTTCTTTCTTTGAAATCTTGAGGCAGATTTTGATGAGCTTTATTCCGTCATCGGTAAGGAGCTTTTCGAATTGATTGATCTCCGTGTAGGCGCGGCGCCAGGTTGGGGGCGGGATCAGCTTTTCGACTCGCTCGACTAAGACTCGGCCATACCAAGAGCGGTCGAAGATCGCCATCATACCTGGTGCCGGTAGACGGGCCCAGAAACGGTAGAGGTAGTGCTTGCCCTGATCCACTGGATCTGGTGCGCCGATAGGGTGAGCGATGAAGCTTCTGGGATCGAGGTTTTCGGTGAGCTTTCGAATTGCCCCCCCTTTGCCAGAGGCGTCCACGCCCTCGAGAGCGATGATGACCCGGCGCTTAGAGAAAAACGTTCCTTGCTGAATCCGGAGGACCTGGAGTTGGAGTTTTTTGATCTCGTCTTTATGCCCGCTAGACATCGTGTTTCTCCCTTTGTTGAGACATAAGAAAATCTTATACTGATGATGAATATTATAAAATTTATTTTTATAGAAAAATTATCGATAATAGCTGCCAGATCAACTTAATAAGACCAAGGAGCAATCTATGATAACTCACCAATCCGAAACCAGGGGTACCGCGGACCATGGCTGGCTTAAGAGTCGCCACACCTTTAGCTTCGGCGAGTACTACAACTCTGAGCGCATGGGCTTCGGTGCTCTTCGCGTAATTAATGACGACGCCGTCGATCCGGGTATGGGCTTTGGCACGCACCCGCACCGGGACATGGAGATCGTCTCCATCCCCCTCGAGGGCGCTCTCCAGCATCGGGACTCGGTAGGAACTTCGTCGGTGATCAAAAAGGGTGAGGTCCAGATCATGTCGGCCGGCACGGGCATAAGTCATTCCGAATTCAACGCCTCGAAAACTGACCCTGTCAAATTTCTTCAGATTTGGGTTCTTCCTAAAAAAATGGGAGTCGTGCCCCGTTACGAGCAAATCAATTTCTCTACCGTAGAGAAGACTAATCGGATCGTAACGGTCGTGTCACCCGACGGCCGAGAAGGATCAGTCTCGATTAACCAGGACGCCTTCTTTTCTCTGACGGAGCTCGAGGCTAGTCACGTTGTACGCTATGAAAGGAAAGGGAGTGGCACGGGACTTTATGTCTTCGTCATTTCGGGGACAGTGGAGCTGAACGGATTGGTTTTAAATCCGCGCGATGGAGTCGGCCTTGAAAGTTTTGAGGAGATTGAGCTTCGTTCGAAAACGAGCTCTGAAGTGTTGCTGATGGAAGTGCCATTCTCGAGGTAGTAGTTAGGATATTTTCTGTAGCATTGGGTAGAGAATCTGGTTTTCGATCTGGGCATGGTTGGCCAGGAGCCTTTCGAGTTCGACCAGTTTTTTATAATAGGAGACGCAGTCACTCGTCATTTTTTGCGTAATCTCAAAATCACGGGTCATGGCCCTGATCATTTGCATCGCCGCGATGATCTGTGCGTGATCGTTAATCAGGTCGTCAATCAGAGAGAGTCCTGATCCTTGATGCCCTCCGACCTCGATCAGAGGAAAAAAGGTATTCTCCTCGTAGGCCAGGTGCCGCTGAATTCGGCGGATAAGGCCCAGGACGTGTTCTGTAAGGATTAATTGTCCTCCTGTCCCGTCATCCTGGATCCGCCGCAGTGAGTGGTCCCGAAGGTCAACTAGCGTGTCGTGAAGGCCCTCATGGCAGCAGCGCTTAACGAAGGCAAGGAGGTCCATAAGGGGGAGGTCAAAGATGGTCTTAGCATTCATAGGACCAGATTAAACTCTACCGCTGTCAAGAGGCCGTCAACCCGATCGCAAGTTCTCAAGGTCTAAACTAAATTCTTGTTTTTTAAGAGTCGTCTTATTTTTTTCTCATAATTTGCCTCAATAGACCGATAATATAGACCATTAACCTATGAGGCCCTAACTATGATCGATATCAATTTCGTTAATCCTTTCCTTGGTGCTACTCTTAATGTCCTTAAGGTCCAGGCCCAAGTAGAAGCTCAGCCAGGAAAGATCGCACTCAAGCAACCAGGTGAGTGTTTAAGAGGCGACGTCTCAGGGGTTATTGGAATCGTATCCGATACCATCAAGGGAAGTGTGGTGATCAGTTTCCCAGAGACTACATTTCTTAAGGTCATGTCGAATATGCTTGGAGAAGAATACAAACAAATTTCTCAGGACATCGTCGACGGTGCGGGAGAAATTACGAATATGATCTTTGGCCAGGCGAAGGTGATATTGAACGAGCGCGGTTACGGCGTTCAAATCGCACTTCCCCAGGTCATCACGGGCAAAAACCACATGCTTTCGACTCAATCAAAGGGCCCTACGGTTATCATTCCGTTTTCTAGCACAGCTGGGGACTTCTTCGTAGAGATTTGCCTCTCCGAGTAGCAGCTAATCCTGGGGAACGTGGTCCTGCAGTACGGTCACGCCCCGAACCCGAGCACATCCAGCACAACAATAGAAATCCTCACCTGATTCCATGCCATGGCCTATGATCTGTGTGCCACAGCTTTGACAAATAGGTGCCAGCATTCCAATCGCACACTCGAAACAATCGAAGGTGTACGTTTTCATACTCAGGATCACTTTGAAGGTTCGCTCGTAAGCGTTCCCGCACTTATCACATTTTTCCATAACCGCTCCTTGAAAGGTCTCAAGGATTCCGCGGTTACGGTTAAAATGAAAGAAGCGCTGTTTCTATCCTTACTTAGAAAGGATAGAAATGACCCGCTCCCTAAAGCCGTTATTGATCCGTTGCCCTCGGGTGCCTTTGGCGCGCCGGACAGCTGCCACAACATTCACGAGACCTCCGACATTTTTATTCCGCTCGGTCGTTATCCGTGTGCCAACGAGGATTTCTTTAACCTGCGCCGGAGTGAGGTCCGGGTTGACTTCAAGCATAAGTGCGACCGTGGCAGCAACCTGTGGCGTTGCACCCGACGTACCGCCGAATCTCCCTAGTCTTCCATCAGGTCCAAAGAGGGTGAGGAGGTCAGAGCCGTAAGCGGAGATGCTCACGCGAGATCCGTAGTTAGAGAAACTCTCGGTTGTTCCGTTACGATTGATCGCTCCGACGATGATCGATCCTGTATCGTCTGCGGCTTCAGCTTTGAGTTCATTGGTTGAGTTTCCGCCCGCCGAAACGATCGTTACACCAGAACGAAGTGCTAAGCGCACCGCCGCGCGGGTTCCTGCAAAAGTTTCGGAGGAGCCGTGGGTCTGGTTTTCAAGGACAATGATCTGCACTTCGGGAATCTTCAGGGCCCCTAGGATACAAGCGGCCGTTGCCTCTTCCTTATCAGTGTCATCTAGCCGAGGATCGTAGTTGAAATTTTGTAAGGGAACGAGTTTCGCTTCTGGAGCGATGCCGTTGACACCGCGACCGTCTTGAATGCCGACCATGATGGCCGCGACAGAAGTTCCATGGGAAACGAAGCCGCCATCGTCAATTTTTCTTGGATTTTCGCGGTCACTGAAGTCCTTGGCGAATTCCATGAGTAAGTTTCCGGCGATGTCCTGCTCATTTGTGTAGTAACCAGCATCGCAGTCGGCGATGGTCACGCCACGGCCACGGGCGAGCTTCCAGGCCTCCTGGACCTGAAGGGCCTGCTGCCACCAGCCATCGCGGATGGTTGGATCATAATCATTGACTCGGAACGGTGGTAGGTACTCCCGCGCGTGCTTTTCTGCGCCTGGAAGGATGGCCTTGTCAAAAAAATTAGGTCGTGTGACAAAGAGGTCTTTCAGGTTGACCTCTCCGCCCGTGATCTGGGCTATTTTATCTATCTGAGAGCGCGAGAGGCCGAAGGTGAGTTCCTTAAGACCCGTTCTACCATGGTAGCTTCCGCGGACATAGGACTTCTCAAAGGCAAAGGCTGAGCTAGCGAGAGAGAGGAGTACGAGTGCTGAGGTGAGTTTCATGGTGGAGACCTTCTTATAAGTTATAGTTTTAATTAATTGAGTTCTGCTTCGACGACCTGGCCCTCAGAAGAGGTCCCTGTGTTGATGGTCTTAATCTTTAAAACGAGAGTCATAAAAGATGATGTCCCCTCACTATTCGGTCGTCTTACCGGGATAGTCACAGTAAGTCCAGTGGACGGATGATAGTCTGAAGTTGCTCCCTTTAGGTCGACACCGGAGAGGAAGTTTAAACCCAGGCATTTCCGGGTGGCATAGCCTTCGTTTTCGATAGGTTCGTTAAAAATGACGGCCAGTCCATAAGATGCGGCCGCTGGCTCTTGAGCATCGAAAGCGACCAGTCCAACTGACTCTTTATAAAAGGCGCGCTGCTGGTGTGTTCCCAAAAGCATGTTTTCAAGGGTCGCTCCGATATCGGCGCAGGGCTCTAGAGTGACGGGTGCTGAGTAAGCAAACTGGGCAACAAGACAAAAGGCAACGGCCGTGAGGAAGCTTTTCATGGGATCTCCTTATAAAAGTGCTGGGAATATAGTCTTTTCCCGGGCGAATGCCAGCGTGCGTGAAAGCTTTACAGGTGGAGAATTCTCTTCACATTTGTGGCTTCCATGCTAGCCTGAAATTACATGGAGGTTACCTTATGAAATTGACTTTTGCGGCCCTACTTCTTCTCTTCGTTTCTGCCTCGACCCAAGCAATGTCTTTAGCTTGCGTTACGGAATGGCCAACGACCTCGGTCTACGCGTCCACTGTGGGAGATGAGCTAGTCGTTAAGGTCTTTCACCACAACGGCGAGGGGTACCTCCCACTCTACACCGGGATCATCACCCCAAACGATCTTCCTAAAATGCAGCTTAAGGCCGATCTCCTCATGAAGCTCGGCCGCCTCTATGAATTCCGCTATGATCTTAAGAACTGTACCCGCGTGAACGAGGACATCATGTCATGTATTCACGGGAAAGAGACTGAGCTCAACGGAATCAAGTACCAGCCGTTCTCTATGTATACCAAGCGCATCTCTCATGAGTACGACCGCGGGAGCTACGAGCAGATTGAGGTCGCTTTCCTTCTCGTCTTCAACGGAGAGAGCCAGCACTTCTCGATGCAGTATATGAAAGATGAGTGTTTCCAGGAGAAGAGGGCGGAGAAGATTTTTAGCGCGCTCTAGAAAGGCAGCGTGCCTCGGGAGTCTTTGTGCGGTTAATTTTGACCTTCACTTTTCTTGCTGGAATAAGTTTCTCAGCGGACTCGCGGGATTGCGAGTCTATTAGGTGCGCCACACCCAAGTGTGGCTGCGAGTATTTGAAGGAAGGTTGGAAAGAGGTTGGTCGCTGCGACGGGCATTGGTGGCGCTACCTCCTTCAAAAAGGGAAACAGCTCAAGCTGTGCGAGGGAGTTTCCGCTCGCGGTGGTCCATCGGAGTTTCCGTGCGTTGATTTCTCTGGGGATGTTGCGAAGTTTCAGAAGTGCGACGTCACAGGACCGACTGGTGAAATTCCTGCGCCTAAACTAAAGGGACAGTAGGATCGCGATGTCTTCCTGGAATGTCGGGGCCAACCGTTGCAGCTCTGTAGGCGTAAACCAGCCAAGCTCAGAATTCTCATCATTGGCAAGAGTCGGTGTTCCGTCAGTAATTTCCGCCAGCCACCAGTGGAGGAGAGTGGTTTTATCGTTCGTCTGAGTCGTCGCTATTTTGTTTAAAGGGCGAACCTCGACCCCGATTTCCTCGCGAGCTTCACGTCGAACGGCCTCTTCTTGGGTTTCATTGCTTTCAATATGACCAGAGATGGGACACCAGTACCCCGGGGCCTTCGGCCTATGCGGACCACGCTTCCCAAGGAGGAAGGAGTTCTGATTTCGGATGACGATCATCACGGCCTCTTTCATAGGAGATTAATTCCCTAGGCTTTCAAGGTCCTCAGCGAAGACCTCCGGCATCTCATCGGCCGTGGCGTCCCAGAGCATCTCCTCGGTGAGCATGTCGAAGGTTTGCGTTTTTAACCGCTCCTGCTCCAGGTTATTCCAGATGAAGAAGGTCGCAAGACTGACCGTGACCAGGGCCGTTCCGAGCATGCCGCTTTTCCTGAGGCCTTTTTTAGGGGGCGTGGGAGCTCCAAGGGCAGGGGCGTGATTTCGCATAAACGTGTCGAGTTTATCGAAAGAGTTATCGCTCATACGTCGAATCCTTTGTTCAGTAGGTCTTCCCGGAGGAGTCCTTTGGCAGTGAAGAGTCGCGATTTGACTGTTCCTACGGGTATCTTCAAAACGGCAGAGATCTCTTTCAGGTCAAGGCCCTCATAGTAGTGGAGCACCAGGAGCTCGCGGACGTCTTCCTTGAGGCCTAGGAGGGCCTCCTGGATCGCTTGTTGCTCCGGTGTCTTCACGACCGCCGCGGCCGCCTCCACCTCAGTCAGGGGGGCCATGTTCTTGTGTGAGCGGAGCCAGTCCCGGCCGGTGTTTAAGGCCACCTGGTAAACCCAGGTCTTAAGTGAGCTCCGAAGGCCGAAGTAGGCGAGCCCTTTCCAGGCCTTGAGGAAGGACTCCTGGGTCAGCTCTTCGGCCACGGCCGCGTTCCCTGTCATTCCCTGAAGCATCCTCCGGACCCGCTGGTGCTGGGTCCGGAAGAGTTCTTGAAAATCTTCGTCACTTTTTCCAAGGCGGATCATGGGTGAACGTTCCTATTGCTTGGTCGATCGTTTCTGGAGGCGATGCTGCTCTTTCCACGCTTGAAACTTCCCGATTTGTTCTGGTGTCATGACACTTCTCATAGCGAGCATCATCTCGAAGCGCTTACTCTGGGCCTCATCTCGGACCTTCTGAAACTCCTCGAACTTCGCAGAAAGGTCGTTGTTCGAGAGGTTGGGATTTTTCATCGCAGCCTTAAAGTCTTCTTTGACGACTTTCAGGCGCTGCTTCAGCGCGATCACCTCTGCCTTCCGAGCAGAGCGAATCTCGCGGATCTTGGCGAGCTGTTCGTCAGAGAGTTTAAGTTCTTCCTTGAAGAAAGCTTTTTTAGCGCTAGAAGATTTCTCCATGTCTTTGGCGGCAAAACTTCCGGAGGTCAGGGAGAGGGTGAGGAAGAGAACGGTTAGCCATTTCATGTGGATCTCCTTTGTGTCTGGGTCTTGGACTCGTGCATCTTAGACGCTGCAGACCCTAAAAAGGTTCAGTCGAGAAAGTGCGATCCTTAAATCTTGTCTAATATAATAGGCTTAAAGGTCCATTTTAGACCACCCAATTCGCCGTCCTTCTGGACTTAGCACGAGCGAGGAGAGTAAGATGGTCTTAATTTGATCCGGGGGTGCCCAGGTTTCGACGGGGAACTAGAAGGATTGAGTGCGTGCAGAGGTTGGTCGACAGGCCTCTTCAAAAGTCGACCACATGTT
>JAIYDC010000075.1 GCA_027487685.1 Pseudomonadota bacterium | reverse complement strand
TTCCGAGCGAGTTTCTTATAAGCAGACTTGATCTCCTCGAAGCTCGCCGCATTTGAAAGACCAAGAGTGGCGTAGGGATCGATCATTGTCTCCGCACCTCGAAAAACCCTTTCTCACGGTAGTAGAAGTGAAGATCCACTGTCGCATCATTGACATCGGTGGCGTCCGGGGCCTCTGCCTCAGCTTGAATCACGGGTCCAATGGTCGGACTTGCTTCCAGGCTTCGTTTATAGTTCTCGATCTCTGGTAGCCTGTCATAGGTGATACCCACGTGCTCCAGAATCCGGAGGATGGCCAGAGCATACATGTCCGCGATGGTGTAGGTGTTGTTGATGATGAAGGCTTGATCGCTCAGCTGTTCTTCCAGGAAGTTCAACCGTTGATAAATATTCTCCTCAGAGCGGCGGATAAAATCCGCGGGTAACAATTTCCGGTAAAACAGGGGCGTGGCCCCTTTATGAAGTTCGGTGCTCACGTAAGTCAACCACTCGATACACTTCGCCTGCGCTAGACCAGGCGCAGGCATGAACGCATGACCGTGCTCGAGACTCACATATTGAAGGATGCTGATCGCCTCCGTCATAACGGTCCCGTTATCTAGGATCAATACCGGGACGTAACTTTTTGGATTGTAGCTCTCGAGCACGGTCTTATCTTGAAGGCCCACTTTGATCCCTTCGTAATCAAGTTTGAGCTCCTCTAGAAGAATGTGGACCGAGAGGGAGCAAGCACCTTGAGCATATATGAGTTTCATGATTTACCTCGCTTTCGTTCGATTTTGATAACGAGGAGATGGTCACAGATAGCGATGCCCCAATTCAATGCTCAGGTATGATGGAGATTCGGAATTTAGAAAGAATTTAGATTTTGCCTAGCACCACTTAATACACATATGAGCTTGGCCTTTACGGCAATTATTCTTCAGATGGGACTTAGGGCCTCCAGAGTGTGCAAAGAAAATTCACGGAAAGATCTGATTCAGCAGACGTAGGTCTTCGGCGGCATAGGGGGCCTTAAGAGGCCGGAAGTTCCTGCAAAAATCAAAGGTAAGAACCGTCTTTGCCTCATTCCAATCGGCGAAGAGGAGATACGGTTGCCCCTTTCGAATTTCTATCCCTGTGCACGGCGCCTTCCCCAATGCCCAAGTGTAGACCTTGAGTTGACCCGCTAGGTTTCCTTTCCAAGATTTGGTCACCTTCAGAGTGACCGCGAGTGCCACGGGGTCATGAGTGAAGTACGTTTGCCGGTTGGGGGCCGGAACGTTCTCATAATTCAGAAGTATCCCCTCAACGATCACTGGTGTCCATTGAATGATTTGCTGCTGGTTGACGATGGGCCTTGTGCCGCTCGCCGCTGCGGCGTTAAGGAGAAAGGACAAAATGAGAATTCGCTTCATAAGAAACCTCGTCGAAAATAATCCTACCGTTTCGGCGCCGAGCTGTAAAAGGATCCATCCTTCTGAAGCCGTCGGTCTTTACATCGCTCGTCGTGCGCCCTCTGTCTCCCGATGCGATCCTGGACCCGATAGGAGATATCCATGCACTCGATAATCGCCATAATATTTTTTTTGGGTCTCATCGCCTCATCCAAGGCGCGGCCAACGACTCCTGCTCCTAAAGGCAAGTCCGGTCCGCTGACAGACAGCTCCAACTCAGAGAGTAGCTCAAAAGACTTGAATGAGAAGTTGTCGAAGAAGAAGGTCCAGAAACAGGCGGCAGGCCCCTTTGTGAACGGCGAGTACCAGTTCTGGAACAAGGATGAAAATGACAAGCGCAAAGGAGAGGAAGATCTGCCAGAAGATTGAGCTATGCGACTTCTCGTCGACTCTCCTATAATCTTTCCAAACCTCACTCATAGAAACAAGGATTGATAAATGAAAACTCGGGCCGCCGTCGCCTTCGCCGTGGGAAAACCTCTTGAAATCGTCGAGCTCGACCTCGAGGCCCCGAAGAAGGGAGAGGTTCTCATCCGAGTAACTCATACAGGCGTCTGCCACACGGACGCTTTCACCCTCTCCGGCGACGACCCGGAAGGGATCTTCCCGGCCGTGCTAGGCCATGAGGGCGCAGGCATCGTCGTCGAGGTCGGCGAAGGTGTCACAAGCGTCAAGCCGGGCGACCACGTCATCCCGCTTTACACCGCTGAGTGCCGCGAATGCCTCTTCTGTAAGTCCGGCAAGACCAACCTCTGCGTCTCTGTTCGGGCGACTCAAGGCAAGGGCCTCATGCCCGATGGCACAACACGCTTCTCTTATCAGGGAAAACCCGTTTACCACTACATGGGCTGCTCAACCTTCAGCGAGCACACTGTAGTTGCCGAGGTCTCCCTCGCTAAGATCAACCCTAACGCTAATCACGAACAGGTCTGCCTCCTCGGTTGCGGCGTCACAACGGGAATCGGCGCCGTTCACAATACGGCCAAGGTTCAGCCCGGTGACTCCGTCGCAGTCTTTGGTCTCGGGGGCATTGGTCTCGCGGTTATCCAAGGTGCGAAACAAGCGAACGCCGGTCGAATCATCGCCATCGATACGAACCCTACCAAATTCACGCTCGCCAAGGAATTCGGCGCCACCGACTGCCTCAACCCGAAGGACTTCGATAAGCCGATCCAGCAGGTGGTGGTCGAGATGACCGGCTGGGGTGTTGACCACTCATTTGAATGCATTGGAAACGTGAACGTCATGCGTGCCGCCCTCGAGTGCGCTCACCGTGGCTGGGGCCAGTCTGTCATCATCGGCGTCGCTGGAGCGGGCCAAGAGATCTCGACAAGGCCTTTCCAGCTCGTCACCGGACGCCGATGGCTAGGAACGGCATTCGGCGGGGTGAAGGGCCGCACACAGCTTCCAGGCATGGTAGAGGACGCAATGAGCGGCAAGATCAAGCTCGCTCCGTTCGTGACACACACCATGAAGCTCGAGGAGATCAATCACGCCTTCGACCTCATGCACGAAGGTAAGTCCATCCGAAGCGTGATCCATTATTAGGGGGAAGTGATGAAGCGAATCGAACACCGCGCCTGTTTCGGCGGCCACCAAGAGGTCTACCAGCACGAATCAAACACCCTCAGTTGTCCGATGAACTTTGCCATCTTTCTTCCCAAAGCCTCACGGACGGCTAATCTCCCCGTCCTTTACTGGCTCTCAGGCCTCACGTGCACAGAGCAGAATTTCATTTCGAAGGCCGGGGCCCAACGCTACGCCAACGAGCATGGAGTCATCATCGTGGCCCCGGATACGAGTCCACGGGGTGAAGGGATTCCCAATGATAGCGCCTACGACCTCGGGATTGGGGCAGGTTTTTATGTGAACGCGACTCAAGAACCATGGGCGAAGAACTTTAAGATGTATGACTACATCGTTCATGAACTTCCTGCGCTGATCGAGGCAAACTTTCCGGCCAATGACCGGCGGGGAATCTTCGGCCACTCCATGGGAGGGCATGGGGCCCTGGTGATTGGGCTTCGCAATCCTGATCGGTTTCAAAGCGTATCGGCGTTTTCGCCGATCGTCGCTCCATCGCAAGTTCCCTGGGGAGAGAAAGCGTTTACGGCCTATCTAGGGAATGATTTGAAAACTTGGGAAGAGTATGATGCAGTGGCGCTGATTTCGAAGACTAAGAAGCGGCTACCTCTCCTCGTGGACCAAGGCCTGGCGGATGAATTTTTAGAGCTCCAGCTGAGGCCTGAACTCCTAAAGGCGGCCTGTGAGGAAAACGGACATCCTCTTACACAGAATCTGCGAGAGGGTTATGATCACAGCTATTATTTTATCGCCACGTTTATCGGGGATCATATCGCTCATCATGAAAAGATCCTAAAGATGAAGTGAGTCGTAACAACCTCACTTCACTCCAATAACATCGCCAAATCTTCCTTCGTCAGCTTCTTCATAAAGTCCTGATCCTCAGAAATGATCGACTCCGCCAAATCCTTCTTGGTCTTCTGAAGGTCGAGGATCTTCTCCTCAACAGTCCCACGGGCAATCATCCGGTAAGCGATAACCTTATTAGTCTGGCCCATACGATGGGCTCGACCGATGGCCTGGGCCTCGACGGCTGGGTTCCACCACGGATCAAGAATAAAGACGTAGTCTGCGGCCGTGAGGTTAAGTCCTGTCCCCCCGGCTTTGAGGCTGATGAGGAAGACCGGGCAAGCAGGATCCGTTTGAAAACGCTCCACGGGAGTTTTACGATCCTCGGTCTGTCCATCGAGATACTCGTGAGTGATCTTTTCTTCCTCGAGCCTGGCACGAACGATGGCAAGGAGGCTCGTGAACTGGGAGAAGACGAGAACTTTATGCCCCTCCTGAATGACTTCCTGCATATGCCGGAGAAGCTGCTGGATCTTGGCACTCGGTTCCGAGGTTTGTTTGGTATCAATGAGACCAGGATGACAAGCAGCTTGCCGCAGCCTCAGGAGTGCCTCGAGCACGTGAAGCTTCGAGCGACCTAAGCCACTTTTTTCGATCTTCTCGGCGAGCGATGATCGGTAGCGCTCGCGGATAGCGGCGTAAAACTGTTTCTCAGCGTCGCCCATCTCGCAGTAAAGCACCTGCTCGGATCGATCCGGAAGCTCTGTGAGGACCTTCTCCTTCGTGCGCCGGAGCATGAAGGGACGGAGCATCTTAGCAAGGGTTGCCTGAGTATCCTGAGTTATTTCTTTGGTCGTGAGAAGGCCCGGGTTAGTGAACTCTAGGATCGAGAGGAGATCAGTGATTGAGTTCTCAATCGGCGTTCCGGTCAGAGCGATCTTAAGGCTTGCCTTAAGCTTTTTACAGGCAAGAGCGGCCTGGGATTTAGGATTCTTGATGGCCTGGGCCTCATCGATGATAGCGACGTCAAACTCCATGCCCTGAAGCTTATCGATGTCTGCGCGGAGGGTACCGTAGGTGGTGACCACGACATCGGCATCCAGCAGATCCGTCTGCGCACGGCCAGCACCGGCGAAGCGCACGACCTTAAGGCCAGGAGTGAACTTCTGGGCCTCATCGATCCAGTTGAACGCCAAACTCTTAGGTGTCACAACAAGATGTGGCTTCTTATTTTTTTTCTTCTTCGTGCGCCCTAGGAGAAACGCCAGAATCTGAATTGTCTTACCGAGACCCATGTCGTCGGCGAGGATGCCCCCGGTTTCAAACTCCTCGAGGAAGCGAAGCCAAGTGAGGCCTTCTTTTTGGTAATTCCTGAGGTCACCGACGAAACCCGCGGGCGCCTTGGCGGTTTTGACTCCTTCGAACTTGCGGATCTTATCGCGGAAGGACTGAAAGCCTTCGTCCGCTTGAACGCGATCATTATCGGTCAAAACAGAACTCAGCATCAGTCCCTGGGACTTGCTGAATCGGAGGTTCCCCTCTGCCGTCATCTCACCAAACTGACTAAGGGAGGCGTATTGTTTCGCCCAATCTTGAGGAAGCATTCCGACGGAGCCGTCGGATAGTTTCACAAGACCGTTTTGGGCCTGAAGGGCCAAAAGAAGATCATTACGAGTGAGTGAGACATCTCCGAAATTCAGATCCATGGAGAGATCAAACCAATCCGTCGACGAACTGACGTTCATCGAGAAGTCCTGAGGGACCCGGAGTCGCTGCTTATCAATAAAGATCGTCCATCCCGCTTGTACGAGCTCATTGGCCGCGCGATGCATATCACTCGTCGGCACCGTACCAGTGCCTTGCGGGTCACGCAGAATCTGCAGCGCCTGGAGCAGAGTCTTCTCCTCAAACTCAGGATTTCGTTTATAGACCTTCTTCTGCTGGGCATCCACAAAGATGGCCTCAGTCTCAGAAAGCGGCACCTCGCGGCCAGCGTAATCAAAGCTCACGGTCAAGGTCATGCGGCCGATCGACGGATTGTTCCCAAGGGGACTAAAGACACCACTCGGCTTGGGTTGAATGTTCTCCAACGTCCAGCCCAAATCATCGGGCCAAGTGATCCGCGGAGATGAAGGGTCCAGGAGGATCCGGGTCAGGAGCTGATCACCCTGGTTCCGAGGTACGAGGAACTCGCTCGGACCCCGAAGACCTTGGGCCCAGTTTGCATGTTTAGGCTCAGTGAATCGTCCAATGCGCTCCTCGAAAAGCAAGAATCCACCGCGCAGGATGGCGAGCGGCATGCTGACTGGACGAAACTCTCCAGCACGCACCAAAGAAGCGTCGAGGCGGTAGAAATCCGGTCCAGAGGGGCCAAGCTTAAGCTCGAGATCCCAGGTGGCCCCTCGGTCCATTCGTAGGGGGCGCTCAGCAGAGTCCGGTGCCCCATTTAAACTTCGCGAAAGGAGGAGTTTACCGGAATTCGCCAAGAGCGGCAGCAGATGTCCTTCCAGAACCGAATCCAAGGTAAAGCGAGTTGTGGTGTTGGTAGATCCCCGCCCAGAGGGTGCAGAGGTTTGGGGATTTGAGGTCTTGATAAGCGTTAAGAGGATCTCTTGATCCGTTATCTCGTAGAGATCGGAAACTCCCTGAACCGAGACGCGATTAGGCCTTAGAGGCCCCAGCTCTCCACTGTGGGAGCGGTTGCGGGTCCAGAGGTCAATCACCAGCTTGCCGGTCAAGGCCGTTTCAGAAGCCGAGACCACGAAAAATGAAGAAAAGCTGGCCGAAGTTCGTGCTGATGGCTGTGAAAACATGCCTTGCAGATGGTTCAGGCGCTCCATCCAGTTGGCGGCATCCACCTTAACTGGGGCATGGGCGCCAAAAGAACGTGGGGAGATAGGTCCAGCTTGATGAGGCCTTTCTCTCCCCTGCTGCGGATTTCTCATCCTACGATCCTGACGAGGCGGGGTGTTTTCGCGGACAATTTTAAGCAAGCCGCCTTCTGGAATCATTTCGGGCTTGCCCACCTTTTCAGTCTGGAGAATCGCGGCCCAGAGATGCTTACAGATCGCCCCTCGGGCATAGGCCGGACAATCACACTTGGCCGGCAAGATGCCCGCCGGGGCGGCCTGAGAAAAATCTAATTGGACCTTATAATCCCCTCCCGCACCGTGAACGATCAAGTTGCACTCCTGCCCGTTCCAGGTAGGATCCGAGACTCGCCCGCTCGAGAAGTACTGACGCCCACGCCCCAGAGTTGCCCTCTCGAACTGTCTGACGCAGCGTTGCTCTAGGCTCAGTGGCCCTGTGGTCTGACCTTCTACGGGTGGCCCGGAAGGTGTGGAATTTTGTGGCGTCCCATTCTGGGGCCGATTCTTCCCGCGGCGACGGCGTCGGGAGGATCTGGGTTGATTCATGTGCTCTACTAGTTATTTAGAAAAAAATTTCCAGAAATATTGTTATAAACCATAAAAGATGGTTCGTCAGGCAGAAGTAAGAAAATTGTCCTGAATTTTGACTCTGTCTGTCACTCGTCTCCAACGAACTGGTTCTCAAATTTTATGTCCAAATCATTTATCAGACGTTCGAAGAATAAGCGCAGGAATCGAGCAAGCCCAATTGATGAATCATCTTCCTCGTTGGACACAACAATCTTCTAAATCGTGCGATTGTTACGAACATGATCATGGCTAGCAAAAAGTTCTTGCCAATTCTTCCCCAATCTTAACCTATTAAACTTACCAAAAACTGCCAACCAAACCATCTGCCTATGATGAGTCTCAGTTGGCGGCCATGGCCATAATATCTTCTTTGGCCGACATTTCATTTCCCATCTAAGCGTATAGAGAACTAACGCTCGATGCTCGTAATCATACGGCTTAAAGTCGACTGATCAACTTGGCTGACCGAGAACTCACCATTGGGGAATTCTATTTTGGCAAAGCCGTCTTCATAAAGAGAGATGATTCGTGCTTCGTAACCACGGCCGTTCAGAGTGAAAACCACAGACTGATTCACCCTAAAGCCATTCATCCGAGAACGCTTTTTGCTCAGAGTGTTGAGTTGAATAACGCTGACAGAGAATTCTCCATTCGGGAAAGAAATCTTCGCAGATCGATCAGAATAGAGAGCGACGATGGTAGCGTCGTAGCGTTGACCATTAAGTGTGAAAACGACATGTTCATTGACTCTGAACCGATCCAACTCATAAAGAATTCTCTCTATCGTGCTGATCTGTACGATGCTCGGAGAAAACTCTCCATTCAGGAATGAAAGCTTAACTGTGTTATCTTGGTAGATAGCTTCAATACGTGCTGCATATTTTGTCCCATTCTGAGAGTATGCAACACCCTGACCAACGTAAAACCCATTACCCTCTTCCAGCGTAATACTTAATGTATTTAGTCCAACTACGCTTACAGAGTATTCCCCATTTGGGAATCTCACTTTGGCAGTGCGATCTTCATAGAGCACTTCGATGGTGGCCTGATATTTTTGGCCATTCTGCGAAAACACGACTTCCTGGCCTACTTGAAATCCTTCAAGGTATCCAAGCGGAGTACTGAGTGAAGACACTGGTACATTACTCTCAGAGAACTCCCCATCTGGAAAGACCACGCGGACAGTGCGATTCTGATAGATCGCCACAACCAACGCGCGGTACTTTTGTCCATTCTGCGAATAGACAACAGTATCACCTACGGTGATAGTGCCAGCGAGTGCAAAGGCGTTCATGAGGAAAAAATAGCAAGAGGACCAGACTGTACTTCATAAGAGGCTCCTGTTTTAGATACAAAACCTTAGCCTATTCACACTGCAACACATCATAACTCAGCAAGACCCTGTAATCTTTACATCTTTGGAGCTCTTCATCCATCTCGCCCCAATACCCCAGATAGATGAGTCTTCAATAAGAACACGCCAAAATAAGGCTATCAACATTTAGGTAGTGCTTATTCTAACTCGGCAGAGATCAAAACCATTCCATAAGAAATATGATAACCACCAGATCGAAAATCTTCATCAACAAATCGAATAATCTCGATCGTTTCGGGATCGTTTACATCCTTTCCCATCATCATGGAGTAACACTGCACTTCTTGTTTCAGATAAAGCGCGAAATCCTCCAAGGCAATCTTCTGGCTTGAGAAAGGCAAGTGCTCGACATAAATATTTTGATAATTCAGTTCCTGAAGGATTGGCAGTACATTTTGCCCCGCTGAAGAATGGACGGAAATCTTTGAGCAAAACGCCTTCACAAGTTTGGTAAGCTTTATAAAACTATCGTGATGAGGCTCGCAGGTGAACACAGACCAATCAAGATCAATAATCCAAAACTTGGATGGACGCAATGACTTGATCTTGAAAAGATCAAAGATCTTCCGAGCGTTATCAACATGAAGTAGGAAGTACCTCATCAACACTCCATCAAATCGAGAAAAATCAAATGTGCTCGCACGAGAAAACATATCAATGTGTTCCGTGGATAAGTTCTCACGGGTCACCTTCTTACTGATCTCTATATATTGCTTCCGCTTATCGATCCCAACGAATTGAATATGGGGATGATCTTGAGCTAGCCTGGAAACGAATGTGCCGTTCCCGGTTCCGACATCGAGAACATGAGAACAGAGCCCTAGGCCATGCCGGATCAAGAAGTCATGATGTTGAGGATATGAAATCCTCACTTGAAGATCCAAGTGATCATCTACAAACTGATCAATATTCTGCATATTCAAAGACCTCATCCGGAGTAGGGATTAAAAACAAATGGCACAGGTCCAGTTCTTGTAAAATGTTAAGGTACACTAGAGATCCACCACAATTTAAGTATAGTAGACCGTTTTAAAAAATGAGGTGTCTATGAAAAAATCTTTGCAAACATATCAATCGCCTTTGATGTTGAAGCGATTGCCCCCGCATTCCAATGTAACGGCCATGGCAACTGTGGGAATTATACCCAATGGGTGAAAGGTTACTGCCAAGATTACAATGCTGCCGGAAGACATTTGAGAACTGGAGAAGACTCAGTGTGCAGGTGAAGACCTAGAACGGCCTGCAATTAGCTTTCATGTTGAACTCTTGTTTGTTTGTGTTTCCTGCTTAAGAGGCAATCGAATAACAAACTCTGTATTTACCGAACGATCGTTGATGTAAAACTCACCGCCATGTTTACGAATAATTGTTTGAACAAGGCTTAATCCCAGGCCAGTCCCCTTCCCAATATCTTTAGTGGTGAAAAAGGGTTGCAGAATTTTAGTCTTAAGTTCGGCTGGGATTCCTCGTCCGGAATCAGTCACTTTCAGAAATAAAGATGATTGATCTGTTACCATGGAGACTCGAATCCATTTGGAATCATGGCCTTCAATTGCGTCGACTGCATTATTGATGAGATTTAATATGACCTGGCTAATTTGCCCGGGATGGCAATCAAACTCAATATCCTCATGATGTTCGATTTGCAAATCAACATCGCATGAGCGAAGTCTTTCTCGTGAGATTTCGAAAATATCCTCAAGAATACTATTGATTGAAGTTGTTATAAAGTTGTCATCCATCGTCTGCCTGGAAAGAGACCTCATGGAGTTCACAATTTTTGCAATCCGTGTTGCCGTTTGGCCAACGGAATGGATATGTCTTTTCATTACTTCTAGGTCTACATCATTGGCCGACAAAGCATCTTCAATCATAGATACGCGACCTGCAATAACCGCGAGAGGATTATTGATCTCATGAGCTATCCCTGCGGCCATTTCGCCTAGTCCTGCAAGTCTAGAAGAAAGCATGAGTGACACCTCCTGGGACCGAATTTTCTCTTCTTTTTCTCTTTGATCTGTCACATCCTGGATCGTAACAACTGCAGCCATCGGGGTCGAATTCCCCGGCTCAAAGGTGGGAATGGCAGTAACGGAAATAAACGAAATCGATCCATCAGGCTTTATCAATTTCATCGGGAAATTTTCGACGGGTCTCCCCGTAGCTAGTGCAATAGTAGAGGGGTGAATTTCAGGAGAACAAACGCTGCCATCTTCCATGAATGTTTTCCACTGAGGATCAAGACTCGTTTTCCCTATAATCTGGCTCTCTGTTAATCCTAATATTCGGGAAGCTGATTCGTTGGCAGAGACAATAATACCTGAAGCGAGATGCAGTACCACGCCTTCCCTCATCGTTGATAGGATGATATTTTGCTTCGTCTCCAGTTGAATTAGATCTAATAAATACCGATTTCGTTGGACAGAAGAAAAAAGACCTAAAGAAGCTGCCGTAAAAAAATTAAACATCACTGCACCGGGTTCCATGAGTTGACCCGTTTTTTGCAAATACAAAGAAAGGCCACCAACCATGACGGAAAAAACCGCGAATGAGATCGTTTGTTTCATCCCCGTAAGGTAACCAAGAATACCAACAATAATCAGTGTAGTTCCAGTGACCCAAGTCGGATCTAACCCTGCAATCCATGTTACATAACAGGCATAAAAAACCGAAACCATCCCAATTGCGGTTACAACCCACTCGGCATTCTGGAGGCTTAAGTCTATTTTTCTTTTTATGACCACACCAATACCAACAAGAAGACTGCTGATGCCAATTCTGGCAGGCCATACTTCCAATGATTTACCTGTTATAAAATAAATGGCGACTCCCCACATGACGAAGAGAATTCCACCATAGATACATAGATTGGAGATGAGTATGAGGTGCCGCTGGACAGCTTTTTGCTGAAGCTTAAAATCTGACATAGTCAATACATCCCATCGTTAAAGATTATCTTAAGCATCTCAAACATTTTTTATCCGCCTCATCGCCCAAGGCATCTTATGTAGCGGTTTCCTGCCACTCAAAATACGTAAATCTGACATCTCTTAACGAACTAAACTAACTACTTTTAATCTCTAAATTTTATTCGTTGTTGACCTCTAGGATAGGAGGAGAAAAATCGGCAAAAAATGATCTACCTGGAATGAGATGACTCTTTCAGTCGGTGCCACATATGCCTGAGCTTGACACACAGGTATCCCCTCGTCTTAGTAAAGATCTTTAAGAACATCACTAATATCGACATCTGGGAATGTAGAAAGACTTGCGTTGGCGCAGGTCAAGCCTGGAATCAAGACTTCGAGTATAATCAGGAACGAATTTGACGCCAATCTAGAGTACCTCGACAACATCCCAGCAAGGATTTAAGCTTGTTAGGATGTATATACGAAAATATGAAAAGGGCAGGAATTTTGTTATCGCTTCTGTGATTCTCGTCGTTTTTTCTTTGGCCCTACTGCTAGCCGTGCTTGAGAATGGAATAAAAATCGGGCCACAGACCATTCACAAAATAATTGCGTCCGTTGCATTCATCTTTGCTCTATCCGTTCTCTTTAGAGCGATTGTTCTGTTTCGAGAAAATAAACGTCGGAGCATAGTCTTCATTGGCAAGTTTGGGCCTGTAGGTCCCATGATGAGTAAAATGTATATCTACTTCTATCTGATCTCTGGGTTTTTATTTACTTTAGCAAGTACTAGCTGGCTCTTTATCTTAATCTTTTCAATTTAAAGCTCAGAAGGGGAGAATTCCTCAGAAATCTCGATCCATCAATGTTTTACGTCCCTCGGCCATCGCTTTCTCAGCAGCTCGATCAGTGATCCGTCTGACCTCACGTGAAAGAGCATCCATCACATTGGCCGAAGTACTTAAGTCATGCTTATCTTTTACATACTGCTTGAGCTTTGAAGCGACGATAAGTATCTCTGTATCCATGGGACTACTCTTCGAACTAGAGGCCGAGGGAGAATTGACGATACGTCTTACAGGCTGAGGCTGATCGGCCGGCGAGAGTGTTTTGGAGGGTGCACGATTCTCCTCCGCCCAAGCACTTTGATGATTCATGATCGGCACGTGCTCATCCCAACAGTCAACTGAACAGAATGCGAACTTTCCCTTACAAACACTACAGGTCTGATAAATCTGGTTGAAATTGATATCTTTCTTACAGCTTCCACACTTACGCCAATAAGTTTCCATGACTGATCCTTTTCAATTTCTTATAGGATAATAAAAATATCCCGCTTCCGCGAGGCTAAGACATCACGACGAGCAACTTAAATGGGAGAATCCCCCAATCCCAAAGAACTCAGACGGCTTGGGCCTATAATACTTTTTCTCTATTTCCTCAGATTGCTCAGCATAGGGCCGTGTCATAACTTCATTCAACTCTCTCATGAGATTATAATTTCCCTTGCCCGCTTCTTGATACGTCGGCACGATCAACCACTCCCGCAAACTGTATTTAGGATTCACCAGTTTCATCTGCGTTGAGAGCTCTTCTCGGGGGACACAGGGAGCTGTATCGAGGATTGCTTTCCATTTCGAGTGCCAGTTTGTCCAGCGTGTCTCCATTGCTTCGGGGGACTTACTATAAAAGCTTTTCTTGAGTGGTTCAATATCATCCGGAACCATGGAGAGCTCACGGAAGAAAATAGTGTAATCGACTGGCGTTTGCGCCATAAGCATCTCGAGTTCCGTCACAAGTTCCCTCTGATAAGTGGCCGTTCCAAGTTTCGCGGCCCACATCTTCTCCATTTGCTCTTCCATGACTGTCGAAAAGCCATCTAGGATTTCCTCGACCTGACGCAGAGAGGCTTCATCGGAACTCAGTAACGGCTTGAGTGCTATACAAAACATATAGAAGTTGCGCTCTGCAGCCACTGGCTGGTTCATAAACGCAAAGTGATGACCGCCACCAGTCCAAGGTTGGTACTGCGGATCAAAGGCCTCACAGAATCCAAAAGGTCCATAGTCGAGGGTGAAACCACCGCCGGCACAGTTGTCACTGTTAAAGTTACCCTGGCAATAGCCAACGCGAATCCAGTTCGCTACCAAGGCCGTGAGTCGCCCCCTGAACTCGCGGGCCAAGCAGACGACTTTCTCGGAGGTGGGTAGTTTCTTATCAATGATCTCGGCGTACTCACGATCAATGAGGTGCAAAACAAGTTTTTCGAGTTCTTCCAATGCTCCGGGGTGTTCATTCTTACGGGCACGGCGACCGAAGAGTTCAAGCTGGCCCACCCGGATAAAAGATGATGCTACTCTAGTTGTGATGGCGACAGGTTCCGGTATAAAAACATCCGGATTCTGTGAGACCGAGCCTTGTGAGTACCACGGCCTATTAACTTTCTCCGTTTTCGAAACAAATAAGCTCAAAGAGCGAGACGTTGGCACCCCAAGGGCATGCATGTGCTCTTGCGCCAAGAATTCCCGAACACTCGAACGAAGAACGGCCCTTCCGTCAGCACCTCGGCAGTAAGGAGTAGGACCGCCACCTTTGAGCTGCATTTCCCGCCGCTGGCCCTTGATGACGGCCTCAAGCACGGAAACTGCACGACCATCACCGTAGCCATTACCAGTTTGAAAGGGGCACTGCTGATAGTACTCCCTGCCGTAGATGGAAAGTGCATATCCACAGGCCCAGCCAACCTTTCGCATGGGGAGCGGAACATGCGAGAGATCACCAGAGAACATTTGGACGAAGTCCAAAGACTGGGCCAACTGGTCGGAGAAGCCAAGGTCGTTGAAAAGATTTTTACTATGAAAGACGTACTCAGGGTTTTCTATTGGCGTAGGATTGACTGGCACGAAGTGGCCTGAAAAAACTTGCCGTGAATTGTGGTCAACTCCGTTACTTGTCGCCTCTGGATCAGGGTTGAGAGTGTCCAGCATTGAGTAGTTCACCAATTCCGCAAGATCGTCGAGCGTCATAACCGGAGAAGAATTTTCTTGTGCTGTTCGATTTGTAATCACCATAATGACCAACTTCCCTTTGCTGTTTTAATCTAAATATACATGAAAATCTCCTCCAATATCTAGCTCAATGAATTTGTGAAAAGAGATAGACATTGGAAATCTTGGGGACAGAAGAGAAGTTTTGGAGGATTAAGCACCATTCTGGTTATCAGATCATCGAACATGATGATATAAATCTGATTATTAAAAACGCTCACCCGAAGGAAATTTTATGATCAGTCTTTATGGAAGTCCAAGGTCAAGTGCTGGAAGATGTGTCTGGACCATGGAAGAAGCCGGAGTTCCTTACACAATCAAAGACCTAGATATGAAAAATAAAGAACATAAATCGGAGGCTTTTTTAAAAATTAACCCGATGGGCAAAGTTCCAGCGATGATTGATGGGAACGTGACCCTATTTGAGTCCATGGCCATCAACTTTTACATCGCTGACAATTATAAAAAGGAATTACTCGGGACATCTCCTCTCGAAAGAGGGCTGGCCCTTCAGTGGAGCTTCTGGGCCACTTCTGAACTTCAACCACCAACCATTGAAATTTTCATTCAAAAAGTCTTTATGCCGGAAGATAAACGGGATCACACGATCATTGAAAATAATCTTAAAAAATTGCCAATGCTTTTAAGCGTACTCAATCGCTCATTAGAAGAAAGAAAATACCTCGCTGGCAATCAGTTCACCGTGGGAGATATCAATACGGCCAGTGTCGTGAGTATTTGCCCGATGATTGGCGTAGACTTCACCGATTATCCTCATATAAAAAACTGGTTAAACGCCATCGGTGATCGACCAGCATTCCAAAGATACCAAGCTCTAAGAAAGTAGTTCTCGGTCTAGCGGCGCCCAGAATTAATGGGCGCTGCCTTAAGCTCAAAATCTCATTCTATCTAAACTCAAGTGATACTCTTTCCTAGAAAATCTTGAGAGCTATGTCTCTCTGGAACTTGTTCTGCCTCAGCACCCCAGCTCCGATTTACCATCCGTCCTCTGGCAACGGCAGGCCTTTTCAAAATCTCATCGGCCCATCTCATGACATTCTTATACTCATGGACGGATAAAAATTCTGCGGCGTCGTAAAGCTTCCCCTTTGTAAGAAGCCCATACCAAGGGAAGATGGCCATATCGGCAATTGAATACTCCTCACCAGCAATATATCGATGTTTTCCAAGTTCAATATTTAAAACATCGAGCTGCCTCTTCGTTTCCATTGCATATCGATCAATCGGGTACTGAAACTTTTCAGGAGCATAAGCGTAGAAGTGACCAAACCCTCCCCCAACGAATGGCGCACTTCCCATTTGCCAGAAAAGCCAGTTCATCACTTTCACGCGAGAAGGATGATCTTTTGGTAGAAACTTTCCAAACTTTTCGGCGAGATATAAGAGAATCGACCCCGATTCAAAAACATTGATCTCATTTCCGTTATTCTTATCAACAAGTGCGGGTATTTTAGAATTGGGATTAACTTCAACAAACCCAGACAAAAATTGGTCACCTTCACCAATGTTAATCAGAAAGGCATCATACTCGGCCTCTTTAATACCAAGTTCCAGCAGTTCTTCGAACATGATCGTCACTTTCACACCATTAGGAGTGGCGAGGGAATAGAGTTGAAACTGGTGCTCTCCAACAGGTAGCGATTGTTGAGTTGTTGCCCCCGCAGTAGGACGATTAATGTTTGAAAACTTTCCGCCGTTACCCTGAGCGAATGTCCAGACTTTAGGTGGACTGTATTTTTCTGTCATATGAGCTCCTTATTTTGAAAATACTATCATAATGGTTTTTAGATTAGCTTTGGATGAGCGGTGTCCCAAAAAGTAACAATTGACACTAGTGACTGACTTTAACGCTTAGAAAAGTTAATAAAGAACTTATTCAGGTGCTGTTTAGATAATTAAAAATAGAATAGGTCTCATGAAACCACTCCTGCGCGGCCATTTTCATCAAGCTTTCTTTTTTGTCACTCTCGGTGCTTGTGGCTTTCTAATTGCTAAAGCAGACACGGGCCCCGAGTATCTCTCAACCATCATATACTCACTCTCTCTTCTCCTGATGTTCGGAATTAGTGCTCTCTATCACCGGATCACGTGGAAGAATCCTGATCATCGTCTTCTTATGAAGAAGCTTGATCACGGCGCCATCTATATCCTGATAGCCGGAACTTTCATGCCTTTGGCAATGAAAGGATTTGAAATGGGCACTGCTGTAAAATTGATCCTCACCATGTGGTCCATCGCCCTTATTGGAATCGTTCAATCAATCTTCTTCGTGAAAATCCCAAAATTCGTTGCATCACTTCTCTATCTGTTCATGGGCTACTTCATGGCACCCTATTTCCCGGAACTCATGGATACGCTTGGAAGCACACCGGTGTGGATTTTTATCAGCGGCGGCATTGCCTATTCAATTGGAGCTCTTTCTTACGGACTCAAGTATCCTAAGCTGAACCCCACTTATTTCAGCTACCACGAGATCTTCCACATCCTCGTCTGTATTGGTGCTTCAATCCACTTTTTGGTCATCTATTCTATCCTTTGATCTTTGATTTAATGCCCGATGGACCCAAGGTCTTTCTGCTGTATGCTTTTCTCATGGTCGAGAGTCTTCATATCGATCACGGCACGATAACGTATCTCTTTTTTCTCCATCCGTTTAAAGACTGAATTGATATCTTTAATGTCGACAAGCTCGATTTTCGGATGGATGCCATGTTTTGCACAGAAATCGAGGACCTCCTGAGTCTCTTCGATACTTCCGATGAGACTTCCGGCCATACTCCGCCGCTTCATGATCATCGACTGCTGATTCCAGCCCGGCTCAGGAACAAGAACTCCCACCATGACCATAGAACCATCACGAGCGAGAAGTTCGAGGTACGGATCGACTTCATGCTTATCCGGAATGGTATTAATGATAAAATTGAACTGCCCCTTGAGCTCATCCATCGCATTCTTTGTGGTCGAGAGAATAAATGCTTCGGCCCCAAGTTCCAGAGCATCGTCTTCTTTGTCAGCAGTGGTTGAGATGACTGACACAACTGCTCCCATCGCCTTGGCGATTTGAGTTGCCATGTGCCCCAGGCCACCGAACCCCACCACGGCCACCATATCACCCTCACTCACTCCCCAGTTCTTTAGTGGCGAATAAGTTGTGACCCCGGCACAGAGGATGGGACCGACAAATTCGGGTTTAAGTCCTTTGGGAACATTCAGAACAAAATGTTCGTGAACTACAATGTTACTCGAGTAGCCGCCAAAAGTGTTTCTTCCGTCAGGCTCAATCGGACCATTGTATGTTCCAAGGAATCCTTTTTCGCAGTACTGCTCTAGCCCCTCTTTACAGGAAGCACATGTCCCACAAGATCCAATCATGCATCCCACGCCGACAAGATCGCCCTTTCTGAATCCTTGAACTTCCACTCCGAAGTCATCGACGACTCCGACAATTTCATGGCCTGGGAGGCAAGGGTAAACGGTGTTGCCCCAATCGTTTTTCACCTGATGAAGATCAGAGTGACAGACGCCACAATACTGAATCGTAATAGCAACGTCGTGAGGTCTTAGACCCTCCCGCTCAAATCGGACAGGACGAAGTTTATTGTAGGATTTCGTTGCCGCGTATCCATAACTTTCGATCATAAGAACCTCTCTGGCATTTATGGTTTGTAAATGAAGCCTCTTCTTTTGGAATCCTAGTCCTTCTCGAAGCACTCACCAAGACGCTGGAGGAAATAAAGAAAAGCTTTTGGGAAAGAAACTGGATGAATTTTATATGAGAAGGTGGATCTGGCGATCTGCCTCATAAGCAGCCTTCGCCTGTCGGTTAATTGCCCGATGCTGGATGAAATGCCCATCGTCTAAACTCTTCTTCTGAGTACATTTTCTTGCCTTATCATCATTTAGCAAGCACAGAGAGTTAATCCTAAAAAAAATCCTCTCGGCAAATTGAAAGTACGACTATCCCTTCATTTTCCGTATGAATTCCCTAAACGCTGTCTCTCCACCTTCTTTCTTGCACCATGATTCAATCTTCTTAAAATTCACTGGATGCTTTTTCGCAATCATGATGGCCTGATCGAGACAATCTTTCGCTTTAAAATGAATAAATGAAGCGAGGCGATCTCGCACAGAGTCGGTAGGATTATAGATCTTTATCCTGACCCCATCGTTCTCAACTTCATCAGGAATGATCGCAGTATCGTCTCCGATGCTTACAGGAAACGATGAAAATTCGAGGTAGAGGTGCTTGCAATCCGGATGAATGTAATGCCTAGTCTTCTGAAAAAAACCGAGTCCATTGAGGACTCTGTTCAAGGGCTCTCGCGTATAGTCATTGAGAACAAAATCTAAGTCGCCTGAAACATAGGCTCCTTCGGTGTATATGGAAACGACGGCACCTCCGACGAGCACCACATCGACGTCATTCTTCGCTAGCTCGGTTGCAACGAGTTTCCATAATTCTTCAATCGTGCATGTCTTGAAGTTAAATGCTTTCATTTCTCTTTGATCACCGGCTTATTTTTAGCTCGCGGCCTTGTTCTTTCAGCGAAAAGCTTTTCCTTCGCTTTTACAGGCAAAGCATCATACGTAATTTGGATAATTTTAATAATCGGAGCTGTATAAGCGCTCTTTGGGTTAAACGAATAAACTCTCGTTCGACCTACTTCCTTTGAGACCAGCAATCCCCCGGCCTCAAGGCGATCAAGCTGGTGAACAATTCCACCGTGAACCTTACCCAAATTCCTGGCAATCGCCCGAGCATGAATGGCCTCGTAATGATAAATGTTGAGTAAAATAGCGGCAACTGTTTCATTGCCAAAGATGGTTTCAAGCATTACCCAACTGTACAACAATAATATCCATATGGCTATTTAAATTAGCCATACACCCACAATCACTAAGTTCTTTCAAGAACTTAGCTAAACTCAGGCCATCAGCGGATCCCGGGTACCGTTACTGATCCCTTAGGTAATGGAGGAAGCTCCAAGCACGTTTGTCCCAACTCCCCTTTCCGAAAATCGGCAAGGATGAGCTTATAGACGCGATCCAGGTCCGGAACACCTTTCTGACGAAGACATCCCCTCACCGTGGCAATCTTCACAAGTGCTTGATCTACATCTGATTCATTGTGATCAAGCTTATAGCGCTCAAAAAACTTTTCAACCTTCTGCGAAAGTAGATGCTTCACGAGAAAGACCGCCGTGTCTTGCTCATCGGAGATATCGTCCGGGATCGCATGAATGGCACTTAAATAAAGCGCATGCACCACTTTATTGATCTTTGGGGGCATCACTCCGGGAGTATCTAAGAGAGCGATCCCATGCTCAGGGATCTGGATCCACTGCTGAAGGAGTGTCTGTCCAGGTTTATCCGCGACCTTCGTGGAATTTTTCTGTGAAAGCACGTTGATGATTGTGGACTTACCAGTGTTGGGAAGCCCGATGATCATGAGCTGAAGCTTCTCCACATGGGAAGATTGCTCCGGGTTACATGCCTTATGGTGATCTTCAACGATCGTTCGGGCGAGGGAGATCGCCTTGTTGATGGAGGGCCGGTCAAAGCAATTCAAGAAGATGTGGGGAAGGCCCTCCTTCAAAAACCAGGCCTCCCATTTTTTCACCGTTGCTGCGTCCACAAGGTTAGCCTTGTTGAAGACGAGAAGCTTCGGCTTATTGCCGATGGTTTCGTCGAAGTTCGTATTCCCCGACGCGAGCGGAACGCGCGCATCACGGATCTCGAGGATCACATCCACAAATTGCAACCGCTTCTTGATCTCACGCAAGGCCTTCGCCATGTGGCCTGGGTACCAGTTGAAAAGGGCTTCTGATGGTGCGCTGGGGTCGTTAGAACGTTTCATGACGCGAATATAGGCTTCTTTTCATGGGATGACGAGGTCGTTTAACATAGCAGAGTTGCCCTTTGTGGCCAACCCCAGGCGTTCATGTGATGATCCCTGAATGACATGGCCTTTATTTGATCTCCTCCTTCGTCACCGCGAGACGAACACCCCACCCCTCGACCTTTTACTCGACTTCGTCACCAGTCGAGGTCTTGAGCTCTATTCAGCTCAGGAAGAAGCAATCCTTGAACTCTACTCCGGCAAGAACGTGATCTTAAACACCCCGACCGGATCGGGAAAGTCCCTCGTGGCCACAGCCCTCCATTTCCAGTCGATGGCCCAGGGCAGAAGATCGATCTATACTTGCCCCATCAAGGCCCTCGCTAACGAGAAATTCCTGGCCCTGTGCAAAGACTTCGGTCCCGATCAGGTGGGGATGATCACGGGGGATGCAACGGTGAACCCCAGTGCCCCGATCATCTGTTGCACGGCCGAGATTCTCTCGAACTTCGCCCTCCGGTACGGGGCAGGTGCCGGATACGACGACATCATCATCGACGAATTTCACTACTACTCGGACCGCGACCGCGGCGTTGCCTGGCAGATTCCGCTCCTCACCCTTAAGAACTCTCGATTTCTCCTAATGTCTGCAACTCTGGGAGACGTCGATTTTTTTCAGAGAAAACTCACGGAACTCACCAGCTCGGAGACCGTGGTTGTTCGGTCCGCTAACCGCCCTGTCCCCCTTGAGTTCCAATACAGCGAGCGCCCCCTCTATTTTAAGATTCAAGAGCTCATAGGCTCTGGCCGTGCCCCGGTCTACCTCGTGAGCTTCGCTCAGAGGGAGTGCGCCGAAGAAGCTCAGAACCTCCTGAGTGTGGACTTCTGCACTAAGGAAGAGAAGCGAAAAATTAACGAGGAACTAGAAGGCGTGGACTTTCGAACACCCTACGGTAAGGAGCTGCAGCGCCTGCTGAAACACGGAGTAGGCCTCCACCACGCGGGCCTTCTTCCGCGGTATAGGGTGCTCGTGGAGAAGCTCGCCCAAAAGGGACTTCTCAAAATCATCTGCGGAACCGATAGCCTCGGAGTCGGAGTGAACGTCCCTATCCGGACGGTGCTTTTTACGAAGCTCTGCAAGTTCGATGGCCAGAAGACCACCATTCTCTCCGTCCGCGACTTTCAGCAGATCAGTGGCCGCGCCGGGCGGAAGGGCTTTGACGACTCGGGCACCGTCGTCATCCAAGCCCCGGAGCACGTCATCGAGAACTTGGGCCTTGAGGAAAAGGCGAAAAACGATCCGAAGAAGGCCAAGAAGATGGTCAAAAAGAAGCCGCCGGAGAAAGGCTACCTTCCCTGGGACAAGGCCACGATGGAAAAGCTCTCCACCGGCCAACCGGAGGCCCTCGTCTCCCGGTTCCAGGTGACACACGCCATGATCCTAAACGTGCTCTCGCGTGAAGGTACCAAAAACTGCGATGCTCTTCGGGACCTCATCCGGAGCTCCTTTGAGACCGATCAGCAGAAGAGGCATCACGAAAAACTCGCCTCACAACTTTTCCGGTCACTCTGGCAGCGCGGAATCATCAACCTTAAGAACCTCCAGGTGAACGTCGACCTCCAGCAGGACTTCTCCCTACACCAAACACTTTCACTCTACCTCCTCGATACGATCGCCCACCTCGACCGCCAATCCGAGAACTACGCTCTCGATCTCCTAAGCCTCGTCGAAGCAATTCTCGAGGACCCCGACCTCATCCTTCGGCGTCAGGTGGACAAACTGAAGCGCCTTCTCATGGAAGAGATGCGTGCCGAGGGCCTTGAGTACGAAGAACGTATGGCCGAGCTGGAAAAGGTCGAGCACCCAAAGCCGAACCGCGAATTCATCTACCAAACCTGGAACACGTTCGCAGCGGAGCACCCGTGGGTCGGGCAGGATAACATTCGCCCAAAATCCATCTTCCGAGAAATGTACGAGAACTTTCTTTCCTTCCACGATTACATTAAAGACTACGGCCTCGAGCGCGTCGAAGGCCTCCTCCTGCGCTACCTCTCCGAAACCTACAAGGTTCTTGTTCAGACTGTACCCGACACGGCCAGAGACGACGTCCTCGAAGGGATGATCGACTACCTCGGGGGCATGCTCCGGGACGTGGACTCGAGCCTCGTCGAAGAGTGGGAGAAGCTCCGGAATCCGTCGTGGGCGAAACCGACCTCCGACCGCGATGACAGAGCAGCGATCGAGGAAGAACGAAAAAAACGTAAGAAGGCAGAGGTCATCGCCATCCGGAACGAGGCCTTCCGGGTCCTTCGGCTCCTAGGTTCCCGGCAGTACACCGAGGCCGCTTTTGTGCTCGAGGCCAATTCGGAAGAAATAGAGTCCTTGATGGAGCAGTACTTCGACGACCACGAGCTTGTCTTGATTACACCCAACGCCCGTGCGCTGAACTACTCTCGGATCCAGGAGCTGGAAGGAGGCTCTTATGCGGTGGAACAGACACTCGTCGATCCCGAGGGGAAGAACGACTGGCGGATCCTGCTCGAAGCACGGCCCGGGAGTGCGCCCGGGGAGCGTGTGGTGCTCCGGTTCCAGGGGCTATCGGAGATTTAAATCGACCTGGTTAATTCTGCCTCTGCGATCATGCAACGGAACAATTCACTGCTCAACACAAATGAAATTATAGTTTAAACCGCTATCGATAGTAGAAGTGCCCGCGCCGGGGGGGGGGGGGGGGGCCGGGGGCCGGGGGCCGGGGGGGGGGGGGGGGCGGGGGGGGGGGGCGGGGGTGGCCCCGAGCTTGCCGTCGATGTCTAATCACTACAAGCATTGTCAGATGGCGTAGTTCAAGTTGGGAAGGCCAATCCAGTCCAAGCGCGCCCAGCAGCGGCGGAAATAGGATTGGTCAAAGGAAAGGTAAAAATCCCCGAACTGGTCGTCGTGCCTGAAATAAGAGTGGGGAAGCGGCGACCATTTTAAGAATCCACGTATTCGATCATGGACGAAGACGATCTGTTAAGTCAAAATCAGTAAAAATACGTAGCGCTTGCCCGTAAGCCTTCGAAAAGATAAACGCCAGTCATGGCGGGTCTAAGTATAAAACCGGATAGGATAAAAAGCTGCGTCGTAAGAAAATGAAATATACCAAGCAAAGGGGATTTCATGAAAAGTTTTACACTAACGATCCTACTCCTTACCAGTTCTCAAGTTTTTGGCTCAAGTCAGAATATTTTAGAGGTAGATCCTTTCTCCATAGACTCATTGAAGAAACACTTCCCAAAAGCGATTGAAACTGAGACCGTAATAAATCATGGACCTCATGATTATAAAAAAAGCATTGGCCCTCGAACCAAAGAGATTAAGAGCGTCAATTACCAAGTTCTTATTCCTCACTTAATTGAAGTGATCAAAGAACAAAACGAAGAAATTCAAAAATTAAAGATCTCTAAACTGAGAAACGAATAAACAGCTTTAAACTACGAAATCGACTACTGATCGCCTTTCTGTTTATTGGGATATTCAATCTCACACTCGTTTCTGTATTTGTTTATCTTCATTCTCGGCAGACCCTGATCGAACGGGCCAATCACCACCTCACCTCCGTGCGCAGCCTGGCCGAACAGAAACTATCCCTCTACTTTAAGAATTTAAAAGCAGAGTATCTTTATAAAGCAGATAAGCTTGCAACCGATAATACACTGGAAAATTATTGTGAAGTAACGACTAACTCCGTGATCCTGTGGAAAGGTCAGGCCTGCCCTACTCGGGATACCATCCAGACCTATCCCGAATCTACGTTCATTCCCTACGGTAAAAATTCTTTCCTCTTAAAAAGAGGAACCTCCCTTTGGATCTTCGGCCATGAAGGACTAAACAATCTCCTTCATCAAAGAGAAGGACTCGGTACCTCTGGCGAGATTTACCTTGTGGGCAAAGATCTTTTGATTAAAAGTGCATCACGATTTCTAACTGAATGGAGAGATGTGAAGGTTAATAATCCCTCCTTAAAAAATGCCCTCGCCAAAAAGAAAGGAGTCGAGGTTGTTAATGATTATCGCGGAATAAAAGTTGTCAGCGCCTATACCTACATTCAATTTGATCAATTAGATTTCGTTCTTTTGAGCGAGATGGACTGGGACGAGGTCACTCTCCCACTCCAAGCACTACTTTCGTATTTACTCATGATTGGAATTGCCATCTTTACATTAAGCGTGATCATAGCACTTTTCCTGACCCGCTCGACCCTCGATTTTGTCTCTCGGATGGAAGAGCAGGTCATATCCCTTAATTCCCAATCCACCATCAACGTACTTCGGGCGCAGGAAGAGGAAAGACAGAAAATCGCTTTCAATCTCCATGACAGCGTGGGGCAGTACTTAACCGCTATGAAATGGGAACTTTCACGACTACAAATTGAAAGTAAGGATTATACGGTCAGGGAGAAGCTGGGAAAGCTACTAGAAATCGCGGATACTATTATTAAAGAAATCCGGATTATCTCTCAAGACATCATGCCTTCAATCATTAAGGATTTTGGATGCTTTGTTGCGATCAAGGACTATTTCCATCAACAACTCGCGGTTTATCCCTTTTCTATAAAGTGCGAATACCCTGAGGAAATTGAAAAAAGAAATTTCAAGAAGAACTTCCAGATCAATCTCTACCGCATGGCCCAGGAATTCATTCAAAATGCCGCTAAACATGCACAGGCACAAAGCTTAAAACTTTCGTTTTCAATCACCGCTGATACACTTATCATGGCCTATGAAGATGACGGAATTGGCATGGATGAAAATGCGCCTCTCCCGCACTCTCTTTTGTATCGGGCGAAGTTATTCAGAGGAAGAATGACTCGGATTCAAACGAAAGAAGGCTTAATGATCACAGTCGTTTTCAACCTCAGCGAAATAGTATGACTGAAAAAATAGAACTCTATCTCTTAGATGATCATAAAATCGTTCGGGATGGGCTGAAGTCCATTCTTTCTCTTGATCCAAGTTTCAAGATCGTGGGAGAGGAGAGCCATTCAAATAGATTCCTGGCCACACTGCCAAACCTAACGTTTGATATTTTAATCCTCGATATTTCACTCCCAGACATGTCAGGCATAGAAGTTTTAAAGGAAGTCAAAAAGCTACGGCCTGAAATCTACGTGGTTGTCCTCTCGATGCACAATAATCCAGAATATATGATACGTGCCTTAAAAGCGGGCGCGGCAGCCTATCTTTCAAAGGATATACGGAGTGAGTTACTCCTTGAGACGCTACAAGAAGTCAAAAAACACGGAGTCTACTATCCTTCCGAAATCAATTTGAACTCTCAAGCATTGGCCGTGGAACCACTACAAAAGGGAGAAGTTCTTACCCTTAAAGAAAAAGACGTCGTAAAACTGATGGTCAAAGGCATGAGCTCCAAACAGATTGCGGCTGAATTTGGCCTCAGCACCCGCACCATTGAATCCCATCGCCTCAACATCATGAAGAAGCTGGGCACCTCAAACAGCGCTGAAACCATAGCCGTTGCCATTAGGCAGAGCCTCCTTTAGAACGTCAGGGTCTTATTTTTGAGGGTTTAGATAGGTCGTTAAAGAAACTTCAAAGCTTGACCGAAACAGTTTCGTCAGTGTGATAACTTTATGGCTGGTGTAATTTGAGACAAACCTTCTTTAGCTCCGTCTATTTTATTTTAGGTACTTTTATATTTTCAATTACCTGCTCTGCAGCCGCGCAAAGACCGGCGCCGGTCGTTACGATGGCGGACGAGGCAGTTGAAATCGTCCTCGATTCAAGCGAGAACGCTTGTGTTTCCAAAGGAGCACTGCTTACCATTGATAGCCCAGTTCGCGCATTTCATGACGAAAAGAGAAGACAGCACCTCGTCTTTTCAAACAGCGGAGCTAAGACTTACCAGATCGTCAGCAGTCGCAACAACTGGCTAACAGAAAAGCCTCGCTTCACTGCCTTTTGTAATGCGCTCGACAAACCCGCCAACAATCCAGTGCCAGCTGCATTTGATCAGAGGGTTTTCGTCCAGAGCCTGTACTATCGAGAAGGCATGTTAATGGCCTTTGGCCACAATGAGTACTGGGGCCGCGTAAGTCGGTTTGGTCCACGAGATAAGTTGAAAGATCCGGAGATGGCGCGGAATTGCCGATTCGAGGTGGGTGCCAACTTCGGACGTGAGTGCCGCTACGTGGGAATTTCTTCACGTCTGAATAAAATAGCCCCTGACGGAGCCGTGGAAGAGGTGCCAGGGCAGGACTTTGCTTCTCAGATGGCCATGTATCCTCATGTGGTTTATCCTGCGCACAAAGATTCCAGCAGTATGGGTTGGATTGGTTACGGCACACCAACTAATATTGTGCGAGGATTCGATCCTCTTCATGGCAGGCCAGATGGGAATTTTTACTTTCTTGCCAGGGCCAATGCCGGAGTTCCGGACTTAAAAGCGAAAAGGCAGCCTGCGACAGCCCCGGATTTTCAAGGACAAACCCGAGGTCTTTGCCTTCTCCAATCAAAGGATCCAATGGACCCGAGATCTTGGGGAATATGGAATGGTCATGTCACAAATCCCGATTTTTCTCAACAGTCCCAAAACCCTTATATCAACAAGGAGAATTCGCCTTGTGCGACGATCACCATGCCCGGAGATGTTCGCTCGATTGTCTACCACAGACCTAGCCGTCATTACGTAGCAATCGTACAAACTTCGAAGCAGTGGGGATTTATTACCTCTCAAAATCTCATCGTCTGGTCACCTATGACTAAAATCATTGAGCTGGACGACGTCGGGGCTCCACTGAAAGGCGGGGTTTCTTACCCTTCCGTGATTGACCACTTTGGTGGCAACACACGCGAGAAAAATTTTGATACGGTCTACTCGGACAAACGCTCCACATATTTGTATTTCCGGATGAATCACCCGGTGTATGGCCACACAATGATCGGTCGGAAGAAAATTTCAATTCGATCATCAAATGAGAAATGGTGATTGAAATTCCTCTTAGGATACTTCTAGCTATGAGATGCCCCGCTGTTCATCGCTAGAAGCGGCGTCAACGATACAAGATGGATATAAGAAATCCACCTTTCGAAAGCTTAGATAATACCTTAATACACGGTCACTTTTGTGACCGTTATGATTTGCTGCCATTGCTTAAGGCCTCTTGGAGCGTTAGAAAGGTCTCAACTTTAACCAAGGAGACCCCTTTGAAAACTCTATTTACTGCCATCCTCTTCGCTCTAACAATTTCACCAGTATTCGCCCAGTCTACAGCTGCTCAAAGAGAAGCCAAGGCCATCGAGGCGCTAAAAGAACAGACTCGCTCTTTGAACACTAAAGACCTTAGTTGTGATGGCGTAAATGACTGTCAGGCGATGGAGCTTGGAAGCAAGGCCTGCGGTGGTCCAAAGGGTTACCTTGTAGTGTCGATGAAGAATAATAACTACACTCGCGTGGCCACCCTCGCGGCAGCGACCGTAGATCGTGAAGATGCTTACAACCGCAAGTACCGTGTGATTTCAGACTGCATGATGATAATGCCCCCAACAATCGGATGCGTTGCCAATAAATGCGTCAACGCACCGTACTAACCCGATAGATATTACACAGCACCGGTCACGATGTGGCCGGTCCTGTGATAAGCAGGGCTATCTTCAATGACGGAGTTCTAAATGAAATCCTTGATCCTAATTCTAATCCTAGCTACCAGTTCTCTCGCTTCGGCCAGTAATGACAATGCCTGGCTGTGTGTTGGTAAAACCGCTAAGGATACAGCTGGTCTTCGCCGACTCAACATTCATCCGGATCTGTATCTTAGTTCGATCGATGTTCTGAACCTTCCTCAGGAAAAACTCTGTGGGTACGCGACGAATTTAAATATTGTGGATTTCTGTAAATTCGAAGGTCACAGGCTTTATATTGCCCCAGAGATTTCTATTCTCCAAACCAAGACTGGCGCACTCATCAACTTAAAGTGCGAAGGCTCTAAGGTCGTTGAGCCACAAGGCGGCGGCGTAGGTGGATCGAACTAATCTTTGCCATGAAGAATAGTTGGATCCTGACCCACAAAGATGAAGCGACAGCTCTGATCTCTCAGGATTCAGTCAGCCACTTTTTAATGTTCTACTACACTCAAACCAAAAAACATTGGCCCGCTTTCTCCTACGCCTGGCTCGCTAAAGAGACAGGTGTTTCCAAAAGTCTTCTTCTTGGGATCTTCAATGGCACCAAAACTTTGAGTCCAAAGAATTTTCGGCCTCTCCTAAAAGCACTCAAGCTTCCGACGGGAGTTGAGGATTACTTCAAACTTCTTACCACCTTCGATGGCTCAACTAAACAGAAGAAGATTCTCAAAAATCTCCGTGATGCTTTTCTTGAAAGTCTGGAAGGGGGAATCAATCTTGAGACCAGCATTTCTGATCCGGACTTTGGGATTTTGTACGCTGCCCTTGGTGATGAAGAAACCGGTGTGACGGTGGAAGAGATCATGACTAAGATTAAATGGTCAGAAGAGCGGATTCGATTTTTGTTGCATGAATTGCAGCTCAAAAAATTTGTGAAGCTGATGAATAAAACTCACTGGAAAGGCACCAAGAAGTTTATTACTACTGTCGCCAACAACCAGAATGACTGGCTCCCCAAACTGTTTCATTCAACTCTGGAGCGTCATAAGAGGCAGGCGGAGAAGAATTTCTTCTCAAAAGAGCACCTCTCCCTCACCTACACCTACTGTGTGCGCGAGTCAGATGTGGTGGCGATGAACGCCGAATTAAAAGATATGATGAGCCAACTAATGAAGAAATATCACGATGGAGAAGGTGAAAAGATTATCTCCCTTATCCTCGGCACCCACGCCAACTAGAAAGTCGATATAATCTCCCCTTCAAGCACCCTTTTGCAAAGACTAAACTTTACCTTCCCATCGCACTCTACTTTCCATAGAATAATTTTATTTAAATTATTTAATCGGAGTCTCCAATGGATCCAAAAATCCAACTTAAACTCATTTTAACTGGCGCATCTATCCTGGTGGCCGGCTTTATTATCATGGGCTCATCTTTTGTGATCCCGCCAGGACATCGTGGAGTGCTTGTGACGATGGGTAAAGTATCACAAGTTTTCGCACCTGAGGGCTTTGGCGTTAAGGCGCCCTTCATCACAAGTGTTATACCCGTTTCTATTCGCCAACAGACAAAAACAACTGAAGCGGATTGCTACTCCTCGGATCTTCAGCAAATTCAAATTGAGCTTCGAATTCTTTACCGTATTCCTGAAGGAATGGTTGTGAGAGCGTTTCAGGATTTCTCAGGTGACCCCTTTGATAGTTTGATTGCTCCACGCGTGGCAGAAGCTTTAAAGGAAGTTACGGCACTTCAAAGTGCAGAGCAAATCGTAAAAAAACGTGAAGAAATTAAGTCTAAGGCGTTAGCTGCAGCAAAGAATAAAATCGGGTCATTGCTCGTTATTGAAGACATCGTTATTCAAAACGTATCTCTATCAAAAGAGCTGGAATCTGCGATTGAGGCCAAGATGGTTCAGGAACAAGAGGCAGCAAAGGCCAAGTTCATTCAACAGAAAGCAGAAATTGAGGCCAATACGGCCATCATTAAGGCCAAGGGTGAAGCTGAGGCGATTCGTGTAAGGGGTAAGGCGTTGCAAGAAAGCCCAGGTCTCGTTCAACTCCAAATTGTAGAAAAATGGAATGGCGTTTCTCCTCTGGTGATCGGTGCCGGTGGGAGTGGAGCTAATATTCTTTTACCCATAAAGCAATAATCGTGACCTTGATCATGCCATTCCAATCGCTCCAGCTGAGGATTCGCTAGCTGAAGCTTTGATATCAAATTCCATTTCCCCTAGAATTAGGGAGAATCGCCGACCGCACCGGACGGGGTTTATCGTTCTAAATACTTAATAATAAAGGCGGTAAGAGCAGGTCTATCCCCTGGGATTAAACATTTAACCCTTTAGTCCCGAAAAGACTGATCAGTCATATTATTAGAAACGCAGCTTCTGAACCTAGAAGTAAAGGTCGTAACCATGAAAGTAGGCTTGATCAGCACGATTTGTGGATTAGCATTTCTCGGCACTTGCTCACCGCTTTTTGCAAATACGTCGCGCGGTCTTACCCTTGAAGATCTCTTCGCGGGGCACGCGCGATTCCAAGAAGTCTCTAGCGGTCAAAAGCTGACTGCGCGTTTTGGAGATCCGAACGTCACGACCTACGATGGGAAGTGGAACGTTATAGAGATCCCGATTAATACCTTACCGAGTCGTGTGCGGTATCTCGCGTTCATTCGAGGTATCTACAAAAACCCCTACTTCGATGGACAGAATTCCTCCAACACACTAACTGAAAAGTGGAACGTCTTTTTGATGCAGTCTTGGGATGGCGTAAACTTCGAACAGGTAGGCGATGCAGTTTTTGCAAGCCTAAAAAAAGACTGGAGCATCTACGATCCACACATCGCGATCGATACCTCCGTTTCCCCCGCGCGCTATATCATGACCACCGAATGTATCTCTTACGGCGGCTCTCACAGTACATGCTTATCCGAGTCGAGAACCCCCTGGATAAATAGCTCTTGGTCAAATCCCGTCGTCGTTGTTAAAGGCCAGACCAAACCTCGGTATGTTTCTGCATCCACGGGAGTGACCCTGGCAGAGAACGGGCGCCTCTACCTTAAGTGGACCCAAGTTGACGATGGGTTTCGAGGGGCGATGCACCCGACAGAACCCGCTCCCGACGAAGGTAACGAATCCACCAGTAGTTGGGCAGCTCCGGTACCAGCACTTGGTTCGTTCCTCGGTGTTGCAGGCCACGTGGGAGTGAACATCCTCCCCGCAGACCCCAACGTTTATTGCAACCCAAGTACGAACGGCTGGGATTGTAATCAGCGAGATCTACAAGATTGGAAAAAAATCGGTTCTCAGTACTACGCAATCTATAACGGAGGGAACTACTACCGCTGCATTAGGCCTTCGAGTGATCGAAACGCAGGCCATAAAAGCCAGTGGGGTCTCGCGTTTCGTCGTTCAGGTCATCCCCTCGGTACCTACAACGAAAGCGCCTCTCAGGTCTTGTACGCCGAGCGAGATGATACCTGTGGGATTGGGTACCCCTATGTGACAGAACTGGATGGTGAAACATATTTATATTTCTCAATGTTTCCTCGCGCCGGAGGGAGTGAGTCTCGTCGAGTGAAGCTGGTTCGCACCACTTCTGGGCAGCCATCCGTGGTGGCACGAATGACCGCCTTTCCTAGAAACCATCACTTGAATTTAAGTGTGGGCTCCGAATTCGTTCGTGAGCGAATTCGGAGCCTTTACATAGACGTTCTAGGAATCAACCCGGAGTGGTGGCATATCGAAGACTGGATGCGCGCCCTTCGTAGCGAGGCGGATTTTGACACCTTCCTCGCGCGAAGTTTTATCAACATATCTATTAGTCAGGGAAGACTCACCAATATGAACTCATGGCAGCAAGCATGGGTACTGTATAAGGCGATTTTGATGCGAGAGCCAGACTCGGAGGGATTGGCCCACCACGCAGGTCAACTTTCAAATGGGGTTCCTCTAAACCAGATGATGGAAGGATTTTTTGCGAGCACCGAGTATCGAACGCGTATTATGTACCGCCAAGTCTTAGGCCGAGAGAACACCGATTCTCAGGCTCATACAACAATCTTCTCTTACCTCGAAAACGGCGGAGACGCAGCCCTCGTGAAAAAACCCATGGCGCTGAGCCTAGAGGGAAGAGCTCTCATCCAACAGATCTACGGAGAAGTCCTTTCACGGCATCCGACCGAGGGAGAAGTTCAGTACGCTGCAGACCTCTTGGCAAATGGCCTTTCTTACATGCGTCTCCGAAGCTGGATCCTGGAGACTCACTCCGAGATCTGGAACCCGCTCTCATTGTTTTGGCCATCTATCGGACCAGGGAGTATTTATAACAACTTCCCAGGAAATGTTTTCCACCAAAATCGAATGGGGAATGTAAGCACGAATATCCTCTATGAAGGGCTACAAGCAATCAGTGCTACTCGTACGACTCAAGGCCAACTTGATCCGATCAGCCGACAAGAGGATAATTCCGTGGTGGTGCCAGGCTGGGCCTGCCTTCAAGAACATCCCGGGGTCATACGATACAGATTACTTGTCAACGGCAAATCCATCTGGGACGGGGTGACGAATATCGCTAACGAACCAGCGGTAAGCTCAGCCTGTGGTACTGGCCAGGGCATGAAACACAGATTTCTGATCACGATCCCTGAACTTAAAGTTCGGCGAATGGCCGGCGCGTCCTCGATGCTACAAGTTCAACATCCGATGACAGGAACATGGAGATCATTAAATACTCAGACGATTCCACAGATTTCGACGGCGGCGTTTGGCACAGTTTCAGCAACTCGTACAGCTGACGGGTCTATCCTGGCGACGGGTTGGGGATGTATCCCGGGTCGCAATGCCGCGGTTTGGGTGCGACTCGTTAGCTCGGGCGTTACGCTACGGTCAATCGCCTCAGCGCTTCCAGTGGAACAGTCGGTACTCCAGCGTTGTGGAATCGCCGGCAATCCACCACTTAGATATTCGGTTACGATCGCCCCGGCCTCTGCTCGGACTCTTGACCCGAAGTCGATTAGGCTTGAAGTCATGCATCACTTGAGTAAGACCTGGGTTCCGACGCGACCATGATTCTTTCAAAGATTTTTTAAAGCTTCCCCGGGGGCGAAGCTTAGGTAGGGCTTGCCTAGTACATCTTTAGGATTATCAGATATAGGGTCTCTGACTTTTTAGGCCAGAGGCCCTCTAACTTTCTATTTAGAAACTATCTTTATAACTTAGGCATAATGACAGTGTCGATCACATGTATGACGCCATTAGTGCACGCAATATCTGCAGTTGTAACTTTAGCACCGTTAACAGTCACTCCATGAGTTCCATCAACATTTAAAGTTTGACCTTGAACAGAAGCCGGCTTCAATGTTTTACCTTTAACATCCGCCGCCATCACTTTTCCCGCCATGACATGAAACTTAAGAATTGAAGTTAGCTTGGCCTTATTCTCAGGCTTAACCAGACTTTCAACAGTCCCCGCAGGAAGTTTCGCAAACGCTGCATCACTTGGTGCAAAAACGGTAAAAGGCCCAGCGCCCTTAAGTGTCGAAACAAGTTCAGCTGCTCCAACAGCTTTGACTAGAGTTTTAAAAGTTCCTGCGGCCACTGCAGTATCGACGATGTCATGAATTTGAGTTGACATAAGAAACTCCAATTTTAATTTCGAAAAATTTCGAAACATTAAAACTGAAGGTAGTGGAGAATTTTTCGAAAAGATAGATTCAACTAAAACCTCAAGATAAATAAAGGCTAGTGATTAAGTCCGACCTCATAAAGGTCCACGACAATGGGCACATGGTCATGCAGAGTTTTATCAGTCAAGCAAGCAATCCTCGTTCACAAGTTTGAAACAAGACTTGGTTGGTTGACTGATGAAAAAGAACCTATTGGATCGATTGCATACAGTTCTGGAGTGAAGTTTGTCCTCCGATTACCTGCTGTGCCTGAATATTGTAGAGTGAGAAGTTTTCCCAAGTGCCTGACTCACCGTTTGAAACGGACGTGAGGCGATTTGATGACCCATTTACAATGGTCCGACAGGTGCTCAGAGCAGTATACCCCTCGATGGGCTTATCAGTGCGTAGGTCAAAGATAAAAAACTTTTCCCAGGTCCCAGTTTCTCCGTTAAAAGCGCAAATGAGCCAAGAGCGACTCTGGCTCAGGTTATCGGTGCAAGTGCTGAGTGTGGTAAAGCCTCCTATGCCAACCCCGGAAGGAATCGACACAGGCTTAAATCTCTCCCATGTGCCGGCCTCTCCGTTGGAGGTGCAGATGGCTTCTCTGCGGGCCGTGCGAACTAGATTTTCACAGGTTTGCTTCAACGTGAATCCGCCAAGGGGCTTGTTGTTTGAAAGTAAAACGGGTCTGAACTTCTCCTAAGTTCCTGCTTCTCCGTTGGAAACACACACGGCCACCTGACGTGACTGAGGATCATTCTGAGGACGGTTAGTAGGACCACCCTCGGAGTACTGCTCGGCGATGTTGCGCATCCTTCGAAGTAGATCCCTCATCGCTCCACGATCCGTCGGGCTCAGTGATACCTCGACTTCGGCCACGGTTTCACCCAGAGCGATGAGCTCGGAGCTCAAAGAGCTCTGGGCCATGGCCGAAAGTGAAGACAATAGGGAAAGAGCACTAACGACAAGAAACATTCCACTTTTCATGATTGCACCACCTTTGGTTTTGGCCAAGAAGCTACATCCACTTCCATGAGTGTCGATGAACTATCCACGCGGATTGTAAAATATGCCTGAGGATCAATCGATGAAGATGTTGCAGAGGACGGGGAGAGGTCGTAAGTTAAGATAGATTTGGGGTACAGATCATTACGGAGCTTTTTTAATTCCAATTCTTTATTGACCTCATACTGCGAGAATTTATAACGCAAACGACTTCATCTTCTTTTGATAGTGGCCTCTGATCGCGCCAATCTGATTTTTACTCGTGGCGGTCAGGTATGTTTTGAGAATAAAGAATCGATAGATAATTTCTGCAGAGATCAATCTTGCCTTGGGAGTATTTACATAGAGCAACAATAGGGCAAGGCCAAACTCAGTAATGTCGTATTTTACCCGCTTCGTCTTAAGTAGCTGTTTTTGATTATATTTGAACACAAACCAAATTTGGATTGTGTTCCTAGTTCAAATTCACACCTTGATGGCACGCAGGACATGGTGATGATTCATTTCAAATTTTTCAGCAATTTTTAGGGAGTCAGTGACCACACCAAATGGAGCTTACATTATAAAGTCATCAGTCATAATTGACTCCTGCTTTTTAACAGAGAAAAATTATCTTTGTACTAATCTTCTTCCAGTTAAGAATGGAAACGACATTCAACAAATTCAGTGATGAAAAGTTAGCGACATTAAACGAAGAAAGTTCGATATTCAAACGCCAGGTTCCACCCAATGGCGAAGACATACCGAAAATGAAGATGAAATGGAAAAAGGCGGTGCCGATACCGGAGACAAAATCGTGTATCAGTACATCGGTTCTTTGTTCGGTCTGGAAAAAGTATAGAAGGCGCTGGAAAGAGTCTAAAGCGAAACCCTGAACGCACTTCAGAAAATCATATTTCCCAAAACCCATAGAGGCACAAACCACCTCTTCGCCTGCACCGTAAGTCTCACCCGGAGTTTCCCTTCCTCTCTTGTAAACTCCAATCTCAGGGGCCTCACCAATCTAAAGCTCAGAACGTAAGACCCATATCCATAATCAAGTCCCCGAAGCTTAGGTGTCATCTCACCAATCACACCGTGGGCACTCAGGAGAGGTCCGTGATGGATGTTCAGCTCCCCAGGAGAGAATTCCCCAGTCTGCGACGAAGCATCAAATTCGACTCG
>JAIYDC010000003.1 GCA_027487685.1 Pseudomonadota bacterium | reverse complement strand
GATAATGGGCTGCCAGCTAGGCGGTGTAAGAGTTAGATCAGATGGTGAGTAGCTTAAAATAATTCATAATTACGCAGACCTAGTTTGCTAGGGGCGCGAAACCGTATTAAGTCTTCCCCCGGACCTTTTTCTTACTACTCTGCTCAAGTTATCCATTTCGTTTCCCGATAACCCTCCCATGAACTACATCACTCTGATACTCGCCTTCGTGGCGGGGTCTTATCTCGCACTTCACTCCATACCTCATAAGCGGAACGTGGTCGCACGAGAACCCGCCCAGGAATCGACTCCTGCTCGAGCATCATCTACTCCAGCGCGTGGCGGACAAGCAGCGGTGGCCACGCTAGTTGATTACCTCCGTGGTACTCCTGCCAGTGTTAACGGTGTGATCCAGTTTGGTACCCGTATGCCACTCTACTCCGGCCGTGTTGTCGGAGTACCGGTTGGCGTTCGCGTGAACGGAGGGACCGGAATCGGGTTTGAATTTGATGAAAATAGGCTCTCAATCTTCACTGGAGCGGGTCTCTCACTCACGATAGCTGGGATTCCTATTAAGGTTACAGGGATTAACTACCAAGCATCAACGGGCCGGTTTCAGGTAACAACAGAAACCCCTCTTAGAATAGGCGAGGGCCTACTTAATGGAGAAATGGAGAAAGTCCTTAATGACCTGTACAAAGACAAGATGGTTCAGGCCTTGGAGCAGCTCCGGCAACTGCGCAGATCTCAAAACCTCCATGACATGCAGCAAGTCTCCAGAACTATCGCCGGAATCTTTACGCCTCCGGATCAATCCAGAAGCACGCCACTGCCAACTATAAACGGACATGTTCAGCTTACGTTCAGACCATCAGAAGATCGGCAGCTTCAATTAGATCAGTTTCAAGCTCACCTCCGCGGAAACGACCGGATTACGACACGAATGGAGTTCATTAACTCCACTGGCCCCGGTGGCTTCCAAGTCAAAGCGGTTCAGGTTACCTCTGAGCGTGGTATCAGAATTCACGGACAAACGAGCGTGCCAGAGATTGCATCGGTGAATTTTCGGCAGGCGCGGGCAGATGGTAGTGGAGTCAACTTTGACTATGACGTAGGAGCCGAGGAAGTCATCTCAGCTTTTAGACTCATTCTGGGCGTCGTAGCCGCGGCGAGCTCGAACAATCCGAATAGGATCCTCGAGGAGTGCGACCCCGTCCGTATTCGTGCGATCCGCAACATTCTTGATGCCAATCTCCGACGAGAGCTCGCGAATATGATCAGGCAGCACCGGGACAAGCTCCTCGCTGGGGGAGCGAGTCCTCAACTTCTTGCAGGCCTTTTGCAATAAGCTGCCCCGACGAACAATTGTCTTGACGGGGTCGGCCCCGTGCAAAAGAATTATAACATGGACACGATCAACGTAAATGATTACCAAAATGTATCCTGGATCGAGAACCTGGCCCTTGAAGAGGTGAACATGGAGGAGTCGGGGATCATCCGATTCAATGATCACCTTAATACCCAGCAACTTCTTGAAGAATCAAGCCTGAACTTTGTGAATAAGCTCAAAGATCGCTTTGAGTTCTATGTTTCTCTTTTTAACCAGTACCGAAGTAACCGCGACGTCTCTCGATCGATCAAGATCTTCAGGATCTCGAACACAGTTAATGACTTCATACTCTTCAGAAACTCACTCAAGCTTATTGTCGCACGCCGGGCCCCAGACGTAGTTAGCATTGGATTCCTCTCGAACAACGGAGGCCTCTTCTCACCGCGCCTTGCCACAGATAATCAGTCAGTCCATGCAATCCACGAAATCAAGGCCCATGTGGGTCCATTCAATACGATCACCTGGCGCTTCCAGGGGGAGCCGGTAGAGGTTGAGCCCTTGGTCAAGTACTACCTTACGGAGTTTGTTAAGAACTCATCCCGCTGATCTCACCTAAGCGCTTGTGCGTAAGAGCAAGAGATTCCTCTATGGTCGGCATCTGCGTCCCCAAGAACTCTTCGAGATTCGCGCTAGCGAGCTTGAAGTAAAAAGTTGATCCCTCAGGGGCCTTATTGCGGTCCACTGGAAACCGTCCGCTGACTCTCTGGACTAACCCCTCGTCACGGCGAAAAGCGCGGGCGTAGAGCTTCGCGAACTCATAGCGGGTAAGGAAATCACGGCTTGAAATGTGGAAGAGTCGATTGGTCGCACCCGATTCAAGAAGTGCTCTCAGCACACGAATCATGATGTGAACATCTAGGAACCCTGTATGAACAGAGTCATCCGCAAGAACCGGCGACCCTTTCGCCAGGGAGGCCTGAAGGTGCTCAAACCACGTCTGGTGATTCGGATTATAGCTTCTCCCGTAGAGCGGCGAACAGCGCAAGATAAGGTAGTTAAGACATGAACGCTGGACATAAAACTCGGTCGAAGAAAGCGTGTGCCCATAGACGGTCTTAGGATACGGCATCTCGCCCTCTCGGTAGAGAATGTTATCGCCTGACAGGACATACCCGGAGGAAAGATAAACAAACTTAGAGCCGTAGCGTTCAGAGGCTATGCAGCAGTTCACGGCACCGGCGGAATTAAGAGCGTCTGCCTGCTTAGCATTCAGGTGGCATTCCCGTAGAGAACTGAGCCCTGCTGCGTAGATGGTTAAGTTGGGCTTGAATCGACCGACGACGCTGGTGACATAGTCCTTCTTTAGAACATCACAGGCTATGCAGGTTACTCCAGGGATGGAGACCGGAGTCTTATAATAGGTGCCGATGATTCGGTAGTCTTCGCGGAGAAGTTCGAGGAGATTTGATCCCACAAAAGAGGAAACCCCGAAGATAAGAATCGTTTTCTTCATTGTCTAGAGTTTAACAGAGTTCATGGATTTGGAAATAAAAGAAACCTTCCCCCATTCGGGGGAAGGTAAGTGGGTGTGGTTTAGCCGAGAAGCTTAAGAGCAAAATTCGGAGACTGATTTGCCTGCGCGAGGACGGAAACACCTGCCTGTGAGAGAATGTTATTCTTCGTCAGGTCGGCCGTCTCCGACGCCACGTCGACGTCGCGGATCCGGGAATTTGCACCAGACATGTTCTCCTCCGAGATTGCGATCGTGCTACTTGCCGACTGCAAACGGTTTTGGAGCGCACCGAGGTTGGCCCGGGTTCCGTTAATTCGCAACAGAGCGCTATCAAGCTTAGACAGTGATAACTGGGCACCTTCCTTGCTCGCAATGTTCTCCCCAAGGAGACCGATTGTTTCAAGAGTGGTATCAGTACTGGACGAATCAAATCGGATCCGATCGTTAGTTGGATCGTTGTGGATGCCGACTTGGATCTCGACCAGTCCGCCAGTGCCATCGAGGAGCTTCCGACCGTTGAACTCCGAGACTTCCGAGATCCGATCGATCTCATCAAGAAGGCTTTGAAATTCATTGTTCGAGAAACCTCGCTCTTCGTCACCGACGGTATCAGAGGCTGCCTGGATGGAAAGCTCTCTGAGACGAATGATGATACTAGATATCTCGTTGATCGCGCCTTCAGCTGTCTGAATAAGAGAAATGCCGTCATCTGAGTTCCTTCTTGCTTGCCTGAGGCCTCGGATCTGAGCTTTCAGCTTTTCACTGATCGCTAATCCAGCCGCGTCGTCGCCAGCACGAGTTATCCGTTCACCACTGGACAACTTCCTAAGGTTGTTATCCAGGTTGTTCTTAGTTATCCCTAAAGAACGTTGAGCTGCTAAGCTCGAGACGTTCGTATTTATACGTAATCCCATTGTTTAGTCCTTTGTAGTCATTGTCGAACCTCCATGTTCAGTAGTGGACATCATGTCCACGGTTGTTAATTTTTAAAAAAACTACCCTGTAAGTTTCAGCTTGCTAGTACACACCCACTATCAAGTTGCAGGATTCGTTTTACGTCAGTTAGGACCCGTTAAGGCCAGCTACCCAGAGTCTTTACCCCTGAGAAGCGGCGTTAATAAGGCTGATAGCGCTAGTCGTAGACTGGTTCGCTTGGGCCAGCACTGAAGTACCTGCTTGCATCAAGATGTTTGTCCGAGTCATCTCTGATGTTGCAGAAGCAATGTCGGTATCTCGGATTCGAGAGTTCGCTGCAGACAAGTTCTCGTTCGAGATCTGAATATTGTTGATCGTCGACTGGAGTCTGTTCTGAAGCGCACCGAAGTCAGCGCGGATACCTGATACATTCTGGATCGACTGATCGATCGCTGCGAGCGAGTTCTGCGCCGAGATCTTGTCAGAAACGGACGCAAGATTAAGACCGAGTGCTGCGACGTTAACGTCCGCCGACGATGCGTCGAAGGTCAAGCGATCGGCGAGCGGATCGTTTCGCGTACCAATCTGGATGTCGAAAACGGAGCCGGTACCATTTAGCAGCGGAACGCGGTTGAACTCGGTAGAGTTCGCAATCCGGTCAACTTCCGAAAGGAGCTGCTCGAATTCCACGTTTAGGAACTTTCGTTCCGTTGGTCCGATGGTGTCAGAAGCTGCCTGGACTGCAAGTTCCCGAAGCCGGATCATGATGTTACTGACCTCCGAGAGCGCGCCTTCCGCGATCTGGACGAGAGAGACACCGTCCTGAGCGTTTCGCTCGGCTTGACCTAGACCTCGAATCTGCGCTTTGAGGTTTTCCGAGATCGCGAGACCGGCGGCATCGTCACCCGCACGGTTAATCCGCTGTCCGGAAGAGAGTTGCTCTAGCACTTTCTGCTGAGCACCACGTGTCTGACCCAAGTTCCTCTGCGCATTTAGCGAGGCGACGTTGGTGTTAATCCTTAAACCCATATATCCTCCTTGATGTGGGCTTCACTCGTTCTCAATCCGTGAGAGGAGTGGTGAAGGCCATTGATGGCTTTCACGTATAACTTTTCGACACCGCAGCAAAAGACTTGAGTAGGGATGCTCAAAAATTCGACATCCCTTGGAAAACATGCTTAAGTACTTGTAATTATGGAGATTGACCAATGGGCAAGATTTACCGCTTAAGCGAATACCCTTTATATTTTGAGAAAACGCTGAGGCTCATCGAGTCCGGGCTCGGCTACAAGGGGCCCTATTCTTTTCGGGAGGACTTTGCGCCTCTAATAGATTCGAATAATCATCATAACTGCTTCATCTATGTGGACGAAGGCGAGGTCCTGGCACATATCGGCGTGAAGGAGAAACAACTCTCCCTACAGGGACAAGTGTTCTCTTTCTGTCTCTTGGGTGGAATCGTCGTGGCCGAAGCCCACCGAGGAAAAGGAATCTTCCAGGAGCTTCTCTTGGATGTGCTCGCCGAGAAGCGCGATGAAGCCACGGCCTTTCTCCTCTGGAGTACACTCGAGAAGCTGTACTCTCGCTATGGCTTCTACCTGTGTGGAACGCAGTTTGAGTATGCAGACACATCGGGTGCAAGGGAGTTTCAGAAGACACGCCTGAGTGAACTCTCCACAACTGAACGGGCGGAGCTCGCAACTCTCTTCGAAGAGTCTTTCCGGAAGACGTATCTCACTTTCGAGCGCTCAAGCGCCGACTGGAATCTTCTCGCCACCATTACTTCGGCAGACCTCTACCTGCGACGACGGGGCGGTAGGATCACGGACTACTATTTTCAAAATAAGGGTCAGGATCTTACGGACGTTATCTATGAGTACGGGACCGCGGGGGAAATGAAAGGATTCATGCGCGAGTTGGCAGGAGCTGGAAAACTCTGGACCGCGACTCCCATCGAGGCGACAGAGGGACAACAGTTCCAGTTCATGCTGGCACCTGGAGACCTCGCCAAGTTCACGGCATTTATTAAGGCCTATACCCAACAAAAGTTCCTTGTCCGTAACATCAATGTGATGAAGCAAGAGGTCTTTTTTGACTTCGATGGCGAGACACTGATGCTTGAGATGGAGGAATTTCTACGGGGGGTTTTTGGGCCGGGGCAATACGAGGAGCTCGGAGAGCTACCGCCCTTCTTCGTGAGCGGGCTAGATAGTATTTAACAGAGGCGGCGGAACCGCCCCTGTTTGAACTTAAAGACTAGCGGCAATCTATAATTCTTGGCCCATAAGAACAACCATACTGCTTTTGAACTTCCTGAAGCGCAGTGGTCTCAGCTTCGGTGACATTTCGGCCCCGAGCGCCTGCGATGAAGCGTTGATCAGCATTTCCCGAAGCTGTCTTGCAAGCGGCCGTACAAAAGTTCCGGGGTTCTGCATTTGCAAAAATCGACTCGCATTTATATGTCTTTGGAGCATAGCTACAGCCATAAGTTGCTTGGACTGATTGCTTCGCGGACAAGTCAGCCTCAAGTTGTGTGTATCCAGAAGTACCGATCAAGAATCGGTTATCGATGTTACCAGAAGCAAATGTACATCCTGCCGTGCAGAAGTACAGTGAATCTGTTGGTCCGCCTTCGTACTGGTCAAGGCGTTGCTGCAGTCGGCGGTTTAAATCTCGCAGACGTAAATTTTCAATACGTAATTGTTCGACTTCTCCACGGCCAGAGCTCCCCGACTCACAGATACGAAGCTGCTCACGAGCGTCAGCAAGCCGTTGACGTGCCTGACTAAGCCTTGACTCGCAAGAGTTTTGAGAGAAAGCTGTGAGTGAAGACGAAAGTAGAATAAGGGTAAAAAAGAATTTCATATAAAGGCTCCTTTGTGCAAATTCATGCTGAGATCATACTCGCAACAAGGGAGATCTATCTTAGAGAATGTAAAGTTAACACCTACTGTCCAAGAAATTGACAATAAAGCGGTACCATCTCAAAAAAGTGTTATTTTACAGAGAGTTAACTATCTTTCCGAGGTAGGGGATGGCCTCTCTTTGCGAGATCCGGTCGTCGAGGTACTTCCAAAAACTTAACTCTAACTTCCGGCACGTCGATGCCAGCGACAGCATGAGGTCCCAAGCACGGACTCCGCTAATGGATCGGTTCTGCAGCGAGATCTTTCG
>JAIYDC010000010.1 GCA_027487685.1 Pseudomonadota bacterium | reverse complement strand
TAGACGCTGGCGAGGGGACGAGAGCACAACGGGCCCCACATCCACGGCTTCCGGAAAGGACCGGCCACCTCTACCAAAATTAATAAAATTGTAGTTCTGCAAACTCCTTAGCAGCCTTACACCATAAATATCGTCGAATCGATCTTTGTAAACACGTTATCATTCATACTATTTCGGTCGACCGCGGTCACGACCGTATTCTTATCTACGTCCACGACGTAAGCGGCTTTCCCGGTAATCACGAGTGAATCGTGACCACCCTTGGCCCGAAGCTTTCCGATCGCTTCCTTAAGCTTGACGTACTCATCTCCGTCTAACTCGATGTTTCGCTCTTGCAGGCGCTTAGTAGCATGCGTAGATACCTTAAGCTCTGGACCGATGTCCTTTGGCGTGATCTGTGGCCGGACGAGCTCCCGCTCCATGAGGCCCTTGAACTCGCTCGCCTGACCATTTTTAAGCGCATTCGACTGCCCCGCCTTCTGGGTGTCAGTCGGCAGCGTCGAGACGTTAGGGATTAAGAACGAATTGACCTTACTCATACTAATCGTAAATCCCTGTGTTCTCTATGTATGCATTCATTGCTTGCTGAGCAGGAACGCGAGCTGCACTTGGTGCGGCGTTCTTAAATTCTATCGGACCACTCTGCCCCGACAACCCGGAATTAGTTTCCGCTGCCAAAGCACCCAACTGCCCCGTGCTCTCCTGGCCGCTCTGCTCTGCTCCAGCGTGAGTTGAGCTCTCAGCGGTATGGAAGCTCTGCACGTCGCGGAGATAAACTTTCTGCCCACCCCTAACCGTGAGCACAGGCTCACCTTCATCAAAGCTTACAGCAGAGACGACTCCCGTTGCTTCCGTCTGAGTTCCTATCACGTTACCAGAACTGTCCCAGGCCTTAACCTGCGCTCGGTATGTTCCCTTGACCGCCGGTGAGCCATCAAGCGCCACTCCGTCCCATGTTACCTGATGTGAGCCTCCAGACATTCCCTCGCGCCAGATTTCACCCATGATGTTGTTTTTTTCATCAAGCACCCGAACCATCACTTTGGAGGCATCGCCGTCGAGCTTGAAGAGGACATCACCTGGATCACCAGAGTTTTTCAGGGTAATCGTCGATCCAGTCGTGACAACTTTCTTTCCTACAAAGGAAGCCGCATAGAACTTGTCTTCGATGGCCTTCGTCTTATTCTGATCGTCGAATTTCTTATTAAGGTTGGAAAGCTGCTCTAGTTGTGAGAACTGCGCCAACTCTCCTGTCATCTTACTTTGATCCATAGGGTTCATCGGATCCTGGTGCTGTAGCTGGAATGTGAGGAGTTTGAGGAACTCATCCTTTCCCATCGCATTATGCGGCCCCTCTTTGATAACTTCATTCTTGGGCTTGTATCCCGTCGCCTTATTAATGATCGCTTCCTGGATCTCGCGCTCGCTCTTGCTCTTGCCAGCAAGGGACTTAGGCCCTATGGAAACCTGCCGATACTGAAGCTCCTGAGGCGTCACTGGCCGTCCGATTTCTGGCATTAGGCCGCTTCCTTGTTAAGGAGGTTCCAGAGTTCCTTACGTCGATCAGATTCATGCCGACGCTGGTTCTGTTCGGATCCAAACTGCCGCTCACCGCTTTGTGAATTCCGTCCGGACTGTGAGCCAAAGTCAAAATCGTTTTTGGCAGTCGAGTTCGGGGTTTCAACCTTGAGGTCCGAAACAGAGACGCCGGCGGAGGTGAGATGGGTAAAGAGGTCTTTTGAGTTTTGTTGGAAAAAGTTTTTCCCGTCCACAGAATGAGCGCCGATGTTAATCGCCACTGCGTCTTGGCCGAAGACCGACTTTGTAACCGTAATATCAATGAGCCCAAGCTCGGCATGATTCATCCGTAGGCTCACCGTCGGTTCTTTTGCGGCCCGAGCTTGGACAACGTAATCCGTTATTTGATTCATGATCTCCGTCGGATTGCCTGACTTAACCGAGCCGAGATCAAAAACCTTTGTCGGGGCCGCCCCTTCATTCACGGTGAGAGACTTCTCGGTTTGAAGTCCCAGGATGAACTGCTGAGAATTAACCGGGCCTTCGAGCGCTGAAGTATCCTTCACTACCTGAGTAGGTGTTAGCCCTGACTCAAGAGCGATCTTTTCCTGGGGCAAAGCTTTCATGCCATAGGCGTTCGGAAACACTTTGCGTGTCGCGAGATTCTTCTGAGCAACGAAATCTTCATTATTCAGAAGCTGGGGGTCTATCTCAGACTTTGCTAAGTCAATGGCCGGTGCACGCCCATTCATATCGGTTGCTGGTGTTGCCGCGGCCAAGACCGCCGGGAGCACAGGGCCAAGCTCCGCAGGAACTTCTGTTGCTGATCCCTTCCCGGCCAGCTCCAGGACAACTGCATCCGGCAAGGGGTCAGTCTGGGTCGTGGTTGGACGTATCAGGTTCTCGACATCCTTCGTCAGGGTCGGATCAAAAACCTTAGGCGCAGCAAGCTCGCCCGTGGCGGGTTGAATCAAGGTCGAGGGAAGCACAAGGGCCTGCTCTGGAGAGACTTCCACGGAATTAACGGTGGCCTCTCCAAGACTGGTAGCAAGTTCGGAGGCAAATTCGTTTTCGCCCTCTTTATTTTCTTTCGCCGCACTCTTAGTTTTTGCCTCGCCGCCTTCCTTAATCTTCGATGTTCGGGATGCCGCTACATCCTTAGGATTAGCTTTACGAACCTTCGAGTTTGACTCGTCAAGCTCAGCACGAGGGCGTGGTGCCTTCGGCGGTTCAATTGGTTTTTGTAGCGGCGCCTGGATCATAAGTTTCCTGTATGAAGTGGTCCTACGGAGATTATTCCACACTCCTTACATACTTTTAAAGCCGGGCAAGATGTTCCGAAAACTTTAGTTTTAAAATTTGACCGGCAATAATTGCCGACTCAAGATTCGTTTAACGAGGGAAAATGTTGGTTCGACGACAACACTCTAAGCGTGTTGTGGAAGTGGTAGAAGGAAGGTGAAAACAGTTCCCATGCCTAATTTGGATTCGAGCTCTAAGGAGCCATTGAGCTTCTTCGTAGCGCGTCGGATTTCGTAAAGGCCAATGCCTCGACCTGCAAGGACGGAGGTCTGATCCATGGTACTAAAAAAAGGATCGAAAATATGATAGACCAGTTGCTGATCACTTTTCATGAGAACTTCATCGGGATAGTTCAACTCCCTTAGGCGGTCGCGGATTCGATTAGGATCAATTCCTGCGCCATCGTCTTGGAGGCTAAATTCAAGGTAGGATACATCGTCAGACTTCACAAGCCCAAAAGTCGCTTTGATAGCACCCACAGCTTCCTTCCCTATTCTTTCGCGCTCAATGGGGTCTTCGATCCCATGATCTAGAGCATTCCGGATGAGCTGCTGACAGGCGGTAAAGAAGTCCTGAAAGTGATTGAAGTCAATCAAAAGACCACCGTTCGTGATGGAAATTGAAGAAATCTGTTTCCCAAGATCTCGAGCGTAATCCTGGGCCATAAGATCAAGAGGTCGGATATACTCTGCAGCTTCCTTTTGAAGAAATTCACCGGCAAATTCGCTGGCAATTTCAGGACTACGGGCAGAGAGAAAGCTCCAGAAGTTTCGAATCTTATCCTCTTTAACTTCAATCACTCGTGTCAGAGTATGACCTAGTATCTCTTTTAAACTAGCTAGACTCTGATCAAGCGTCCGAGAGAGCTCGTCGATTCGTTTCAGTACAATCGGCCGATCAATCTCCTGCTGGAAAAGGTAGGCTTCAAAGCTATTCAATTGCGCCACGAGTTCGCGGAGTGAGTAAAAAGAGGCTAAACTCTTCATCGAACCCAGGATGCCAATAAGCTCTTCACGTCGCAGAGGCGCCAGACCCTGGACCTCTGCACGCTCATGCTGGAGCGATTCGTTAAAAGTGACAGCGAACCGGATGAAACTTGCCTTGTCTCTCAGGACTTTGGACATGAGATTGAGTAGGTTCTTCTGCGCTTCAACTTCCTTCACGGCACTTAACTCACGAGTCTTATCGTTCACCACAAGAACCACGTGCTGAACCTTCCCTGACTGGTCGCGGACTGGGGAGAAATCCAGTGTCAGATGGCGGAAGGATGCCTCAGAGTCATGAACTTTCGAAGAAATAGAACGGGGCCCGTGGAGGACTAAATTGTCGAAGGGCACCTTCTCCTCAAAGAGTTCTCTGATCCACTCCTGGAGTGGGACAGAATCATCAACCTCAATGAGCTCTGACAAGTGACGGCCACCAGGTGGTCCTTTGAGAAGTTTCGCCGTAGCAGGTGAGTGAAGATCCATGCATATGCCTTGCCGGTCGAAGATCAGAAAACCGAAGCCCAGGCCCTTCGCCATGGCCGTAAGGAGCTGATTCTCGTGCTTAATGACATCAGTCTCGTACCGAACTTGTTGCTCAATTGTTCTTCGGCATTCATCGAGCTTGACCTGGCAATCGTTAACCTTCAGAAGCATACGATTGAAAGCACCAGACAAAAGTTCGAGTTCTGCCGTCAGTTGAGATGGAACGCGCTGATCGAATTTTCCATCAGCAATCCGCTGGAGAACTTTTGACAGCCTCTCACGCCGGAAGAGAACGAGTTTTGCAATTAAGACTGCAAGGAGACAAAGAAATCCGCAAACCCCAGCGGACCACATCAATGCATCGAAGAGGATAAGTGATTTAACTGCCTCGGTCTCACTTTTCGCCCTAAGGGTCAGGAGATGAAGTTCTGGGAAAACGACTAAGGACTTTCGGCTCAGCTGGTAGGACTCAATACCGATTTTTATCTCAGTCATCGCCTTTGAAGTGGAAGACTTGAGCGCTGCAACTAGCTCCTGGCGTGGGGGAGACGATAGTGATTGGAAAATGACGTCTCCTGAATCAGAGAGAAGGATCAGAGGGTACTTCGCCCGGGAAAAGTATTTTTCGTAAAAATCATCCATCAAGAAGTCAAAACAAAGAACCCGAGAAGTTTTTTCATCAAAACCAAAGATAAGAAGATGCGGGGCCTTACCCGACTTAAAGTAGAATCTCTCTATAACACCACCCCGTTTGGCTTCCTCGGCCAGAGTTACATACAGGGCCTCGGGAATCTCGAGGTCATGCTCAGGATTTCGCAAATTCCTAGGGATTAAAGGTCGCTTATAAAGAGTATAGATACCCTCCGGGGTACTTCGGTCTGCCATGAATTTGAAGCTCGCGACTTCAAGTAGATCGGTGTCTGCTGTAAAGAGAGACTTCTCAAGGGCCTCGATACCTTTATTGGCCATGAGGGCCATGGCAAAGTTTCTTTTAGCTTCACGGTACTGGGAAAAGCTTGCTTCCTGCGTACGTAGGAATTCCGTCGTAGTCGAGCTAAGATCCATCGCCTTATCTGCATTGATCCGTTCATTACCGACGTAAAGGATCAGTCCTAGCATGAGTCCGCAGACCACAAGTAGGGACATCACGAGTACCGTAGGGAGTGAGAAGCGGAAAGTATTAGCCTTCATTAAGTTATAAGTATTTTATAATAGTTTTGAAAAAAGTGATGAGAACAAGTAGATCTAGTAACAAATACTCTTTCCGGAGCGTAACTCTCTACTTCTTCATCTGAAGATATTGCTTTTGAAGTCTTGCCGAAACTTCCTTATCCATAAAATTGAAAATTTTTGATGCCTTTTTCGCATCAATCATTTGAAGAATCTTAACGGCGATTTCAGCATCCTGCACGGCAAGTATCTCTGCAGCTTTTTGCGGCTTCATATTGGATATCATCTCTACAAGTTGACCCACTCGTGCTTTAGAGTCGTCTTCGTTTCGCTCAACACAGCCCAGGAAATCTTTTTGCTTATTTGAGAGCTCAATGTACCGCTTGGCAATCTCTCCCTCAGATACTCTGAGAGAATCTTGTTGTTTGAGCAGCTCTAGTTCCCGTAGTTTAAGCTTTTCCTCCCGTTCGAGGAGTTCCTTGGTTAGCTCCGCGACGGACTTATTCTTGACGCTATCCACCTTCTTGCGAACCTCCTCACTCACTTTTCGTATAAAATCTTCCTCAGTGTAACTTTTCTGTGCAGCAAAAGTGACACAAGAAATCATCATGAGAGCTATACCTAGAACTTTCATCGCTAAGCCTTTTTATCTTTATACTGTAACCAAATCTGCGTCTGTTCTTCGACCTTTTGATCGATGTCTTTACGAAGAGCTCGCCTATAGGCTTCAAAATCCTTCTCCCGAAGGTTCTCCATGACCTTAAGATCTCCTCGGAGGAGTGCCAGCTCATGCCTTTTATGGGCGATCATCTCTTCTTGCTTCTTTCGATCTCCCTCAAGAATGCGGATGTTCTGCTCTTTGGCAGAAATCAGCATCGGAAAGGCCTGGAGTTGCCGACCGGAGATACCCGTACGAAGGCCTCCATCTTGAATTTCGTAGTAACTTCTAATTTCATTGCTATCGCGCTGTAGTTGCTCATCTATCCGGGTTAACTGGGTCACGAGTTGGCCCAGCTCCATGCGGCAGTTTTCCTCTTTTAGCTTTTTTAATTTCAGGACTGGCTCGAGACGGAAGACGTACTTTTTCATGGTTATCTAAAGTTTGGATCAACGGCGGACTCGGCTTTGCGCGCGACCTCCACCATCCGCTCAAAAAGTTCATTAATGGTATAGGACTCCTCCACCTGTTGCCGAAGGAGATTCACTAGATCTTCGTAAATCACTATGGCCTTATCCACCTTCGGATTTGAGCCACGAGCATAAGCACCTACAGTAATCAGATCCTCCGACTCTTTGTACGCCGCTAGAAGATCACGCAAATGTGAGGCGACGATCTTATGCTCTTTTGTAGCGACCTTTGGCATGACCCGTGAGATCGAGGCAAGAACATCGATCGCAGGATAGTGGTTCCTAGCAGCTAACTGACGAGAGAGAACTATGTGTCCATCGGATATCCCTCGGACAGCATCGGCGATGGGCTCGTCGAGGTCTCCCCCCTCTACTAGGACCGTATATATCCCAGTGATAGAGCCAGCGCCCTTCTTCGTTCCCGCCCGCTCCATCAGCTTCGGAAGTTTTGCGAAGACAGAAGGGGTATAACCCTTCTGGCCGGGAGGTTCCCCTGTCGAGAGCGCAATCTCTCGGTTGGCCATCGCAAAGCGTGTGATGGAATCCATCATGAGGAGAATGTCATCGCCTCGATCCCGGAAAAATTCGGCGATGGTCGTTGCCGTGTAAGCGGCCTTCATTCGAATAAGTGCTGAGGTGTCAGAGGTCGCCACGACAACGACTGAGCGTCGCAATCCTTCCTCACCGAGATCTGATTGAATAAACTCTAAAACCTCTCGACCTCGTTCCCCGATCAGTGCAATGACGTTAATATCGGCATTAGTGTTACGTGCGATCATGCCCATAAGAACCGACTTACCAACACCCGAACCCGCCATGATTGCTAGGCGTTGACCTTTTCCGGCAGTAATAAAGCAGTTGATAGAATTTATTCCCGTGTCCAGGGGCTCACGTATCGGAGGACGGTCTAGTGGATTAAGTGGCGTACCAAAGATGGACCTGCGCTCGAAGGGACCCAGGATGGGACCTTTGTCGTCAATAGGATTACCTTGAAAATCAACGACTCGCCCGAGCATATTGGCCGAAATGTTGATTTCGGTAACAATGTCCCTGAGGTGAATCCGTGTTTCGGAATTAATTCCAGAAATTTCGTTATAAGGCATCACCATACAGTTCTGGCCTTGAATGGCAACGACCTCGCCAAGAGAGCTCTCGCCGTTCTCTGCGAAGAATTCAACGTTCGATCCAAGGACTGCTCTCGGAACACTCGCCTCAAAAACCGTTCCTCGCGATCCGATGATCTTGCCAATTTTCTCGTAAGGAATCCGGCTCTCAATGTGACGAAGGATTCGAGAAAAGCCAAGGGTTGACATAACTATTGGGCCCCAAGAACTTGCTCAAAGATCTTGTCGATGTTCTTAAAGACCCCCTCAAGGGATCCATCGATAAGACCATTCTCTGATTCGAGTATGATCCCAGGGTGTTCAAGCTCAGGAACGATCTCAACACGGACGTTCGAAAGCTGGCCAAGCCGGGCCTCAACGACTTCAATAACCTCAGGCATACGAGCGAAGTTAGCGCGCCCTACTTTTACAATGAGATTTTTCCGAGCATTCAGCTCGAGGATCAGTTTCTCGAGGAGGGTTTCAAGATAAACCTTTTCATCAATCTCGCGTAGGAGGATCCATTTCGTGAAACGTTTAACAAACTCATAAATCTCAGCACGATTGGCATCAACAATACCTGCTGTCTGTCCTTGAACTTCTCCCAGATTAATCGCAAATTCATTCACATGCTGCTCAAGCTTGGACCGGACTTCGGCTTCAGCTACGGAACGCCCTTCAACCCGGCCTTTTTGAAGGCCCTCCTGGTAGGCGGCATCGTAGGTAGCCTTGACCCGTCGTTGCACCTCATCCCTAATCTGCAGCTCTAGGTCGTTTTGCTCCTGTCCAGAGATACCCCTTGAGTCACTCACAACGGCGTCTATCTTAAAATTATTTTTCTTGGCGAACTTACGTTCAGAACGAATTTCTTCCTGGGAAGCCGGGTCTTTGGCCCCGGCATCTCCGGCCAGCGCTTGAAACTCGAAGGGTTGAAAGCTGTTCGACGACACGACGTGTGTCGATTCCAAGGCCGAAAATTGGAAGGGCTTGATCTCTTGGTTTCGAAACTTTTCCATTCAGGTAAACTCTCCTTAGACGAACGCGTCGCCTTCGCCGCCCCTTGAAATGAGCGCCTTCCCCTTGGACTCGAGGTCTTTGAGTTGCTGTACGATTTCCTGTTGCGCTTTCTCCACGTCAGAAATCTTCGTTGGCCCCATAGCATCAAGGTCTTCCTTGAGGAGTGTCGCCGCACGGTTTGACATATTTTTAAAGAGCTTGGATTTAACATCATCCGGAGCTGTCTTGAGTGCAATAACAAGCTTTTGATTGTCGACAATTTTGAGGAGTTCCTGGATACCGCGATCGTCGACGAAGATAACGTCTTCGAAAACGAACATGAGCTTGCGGATTTCCTCGGCAAGTTCCGGATCCTTTTCCTCGACTCGGGCCATGATATTTTTTTCAGAGTTCTTATCCATAAGATTGAGCATGTCGGCGATAGGTTCGATACCACCGAGCTGCTGGGTATCGATAGATCCGAGAGTAGAGAGCTCTGTTTTTAGGACATCGTCGAGCTGAGCGATGAGCTCTGGAGATACAAAGTCAAGGTTCGCTACACGCAGGACAACTTCCGCCTGAAGTCCCTCTGGGAGCTTCCGGAGGACATCGACTTTTTTCTCCACCGGCAAGTGAGCACAAATGAGAGCAATGGTCTGTGGGTGTTCATTAATAAGGAAGTTTGCAAGAGTTCTTGTGTCAACGAGTTCAAGTGATTCCAGGGAGTTCGAGTTTCCGACATCGACGATCTGACCCAGAAGCTGTTTAGCACGATCTTCGCCCAGAGTTCCAAGGATAAAGTCTCTGCCTTTGTTCTCGGAGAAGAGGAGATCGGCATCCTCATTGATCGACGAGTAGAATTCTTCGAGAACGCGCTTCACCATCCAAATCGGAGACTTTGAAATCCCAGACATGGAATTGATCATGCGTTTAACGTCGTTATCTTTCATGTGCTTAAAGATGAGTTTCGTAGTCGTCGGACCAAGCGACGAAAGAAGGATTGCCGCCTTCTCCTGGCCGGAGAGGAGGGCATACTGGACATCGGGTTCGAGCTGCTTGTTATCTTCGGCCACGGCCATTCTCCTTAAGCGATTTCTTTATGCGTATCGGCCGCGTGGATCATCTCATGGACGACTTGAGCGGCTTTGGCAGGATTCTGTTCCACGAGAGAAATGATCTTTTCCCTCAGCATGTTCCCCTCGATTTTCTCCGGATTGAGCTTGTCTTCAATTGACGGGAGCACATCCTCTAGCCCAGGGAGGCGTTGGTTCGCCTGAATTTTTTCGAGTTCCTCAATCGTCTTAGGAAGGAAGTCCTCAATAGACTCGACTGAATTCTCTGTGAGCCACTGAATGAATGGTCGCACCACCATGAAGAAGAATAGGGATATGATAGCACCGATCATCAGGTACTTGGTGACATTCTTCATGAGCTCGCGGTTCTCTCGAGCGCGCATGATAGCTTCCATTTCCGAAAGGTCTTCCGTCGCAAACTCCATATTCTTTATGACGAGCTTGTCGCCGCGGGTTTGATTGATACCCAGAGCGCTACCGACAATCTGCGAAAAGTTATTAAGTTCTTCCTGGCTCCACGCCTGATACTTGGTCACGTTCACCCCATCATCGTTAACCATGGGAGTTCCGTCTTTGGCCAGAACAGGGACCTTCTTCCCATCGACCATCACCGCGACGGACATGCTAGAAACCTCGGCCGTAGGCTTCTTGGACTTTGTCACTATCGTCGGAACGGCCATGTTCTTAGTCACAAGGGACTTATCGACATCATTGCGAGTTTCTGGAATTCCGGGCTGAGGCGTCTCGCCGGGGAGATTTGAGCGTGCCCCGGGGATCCCCTGGGGAGAGGGTCTGACACCGACCATCTTCTGCTCATTCCTAACCTCTGATACGACGGCAGAATTCTCTCCGTCATAGGTTGTCTGTGTTTCAAATTTTTCGGTGAAGTCCATCTTGATAGCGACTTTGGCAATGACCTTTCCCTCCCCTATGACTCGTGAAAGGATCTCTTCAACCTTCTTCTCATATTGAGAATTGAGCTTGGTCTCGAGAGCGATTCGATTCGCTGTCTCGGTAGACATGTTGTCCCCATCATTCTCAGACAATTTTTTTCCACGGCTATCGATGACAACAACATGATGAGAGCGCATGCCATCCACAGAAGAACTTACGAGAGATTGGACACCCTTGATTTCGTCAGGGGTCATCGTCACTCCGCGCTCGACGTCGAGGACAATCGAAGCACTTGGTGGTTTTCGCTCGGATACGAAGGGTGAAGACTCGGGAATTGAAAGGTGAATCCGGGCACGGGTAACACCCTTTATGTGCATAATCGTTTTGACGAGCTCACCTTCCAGTGCCCGCTGCTTATTAATTTTCTGAACGAAGGAAGTTGTCCCAAAGGCTTGCTTGTCAAAGACTTCGTAGCCAACTGTGCCGTTGAAGTTGACTCCCTTCTTGGCGATCTCAAGCCGCCAGATCTCGACCTGATCTTCGGGGACTCGGATGGTCTTTCCATCATCAGCAACCTGGTAATTGATCTTCCCCTCTTCTAACATCCGGGCGATAGTCGCGGAGTCGTCTTTGGTGAGATCGGTGTAGAGGACTTTGTAATCTGTTCTTCCAGACCACACAACGATCCCGGCCATACACGCAAGCAGTAGCCCAGCAATGGCCACAAGACCGAACCGACGCGTCCAATCGAGGGAGCGAAAGAAGTCGAGGAAGTTTTGAAAGGTCTGGGTAACGAAGTTATTCAACGAATCCTCCTGATTCTAGCAAACGGCCGGCATCCTGCCAGCAGAGTCGCACTCACTTAGATTTGCATCTTCATAATTTCACGGTACGCATCCAGTACTTTTGAGCGCACCTGGTTCATCATTTTAAATGAGATCTCGGCCTTTTCGACTGCGAGGAGTGTTTCATGGAGATTTTGACTTTCTCCGCTCGCTAGCTGCTCCATGGCGACATTCGCCTCCTGCTGGAGTGAATTCACTTTAGTCAGTGAATCTGTCAGAAACTCTCCGAAGGTTTTGCCAACTGCATCTCCACTTTCCAAGTTTGGCGACGAAGAGATGCCAAGGCTTCCTGGGCCATCGTTGTCCACACGACGGCTCCAGCCGCGCGCGTCACTCGCACCAAGAGTTTGCTGAAATGATCCAATGTCTTTAATTGCCATTTATTAGTTTCCTCTTCCAATTTCAAGAGTCTTTGTCGCCATCTGCTTGGTGACATTAATCGCTGTCACGTTGGATTCGTACGCACGCTGTGCCTCGATCATGTTTGCCATTTCCACCATCGGATTTACATCTGGCATCGCTACGTATCCTTCGGCATTAGCATCAGGGTGAGAAGGGTCGTGCTTATAGACAACCTTGTCCGTATGGATGACCTCTGTGGCGTGAACAGTTTGGGCATTCTCCGCGAGTTCTCCTTCGAGAATTTCGGAGAATGTTTCCCTTGCAGGTTCTGAGCCGAACACAACTTCCTTACGCCGATAAGGACCACCCTCGGCAGTTCTGGTCGTCTGGGCGTTGGCGATGTTCGACGAATGCGCCTCCATCCGCTTACGCTGGGCCGCGAGACCACTGGAGGAAATCCGGAGCGACGAAAGTAGGTCCATGAATTACTTCTCCGAGTTGATGGCGTATTTCATAATACCCATTTTTTTGTTTATCAACTGAACGAGAGCGTCGTACATAAGCTTGTTTTCGGCCATCTTTGCCATCTCTGCTTCCACGTCAACCGTATTGCCATTCTCTGCGACGACGCCATTTGGATCGTCGTAGATCTCCGGCTCGAGGTTGTTAAAGCCGCCGTTGCCAACCGTATGATGACGGTCATCCGCCGTCACCATACGCATTTGTCCATCTACATCCAAAGCACGTGCCAGAGCTTCCTCAAAGTCGATCCTCTTGGCCTTGAAGCCAGGAGTATTCGCATTCGCGACATTCGAGGAGATGAGCTCTTGGCGCATCTCCCGGAAGTTGAGCGCAGTGGCCAGGGAACTCAGCGTTTTGTCGTTCACGTCCATGTACAGCTCCGGCAACCCGTTTGGTTGCGACTAGCGAAGGTTAACGAAGTAAATCGTGCCTTCGGCGCGGTATTCATTAATCTTATTCCGAAGTGTCCGAATCGAAACGCCGAGGATCTTCGCCGCCTGAGTCCGGTTCTCGGAAGTGAAAACGAGGGCCTTCTTAATAAGAAGTTTCTCAGCATCTTTAAGAGACATGAGCTTGAATCCATCTTCATCAGCTTCCGATGATGAAAACTCAACCTTACGCTCTCCCTTCTCGATCGCTGAAACGTCGAGGGTCATTCCTTCCATGTTAGAGAGGGTCTTCCGGATGAAGGAGCGAAGCTCGTGGAGATTATTGTTCCAATTGTAATCCGTGAGCTTGCGAGCAGCTTCGGAACAGAGGGAGATGTCACCTGCGTTGGTCTCGACGGCGTATTCTTCGATGAAATGGCGCGCAATCAGTTCCAAGTCGGTTCCTCTCTCGCGGAGGGAGATCAAATCGATCTGGGCCCCGCTGAAGTAAGTATAAAGTGCCCGAGAAAACTTACCTGCTCCGACCAGCTTCGACAGGTTTTTGGAAGTCGTCGCGAGGATTCGGACGTCGAGTTCATAGTCGGGTAGTTCCTGGAGGATAGTATAGAGGCGTTTCTGAAAATTTTCATCCAGTGCGTCAATGTTGGCAAAAATTACCGTCCCACCGTTAGCGAGTTCCAACACTCCCCGGTTGAACTTGCCGGTTTGATCGTCGCGGTGACCGAGGACGATTTTCTCGACAGTCTGAGATTCGACAGAGCAGTCGACGACCTCTAGGCGCGCGCTTCGGCGGACTGAGTTCTGGTGGATGTACGCTCCAACAGCACGCTTTCCTGATCCGATCTCCCCAGAGATGAGGACAGGCGTCTTTGTCACGGCGACATTCCGTGCCGTTTCGAGCGCGATGTTGAACTTAGGATGATTACCGACGAGCACTAAACCTTGAGATAACATTAGACCTCCTGTCCGTTGTTAGTTTGGTTTTCCGTTATAACTTCTTTTCCTGTAACTCCAATACTGCAAGTTCTCCCCGACACATCTCCCTGATGTGGGCCGGGGCACTTGTATCTTTAGTCAAAGCTCTGAAGACCTCGCGGCCTTCCGTCAGCTTTGCGTTCTTAATCAATGATAGGCCATAAACATACCCGATCCGCGCGCTGTAAGGAGATTTTTGAAATTTGCCGCGAAATGCTTTTGTCATACTCTCAATCTCCTTCCAGTCCGGACTTCCCTCCCCAGCGAATGCTTCGATGAGGAGATAATTGATTCTCTCGGAGATATTCAAGATCGGTGCCGAAGTCGAACGACCAACGTCCTCGTTCAGTGCTTTCACCACAGTTTTAAAGCGGGCCTGGTCCTTCAACTGGTAGAGAGCATCGACGTAACCCATGAGAAGGTCTGCGGTCTGCCTAGGAGTGAGCTGGTTTTGTGGGTTCTGACGTACCAGGACCTTTTCGAATTCCCCCACGGCTTCGGCGTAACGGTTTTGCTTTAAGTGAACCAGTCCCTGGTAGTAGGAGTAGTTGAGCGAGTCCCGAAGTGGCACCGGAAACGAAGCCAACTTGGCTTCGGCACCTGCCCAATTTGCGTCCGCCACCATCCGGATCATGCTGAGCTCATCGATCATCTGGGCGAGATCTGTACTCTTAACTCGCTCAATCCACACAGGGTAGGTCCTGGCTTCAGAACTCTGCACTTCCTTAAAGCTCGCCAGAGCGCGGTCGTAGCTTCGGTAGAGCCCAAGCTTCAGGAAGGCATCACAGGCGACGAAATTTAAATAGAGATTCTTGGCAACCTTGGTCTCGTACTTGTCCTTATAGACTTCCCACAGCTTGATGACTTTAGCGTAGTCTTCTTTGATGTAGGCATCTTGAATGATGCCGTAGATTACCTCTGCTCCGTCTCCCTCGAATACCCTTCGTTCCGCCGGCTTGAACTCATCCAGGGGAATAGTTGTCAGGTAACTGAGGGCCTTATCATACTCTCCGCCGGCGATGAAAAGCCTTAAACGAACTAACCAAAGTAGCTTTTTTAACTGAGGTGTAAGGGCCCTGGCCTCATCCGGTGATTGCTCCAGGAAAATCTCCGTCTCACGGTCCTCTGACCTGATCGCCCGCTTGCGCGCCAATCGAAGGGCGACGTATCGTAGCTTGGCCTCATACCGGACTTCAGGCGAAGTTGAACGATCAATCGCATTCTTGTAAAGCACGAGACTCTCGGCCACAGGCCGATCCAGTAGTTCATAGGCCAGGGCAAGCCGAAGCCGTGCGTGGGGCGCCTGAAGAAGATAGGAATATGAAGCGAGAAACTCATCATATATCTTAATCGCCCCGACGAAATCGGCTTCACGGAAATAACTCTCAGCAAGGTTATAGAGGATCGCAGGGTGAACCGGCTTTACAAGGGATTTCTCGACCAGCTTGTGGCGCTTGATCAGCTCACCGGTTTCGCCACGTGAGAGCAATGCAAAAGTACCGTAGGCCATGCTCATTTGCGGAGGTAAGATGCTATCAAGCTTTTTATTTTCGCGCAGGAATGCCTCAATTTTTTCCACTTGCCGGAGTTCTGCAAGAGAGTGAAGGATTGTGAGGGAAGCCTGAATCACGAGGGTTTGATCAAACTGTCCCCGGGCCTCCACGTAGAGCTCTTTGGCCAGCTCAAGAGTCTTCACATGATCACGGGAATCCAAGTGATACTGAAGGAGGTACCGAAGAATGGCCGAGCGAAGCTCATACTCCTTAGTGAGGTCCTTGATATTCAAGAGCATAACCATGGCAGACTGGGTAAGGCCGCGGTTTGGTTTGGGCAGGTTATTCTTTAAGAGAGCGTTGACCTTAAGGAATTCATTAACGACGAGATTGCTATCCCGGCCATATTTTTTCTCATAGAGAGTGATGGACTTATTCATCAGTCCCCACTTCCCTTCCCGGTAAAAATTAATTGAAAGCTGGAGATGGGCCTCTTTCGGATCATCGATAGCGGTGCGATCCCGGATGGGATAAAGAGAGTCGGGAATCTTCGAGGCGAGGTTCACGTCCTTTTCGAGCTGGGGGATCATGGCCTGGTATTCCCAGAAAAAGTTGGCACCGTAACGGAAATCGCGGTAACCCGGATTGGGCTCTTTTTCATCAGCAGCGGCCTGGGTCGCCTCGAGGATAGGGAGGGAGCTATTCCGGGGATCAAGGAGTGAAGTTCCGGGCAGAGGCGCGCGCTTTGTTGGGACAGCATCGTCCTTCAAGACCGCTAGCGGAGGGAATTTTGTCGGAGTCTTGACGGAAGCCTTGCCCGAAGGCGGACTAGCGGCATCGGAATTAATCCAGAAGTCGAGGATGTACTTCTTATCTGTGTCTCGGTAGAAGGAGAAAAGCTCAACTGAGGGATCGGCCAGCTTAACCGCGACCGTTGCTGGCCGGGCAGGAAAGTTGTCCTTTGTGACCGAGATCTGTGCCACATACTGTTTTTCAATGGGCAGTCGGGCAACTTCCGAGGCGAGTTCGTCAAAGAGTTCGAGATTCACAGTTTCGATGAAGAGCGTTTGCTCGCGCTTGACGATGTGGAACTGGTCACGAGGAACCCGAAGATTCCAGCGCAAATGGGTCTTGAGTTTTTCCTGAGCAACGACCTCGGCTAAAGCACTCGCACCGATGAAGGCGCTGGCCACCCAAAGAGTCATGAAAAGGGCCGGGAGCTTAATCATTCGCAAAGACTTCCTGTCTTACCGAGGTGAGACCACTTCGTGTGGTCTTTTTTACCTACTCAGCTCAGTTTAACGTAGATTTGATTTTGGAAAAGAACATTTTTACCCACCGGCAAAAACCGCCGATGGAAATTTTGACACTTTCACTATGTTCATAGATATAACAATAACTTAAAATACAAAGCATGTTTTCCTTTGAATAATGGTTCCATATGAAACTGCTCATCTCTCTTATTTTCCTTTCTGGATGCTCACTCTTTATCGGAGGTTCAGACACGCCGAAGTCGGCGAAGGGTTCGCGCTACGTGGTCAATTTTAATAAATCAGGCTGGCCACCGAAGTCTGACCCGAGATCTGACTACGTCTTTGAGAACAGGGCAGATGGCCGAATCCTCCTCTCCAATAGCTTCTGCGACGAATTCCAGGAGCAGCCACTTGATCAACTGGCAACTAAAACGTTTAACTCAGTCGCAGAGTTCGTCGTCAAAGAAGGCGTGTACACAACTTTTCAAGACCGCGAGGCCTATCGCATTCTAGGCACTGGTCAAGTCGACGGTGTACCAGTCACACTTCAGCTTCTTAACACCCGTCGGAACAATTGTTACTTCGATTTCCTTGCCATCTCTCCTGCAGGTACCTCAAAAGACGATGCACCCTTTGAAGACTTCCTTAAAAGTGTGAACTTCTAATGGTCCTGGGACGGTTCCGGAATGACATGCGGATGGTGGGTGAGGTCATGGTCCTCACCAGGGATTGTATCGTATGCATCTTTACGAGACCCTTTTATCTTGGCCGGCTCTTCGAGCAAATTATCAACCTCGGAGTGGGCTCCCTTTCAATCACTGTGGTGATCGGAGTCGTCACTGGCCTTGTCATGACGCTCCAGTTTGGGTATGGCCTTGCGAAGTTCGGAGGCACTCTCTACGTTCCTGCCATCGTTTCACTTTCCTTGGTTCGCGAACTCGCACCGATCTTTACCTCTCTTCTTATCGCTGGACGCATCGGATCAGGCATCAGCGCCGAAATCGGTGCTATGAACGTGACCCAGCAAATCGACGCCATTCGGGCTCTGGGAACTAACCCACTTCGAGTCCTCGTCGTCCCGCGAGTTCTGGCGGCGGTCCTTTCTCTTCCTTTGCTGACCACGTTATCCGCTTTCATGGGGATCATTGGGGGCCTTGCTATCGCATCCTGGGAGCTTAATATGCCGCCAGGATTCTATGTCAACAAGGTCCTCTATACCATCAAGCTCCACGACGTCTTTGGTGCGATGATTAAGACCGCCTTCTTCGGCTTTGTGATCGCCATCCTCGCCTGCTACAGAGGCTTCCAGACCAGCGAAGGAACACAGGGCGTAGGAACAGCCGCAAAATGGGTTGTGGTCCGGACCTCCATCGTCATTCTCATCTCAGATTTTTTTCTCAGTAAACTCTTAATCCTCATCTTCGATTAATGTATGGCAAAAATCCTTGAGCTTAAAAATATACATAAGAGCTTTGACGATAAGGCAGTCCATCGTGGAATCACCTTCTCCCTTGAGGCCGGCGAAACCGTTGGGCTTCTTGGGCCCTCCGGAAGCGGAAAGTCGGTCCTGCTACGATCACTCATCGGTCTTGAGCAGATCGACGCAGGGGAAATATTGTTCCACCAGAGTCGAATCGATACCCTGAAGGAAGTTCAGCTCTACCCTATCCGGACCAAGATATCCTACGCGTTTCAGACTGGTGCTCTCTTCGACTCTGTTTCGGTGTTTGAAAATGTCGCCTATCCACTCTTCGAGCACACGCGCCTTTCAGAACCTGAGATCGAGTTGCGGGTGCGTGAAATCCTCCGGATTGTGAACATGGAAGACGCCTTCCATCTCATGCCGTCAGACCTGTCTGGGGGCATGCAGAAGCGAGTCGGTCTGGCCCGATCCATGGTCCTCAACCCAGAGGTCCTGCTCTACGACGAGCCAACTGCCGGTCTCGATCCAACCAACGTGGAGATGGTCATCGAGGTCATAGACCGATTCAAGAAGAAAGGGATCTCCGGTATTTTCGTCACCCATGACATTCCCGCGGCCAAGCGGATCTGCGATCGGATCCTCATCCTTCGCGAAGGTAAGATCGCCTTCACTGGAACAGTCCACGAGTTTGAGTCGAGTCCAGACCCCTTCATAAAATCGTTCTTAACCAACCAGTAGGATAACCATGATATTCAGAAAAAAAGACCAGACAAATCTGATCAAAGTAGGAATCTTCATCAGCGCTTTGACCGTTGTTCTGATGATCCTGGTCGTTAGCATCGGAAAAGAGAGTTCGCTCTTCGAACCGAAAGTTACGATCCGCGCTCGGGTGCCCAATGTTTCGAATTTAAAGACCGGCTCCTACGTAGAGCTCATGGGGATCCGGATCGGAAGCGTAGAAGATATCCAGATTGCAAATGAAGATGCCGTGGATTTGACCCTCAGGATCCTCCAGAGCCAATTGAAATGGATTAAAGCAGACTCCCGGGTATCGGTCTCAACGGCAGGTCTCGTAGGGGATAAGTATGTAGAGGTTTTTAAGGGCCGACCTGAGACAGCGGCTTTTGACCCCGAGAAGGACCTCTTGCTCGCAGAGGAATCCATCGATATGAAGCAGATTATGAATAAGGGCGACTCGATCGCGACAGTAACTGAGCGGATCCTTTTGAAACTGGACGCTGTCCTCACTCGACTCGACAACGGAAACCAGCTCACATCAACGGTCGCCTCTCTTAACCGGACCGCTGGAAACCTTGAAGCGGTCACGACCGAACTCCGAATGGCCAAGCTTGGCGCCATGGCCAAGGAAGTAAGTGTCGGGATGGGAAATCTCTCGAAGGCTTCCGGTTCCCTCGACCGCGTGCTCTCACGGATCGAAAAAGGGCCAGGTACCGCAAACGCACTGATCTATGACGACGCCGTTCACGACGACCTAAGGGCCCTCTTGGGGGGTGCTCAGCGGAACAAGGTCATCAAGTACTTCATCCGTGAGTCAATCAAGAACTCAGAGGGTAAAAGGCCAAGTGCTGATTAAAAATTGATCGCCTTAAGACCCATCAGTGCGACCGAGAGCATTAAGAAGCTGAGCCATAGAACTTTATTCATTTGTAGTTCTCCATAAGAGATTCAGGCTAAGAGAATTCTTCAATGCCGTCAAAGGTGCTTTTTGACCTCATTGGATTTTTCCGAGAAGTAAGGGTTGATGAATCCTTCATCACTTTTCTAGGTGTAAGAAACTTAAAGCTTTGGTAGGGGCCTCATGGGATCGAGGTTTTTTCCATGAAGGAAAACTTCGTCGAAGATCTTAGAGGCATAGCGTGAGCCCGAGTCGCAGAGGATAGTGACAATGACCTTCCCCGAACCCTGGTGAGCGGCGGCATAGGCGTAGGCACCAAAGGCATTCAGGGCCGAGGATGTTCCAACGAGCAGCCCCTCCTGGCGGGCCAGGTGGAAAAGCATACTTATCATATCCTGGTCATTCACGACCTGTGAGCCATCGATCGTTGCCGCCCGGAAATTTTCAGTCAAGCGCATGATGCCAATCCCCTCCGTGATCGAGGATCCGCTCGCCTTGAGTTCACCTGTTGTGAGGTAACTATGGAGACCGGAGCCCGCCGGATCGATGAGGCCAATTTGAACAGCAGGGTTCTTTTCTTTAAGAAAGCGTGAGACGCCTCCGATGGTTCCCCCAGTACCTGCCGCACACAGAAACGCATCTACATTTCCTGAGGTTTGTTCCCAGATCTCAGGTCCCGTCGTGTGGTAGTGGGCCCGGTAGTTGGCCGTGTTTTCAAATTGGTTGACCCAGAAAGCTCCACGCTCTTGCGCGATTCTTCGTGCCGTATGATAAAAGTGATCAGGGTTAGAAAAAGGACATGGAGGCACTCTGATAAGCTCCACACCTAGGGCCTGTAGCGTCTGGTACTTTTCTGCCGATTGATTGTCGGGCATAACAATCACGCAGCTGATCTGTTTGCGCGCAGCATAGACTGCGAGGCCGATTCCTGTATTCCCGGCCGTTCCCTCGACTAAAACGCCACCGGGCGATAGTTCACCGCTTGCGAGAGCAGCATCAAGCATCGCCTCGGCGGCCCGGTCCTTCACGCTTCCGCCGATGTGCAGGAACTCTGCCTTCCCATAAATCTCACAACCTGTAAGACGGCTAAGAGAATCTAGCTTTAAGAGAGGTGTTGTCTGAAGCAAAGGGCATCCTTAGGTTAAAAAAAAGGGTCCCAAATGGGACCCTTTGATCATAACTCGAGATTTTTTTTCTTCATCTTTTCGATGAGAGTGGTCCGGTTAAGTGTCAGAAGCTTGGATGCCTGATTCTTATTGCCACGAGTCCGGTTCATTGCCTGCATAATCAATGAGTCTTCGATATCTGAAAGAATTTGCTTTAAATCCACTCCTAAGTCAGGGAGTTCGAAGAGAGTCTTGTACTGTTGGGTCGCCAAGGGATTCGACCGGAAGATTTTCGCAGGAAGATCTTCAGGAAGAATTTCATATCCCCCACGAAGGATCACGAGGCGTTCAATGACATTCTCGAGCTCCCGGACGTTCCCTGGCCAATCATAGCCCATGAGAAGATCCATCGTGAGTGAAGCAAAACTGATTTCATTAGACCGATCTGCAGAGACAAAGCGGTCAAGGAAGTGAGAGATGAGAAGCGGAATATCCTCTCGCCGCTCTTTTAAGGCAGGCATTTTAATCGGTATGACATTGAGTCTGTAGAAGAGGTCCTCACGGAACTTGCCCTCAAGTACAGACTTATCCAGATCCCGATGAGTCGCTGCGATGACTCGGACATCGATAGGCATAGTTTCGGAAGAACCCACCTGCTCAATAACTCTTTCCTGTAGAACGCGCAGGAGTTTGACCTGAAGAAGCTGAGGCATATCACCGATCTCATCAAGGAAGATGGTTCCATTCTGAGCGAGTTCGAAGCGACCCTTGCGGTTGGAGATCGCACCGGTGAAGGAACCCTTGATGTGGCCAAAAAGCTCGCTCTCAAGGAGCTCGGCAGGAATCGCACCGCAATTTACTGAGATTCTGCTCTTAGCGCCGCGAGACGAGAGCTTGTGAATGGCACCAGCTACAAGCTCCTTGCCTGTACCTGATGGTCCGGTGATAAGAATCGTTGAGTCCGTGCGCGCCACCTTTTCGATGCGCTCAAAAACGTCTCTCATGGACCTGGAGCGACCAATCATTCCCTGGAAGGAATCTTCGACCGTAGGCCGATCGAGCCGAAGCCGGGATGGGACCTTCAGTCTAGCTGACTCGAAGACACCCTCTCCTGCGGTTACAATCTCACGAGGGAGAACCGTCTTGAGTTTGGTCTGGAGGGCCTGGATAATAAGCTTTTTTAGATTCTCAAGTTCAAAGGGTTTTGTGAGGTAGTGGAAAACACCTTTTTTGGTAGCAGCGATAGCTGTCTCGATGCTCGCAAAACCAGTCATGACGATCGAGACAAACTCGAAGCCTTTATCCTTGAGAATATCAATCAAAAGAAGGCCGTCGGAGCCCTGCTCGAGGCTGATGTCAGTCACGAGACAGAATGGCGCATCCTTGGGTTGAGAGCGGGCAAAGTTCATGAGAAGATCTTCAGAACTCGTATAGAGCTGAACATCGAGTTTCAGAGTCTGCTCAAGATACTTCTTCAGACTAAGCCCGAGAAGCTTGTCGTCTTCGACGATAATGATCGGCGGAAAGTTCATGAGGTTAGCGCCATCAAAACTTTGATGCAGGAAATTCATATCATCCATTAGGCCTCCGGAGATTTGAATTTACCGGAGTCAAAGTCCGGGTGTCAATTTTCAGACCTTAGACGAACCGAACAATTTCAGAAGCTTAATTTATAGGTGTCAATTGTAAGACGATGTTATGTGAAATGATCGCGGTGCCATTTCTTAATCTGCTTTACGGATCGCTCTGGGCCTCCGGCCCAAACGTAAAATACAGTAGAGAGCGCACCAATGAAGACCAACATAAGACAGAAAACAGCAGTCGCGCGCTTCTTACGTAGCCAATAAAGGTAGGCAAATTCACCACCGAGGACCATGAGTGGTACTGCCCAGAAGGGAATGTGCCGCGCGAGAAAGAAGAGTTGCTGCATAAAACAAGGCTATCGCAAAACAGGAGGTGGGAACAGTCAAAAAAAAAGGGCCACGCAATGGTGGCCTTTAAAATGAAATTGAGGAAAGGTTATTTCGAGAACATACCTTTGAGCTTGTCTACCATATCCAGTCGCTCCCAGGTGAAACCGGTCTGCGACGTCCGACCGAAATGCCCATAGGCAGCAGTTTCAGAGTAGATCGGGCGAAGAAGGTCTAGGCGTTGAATGATGGCCTTCGGCCGCATGTCAAAAAGTTCATTAATGGCAGCAGTAAGCTTTTTTTCATCGACCTTAGCTGTTCCGAAAGTATCGATGAGGAGAGACATCGGCCTGGCGACTCCGATGGCGTAGGCAACCTGAACGAGCGCGCGGTCAGCAAGGCCTGCGGCAACGACGTTCTTAGCGATGTGGCGAGCAGCATAGGCAGCAGACCGGTCAACCTTAGATGGATCTTTTCCAGAGAAAGCTCCACCACCGTGTGCACCGTGCCCACCGTAGGTATCGACGATAATCTTCCGGCCAGTGAGACCGCAGTCTCCCATGGGTCCACCGATAACAAAACGACCGGTAGGATTGATGAAGTACTTCGTATTTTTATCGATGAGGTTGGCCGGAACGGTTTTCTTAATCACCTCTTCCATGATGCCTTCTTCGATCTGCTTCTGAGTCATGCTCTCAGCATGCTGAGTAGAGACTACGATCGCGTCGATGCGAGCGAGCTTCCCGTCTAGGTACTGGGCCGTGACCTGAGTCTTTCCGTCAGCGCGAAGGTCCTTGAGTGTTCCATTGTGACGGACTTCTGAGAGACGCTTGGCGAGCTTATGAGAAAGGTCGATGGTCATCGGCATGAAACTTTCGGTTTCATTGATCGCGTAGCCGAACATAAGACCCTGGTCGCCGGCGCCCTGGTCAAGGAACTTGCCTTCGCCTTCGTTGACCCCAATAGCAATATCCTGAGACTGCTTTCCGAGGGCGATGGTGACGCCACAAGTGCTAGCGTCGAAGCCTTTATCAGAGTGATCGTAGCCGATCTTCCGGATGGTATTCCTTACGGTTTCATTGATATCAACGTTGGCCCCGGTGGTGACTTCACCAGCAACAACCACGAGTCCTGTCGTGATAAGAGTCTCGCAGGCAACGCGCGACTTTGGGTCCTGCATAAGCATGGCATCAAGGACGGCATCTGAGATTTGATCGGCGATCTTGTCCGGGTGGCCCTCGGTCACAGATTCAGAGGTAAACATATAATCTTTCAACATAGATGTGCTCCTGTGAGGTCTAAACAAATAATAATCTAGTGTTGGGTTTTATACCTTTTATGCGGCAGTTTATCAAAAAGAATTTCAGAATAAATCATCGTAAATAAAAGGACTCTACTGACTCTTGATTTCAGTTTTTGTGAAGTAGCGAAAATAGTGTGGATTCCGGTGCTCAAAGAAAAGCTTGAGCCCACTCCTCTCTCCGAGGGAATAAGTCCGGCCACCGATCTCTAAAACCTGGTAAATGGAAAACTCCGGATCAGTGAAAGCGTAATGATAAGTGTAATTGCCGGCCTGAAACTCAGCGAGGAGACGGTCCTGGCCACTGGCGAGGAGACCCGGTCTTTCGGGGTACGGGATGTAATCTTCCCAGATAGAGTCCATGTGAATCCGACCGATCATGCTCGCTCGGGAAAAGTAGCGGGTGGTCTTAAACGATGTAGGGGTTTCCTTTAAAACCTGGAGAGCGATCTCGACGTTTCGCTGCCTGAGCTTCCGGGCGCCTGGCGCCATGTCGGGACAAAAGATTTTAGCGACGCCGCCCATGTAGTAGTACGTAAAAGAGAATTCTCCTTGCTTAAAGAGAGCGTTAAGCCAGCGTTCATTCTGAACCGCAAACGCGCTATTGGTCTTCAGGAGGTAGGGTAGGATGAACTCTTTCTTTCCGATAGCAAGGTACTTCGGCTTGTCGAGTCGGTTCATCACCACCCGCGCGACATCCATTCGCTCGAGAGCATCCTCACCATCGACACCACCCACTTCGTTTAAAAGGATCGTTTCTAAGACAAAGATGGCTCGCGCCAGTTCCGGCTGATTCAGCCAATGCTTGTAAACCTCGGCTTGCTTCGTATAAACGTAATCTTTAAGCCGGTCCGCGGCGCGATTATGCTCGCGAATAAGTTGACGGTTCGGTGTTGAGGAACGATCCCCTGCAATCGCAGGCACTTGGTTCTCTGGAAGTGTCAGCGAGTGGTAGAAATCGTAAGTCCGCTGAGTCCTCTCCTCCCACTCCTCAAGGCGCTCTGAGATCCTGGCCCTGCCCTTTCCGAGTTCGGATTCTATCTTCGCCAGCACAAAGTCAGCGTCATAGCGGGCATCCTCGGAGAGGTAGAAGTCGTGTTGAGCGAGTTCAAAGTGGAGGGAGTCAATGGTAGTCCGGAGGTAGATGTCGGAGCCGCTCCGGTCCTTGTTGTACGCTCCGTCCTCGAGCAGTTTTCGATAGAGGAAGGTGTAATTGGAGATTTTGACCGACTCCAGGTCTTCTTTCTCCCGGTAACTGTCGTGCACCTTCCGGTTCTTCAAGTGATCAACCGGGTACTGAAAACTCGAGAGAAACGAGACCTTCTTAATCAGTACTTCGTAGCTCCTCAGGAGATCCCCCAGAAGCTTCAATGACTCTTTTCGGGCAGCTGTCCGTTGTACCTCATCTGGGGACAGTTCCGTTTTCTTCAAAGCGAGGAGTCGGCCTAAAAGCGATCGAGATTCCTTCGTCACATTGGCAAGGGGAATACCTTTCCGCTCCACGAGCTCCCGCTGGGTTCTGATCCAGGAAAGCTTTCGTTCCATCTGAGGAAGGAGCGAACGGATGGTTTCGACGTCGACGTCACCTTCAAGTTCGGGAATCCAGTAACCCTGTCCCCGGTATGCTAAAAGATACTGATCAAAGAGCGTCTCGGCCTTAGGAACGCAGATCTTTTTTCGAAAGTCGTCGAATGCGTGCATGTAGCTTTTTGCATGCTTCTTGAGGTCTCCCTCCCACTGTATCGGGGAGGAGGCACAGGAGCTGACCGAGCCCAAACAGAGTGTAAGAGCGAGTGCGCTAGGGCGTAAGTTCTTGAACAAAGCTCGACTCCCAAAGTCCCAGGCACGTGCGGTTACTCAGAACCAAGAGCACGCTATCCGTTTCGTTGTACTGATCGATCGTTTGCCGCAGGTCTGCGAGGGTGGTCACGCAGGCAGATGGCCTTCCTCGGTCACCGAGTTCCCGCGCTAAAAGGTCAACGTCGAGGTCCTTACCGTTAAGGGCCGTGGTCGGGATGCTGGCCTTTGCGATGATCACCTTATCAGAGGCCGCAAGAGAGTCACGAAACTCCGCCTGAAAAATGGAAGAACGGGCCGTCGCGGAGATGGGCTCAAAGATCGTGATAATCTTCTTACCTTTAAAGCGCGCTCGGACGGCATCGAGGGTCACTGTTATAGCGCGTGGGTGGTGAGCGAAGTCATCGATGACGGTCATATTTTTGTAGGTGCCCCTCACTTCCTGCCGCCGCTTAACCATACCAATCTCACGGGCGGCCCGCTGGACGTCGGCGGGAGCGAAGCCCTCTGAGAGGAGGAAGAGGATGCAGCTCGTGAGATTAAGAACGTTATGCTGACCCACGACACTAGAGGTGAATGGGAGACTTTCGCCCTTCCAAGTCACAGAGAACTCTGAGCCATTTTCGAATGTGCACACATTTTGAGGGCCGGATTCCGAGCCCTCTCCGTAAAGGAACCACTTCTGGGCCGAATTTTTACCAACGTACTCACGGTAGAGCTTCATCGCCGAGGCGTACTCCTGATTGATGACCAGAGTCGAGTGAAGGTCCGGTAGAATCGCACGGAATTCGTCTTCGATCTTCTCCACGGAAGCGAAGATATCGGCGTGGTCATACTCAAGGCTCGTGAGAATCATGTGCTTGAGTTCATAAAGACGGAACTTAGAAATTTTGTGGAAATAAGCTGAATCGTACTCGTCGGACTCAATCACGAAATACTTATCTCCGAGTTTTGCCGGATCACGCCCCTCAATGATGCCACCGACGAGATAGCCTGGGTTCTGCCCCAGCTTCTCAAGTAGCTGAGTCATAAAATAAGTCGTGGTCGTCTTACCGTGAGTTCCAGCGATACCGATGACATTTTTATCCTTCAGTACCAGGGACCCAAGCGCTGAGGGGAAGGACGTAAACGGAACCCCTGCTTGCTCAATCATGCGAGCGGCTTCGGCCTTGCCAGAGACGGAGTTTCCAACAACGATCAAGTCGTAGCGTCGCAAGAACTCCGGTGTCACCTCATCCAGTTTAAATAAAGGGATTCCCGTGGTTTCAAGGAAGGTGCTCATGGGAGGATAGTAGGCGGAATCGGCACCATGAACGTCGAAGCCGGCCTGTTTTACGAGCACGGCAGCAGGACCCATGCCGGCACCACAGATGCGATAAAAGAATACTTTTTTAATAGCGGAGCGACGCTTAATGAGGTCGGCCTGAGAGATCAGCTGAGAGAGGTCCATGCCCAAAATCCTTTTTCGTTGGTCCTGCTATTTTAACAGGAACGAAAAAGGTTTGGGCACTTTCTAGTTCGGAATTATATCCGACCGTCTCGCTTGGCAGAAGCGGATGAAGCGTGAGGTGAGCTCCTGGGCTTCCCGCTGGAAGATCGTCCGCGTTTGCCACTCCCAAACAGTGGCCTCGGTCGGGCACTGAGCTTTAGTAGGGAATATCATGGATAGGTCCCGCTCTCCAAGGAGTCGCTGGGCGATCCGTTCAATCCAAGCAGCATCGATCCGGTATGACATGTGCTCGCGGAGGGCGAGGTCAAAGCTCGTAAAGTAAGGGACGTTGCTGGCAGTCGGAAAGGGGCGACCATTCACGACGTGGATATAGCTCCCCAAGACCCGGGCCGGGTAGAGGCGCTTGATTTCCGCATAAACCTCAGGGTCTTTGCCGAGATCATCGCCAATGAAGACAAAATCTTCGGAAGTCGAATCCATGATCCGGCGGATCTCCCGGACCTTATACTCAAACTTATCCTTGAAGATGTTCTTGCGAAGAATGAGGCCCCGGTAGTTAATCCGCCGCTTAGAGAGAGTGCCCTCAATCTTACCTCGCATGAACGACGGTGAAGCAGAGAGGATGTAGAGGTCGGAGGCATATTCCTTAGCGCCCTCGAAGAACTCAGGCATGCCAGTGTAGACGTCATCACCGATGATGTCCGTGGGGTTGCCACCGGCCTCGGTGATCTTAATCGTGTCGTCAAGATCGCTCAGGATCGCGACGGAGGCGTTAAGGGAAAAAGAAAAGAGGAAGAGGAAGAGGAAACTTAAGATGGTGTTTTTCATGGGCGACATTAAAGCCCGAGCAGCATATAAGGGGAACTACCAAAGTCTTACTTCTGATTAAGATATCAGTAGCTTATGCCTTCTTTTTATCGAATCAAGACTTCGGTGAGGGCGTGCAGTGCTGGATAATCCTATCCACCAGGCGTGAGGCCTCTTCTGAGAACACGGTCCCGAGTTGCCAATCCCAGATGGTGCTCTCGCTCGGGCAGTGGGCGAAGCCCGGGATGACGTTGAAAAGAGACTCATCGAGAATGAGGCGCTCAAAAATGCGAGAGGTTGATTCTAGATCCATCCGACCCGCGAGAAACTCCCGCAACGCAAGATCGGCGGCCGTGTAGTAGGTCTCAAGGCCCTCGCCCTCTGGCAGAGGGCGATTCCGGATCACGTGGATATAGGAGGCCAGAATCCTTCCCGGGTAGCGGCGCTGGATCTCGACAAAGATTTCCGGATCCTTGTCGACGTCGTCGCCAATCAGAACGATATCATCGACTCCAGAGTCGATGATGCGCGAGATGGCACGGAGCTTGTACGAGATCTTCCCCCCTCGAAGGAGTGGGTTTCGAAGGGTGATAGACTCTGCCTCGATGCCATGGAGTTCAAGGGTTTTGATCACGCTTGGGCGTATGATTTTGAAAGAGGCAGAAACCACATGGAGTTCTGAGGCGTACTTTCGAGCTTCCTCGAAGAACTCCGGCATCCCAGCAAAAACTCTGCGCCCAAAAATTCCGTTATAAGTGGCGCGGGGCTTATTCGCGACGTTCGTGATCTTGATCGTGTCGTCCAGGTCACTAATGAGGGTGACTCCAGCAAAGGTAGTAAAACTTGAGAGACTTATAAGGAGGAAGAAGACTTTCATGGCCGCCACAGTAGTCAGGCGGCTCCAGTCAGGCAAGTGAGAATTAAATAATTACAGGGCATCTTTCCAGATCGCCTCTCCCAACGCTCTCCGAAGATCGTTGAGGTTCGCTTTATCATACCAGCTGAACTTTACAGCGTTCGACAGGATCACGTGGCCTCGCCGCCGATCCGGGTCGATCCAGACCGAGGTTCCGGTAAAGCCCAAATGACCGAAGGTGAAGGCGCCACATCCCTTCCCTGCCAGGGTTTCCTGGGGGTTCACGACTCGGTCCCAACCGAAGGAGAAGCGCTGGTTGTGGCCTTCGAGATCATTTCGAACATTCTGGATGAAGCCAGTCTCAGCCTCGTAACGAAGCAGCGTTCGACAGAGCCCTCCGACTGTCGCAAAAAGGCCTGCGTGGGAGCAGAAATCTTGAATGGTCCATGCGTTGGGGTCATGGACGTAACCAAAATTAGGTTGGTTCATTTTATATCCGGTCTGAACAACGAAGGCCCCCTCCGGAAGATCAGTCCAGAAGGTCAGCTCCGGGTCCCAGATGGACTGACAGAGACGTTTTTGATCTACACCTTTCCGTTCGAGCTCGAGCATCACGCGGAGGGCGGAAAAGTCAGAGTAGAGCGTCTCGCTCGCTTGAATCGGGTAAGAGAGAATCTGCGTTTTCCAGCCGATGTCCGGCAGGAGTCCCCAGGCTGGAAGCCCAGCGCGGTGGTTGAGGCAAAGCATCATGTCCGGATCGAAAATCGCAGGATTAAGGAAGTAAGCCAAAGAATTGGTAAGGGGCTTTGTCACCGAGGCCAGGTCGAACCAGATGTCCGGCGTCTCGTTGACCAGGACAGTTCCTGTATCGACGTTTGCGTCGAAGGCAACGAAAGTTCCCTTCTCAAAATCGATTACACCAACGCCCACGGCATCCATTGGGCTTGCGGGTAGGAGTACTGAGACGATGTGCTTAAGGTTCTTCACTTGGGCAACTTAAGTCGGCTTGGGGGGAGAAGAGATCCAGCGAATGCCGCTGGATCTGAAAATATCGCTATAGGAAATTTGCATGGCTGATCGAAATTCTCAGAGCTGCAGTACCACCAGTAGGTCGTAGTTGATTCTGGTTGTAGAAACAGTAAAGGTATACTCCTTTACTTTTTGTAAGCAACAAGAAAAGAGTTCCGAGATCACTGAACCCAGCGCTCCTTGCTACGGCTTTGGAGATTCGACAAGACACACCAACATCCCTGCCAGTTACCTCCAAGAATTCAGATGAGTCCATTGCAAGCATTCCAATTTTAGCGCTTACATTATTTAAGTCTGCCTCACTCTCTTTTGCAAAAAACAATCTCGAATTCCCTGATCCGCTGGCAATGCTTCTCACTGTGGTCGGGACCTTCGCTGCCGAATTCTCTTTAGTCGTCATAGCGCTAACCGAGGTTATCCCTAAAGCAATACCTACTGTGAGTACAAGTAAACGAAACTGTGGGAAATAAGGCATTAGGATTCTCCTTTAAAAAAAAATTTATCCTGACAAAATCATAATCGAAAGTGCTTGATGCGATCAATAGGCAATTGGTGCCTTTAGACATCCATGAGAGTCACCCAATGAAAAAAATCGGGCCCAAGAACTATCCTCGAACCACCGCTTGGGCGGCTGCGAGTCGTGCGATCGGTACCCGGAACGGTGAACAGCTCACGTAGTCGAGGCCAATTTTATGGCAAAACTCAACAGACTGCGGTTCCCCGCCGTGCTCGCCGCAGATCCCGGTATGAATCCCCGTATTCGTCTTCTTCCCTTCAGCAATGGCATGTTTCATGAGGAAGCCAACACCGGGCTGATCGATGGAAACAAACGGGTCCCGTGGGTAGATGTTGCGTTGAGTGTAGCTCGGGAGGAACTTTCCGGCGTCATCCCGGGAAAGGCCGAAGGTCGTCTGGGTGAGGTCGTTCGTCCCGAATGAGAAGAACTCCGCCTCCCGGGCAATTTCACCGGCCATGATGCACGCGCGAGGGAGTTCTAACATCGTCCCCATCTTGTACTTCAAGGTGTGATTTTTCTCTTTAAAGACTCGCTCGATCTCGGCCTTACACTCTGCCTGAATCAGCGCATACTCCTTCATTTCCGAGGTCAGCGGGATCATGATCTCCGGAAGTACCTTTATCCCCGCTTTCTCGGCTTCAATCGCTGCCTCAATGATCGCCCTGACCTGCATCAGGTAGATCTCCGGATAAGTGATGGCGAGTCTGCAACCCCGGTGGCCCAGCATCGGGTTGAACTCGTGAAGAGCGTCGTTACGCTCCTTCACTGCCTTATGTGTTATGTCGAGGACATCGGCGAGTTCCTTCTGATCCTTTTCGGTATGAGGAAGGAACTCGTGCAGTGGAGGATCGAGGAGCCGGATGTTCACCGGAAGACCACTCATCTCACGGAAAATACCGACGAAATCTGAACGCTGGAATGGGAGCAGTTTATCCAGGGCCTTTTTGCGCTCGCGCTCAGTCTCAGCAAAGATCATCTCGCGAACGGCCAGGATCCGCTCAGGAGCGAAGAACATGTGCTCCGTTCGGCACAGGCCAATGCCCTCGGCGCCGAACTGTACGGCAACCTTCGAGTCCTCAGGCGTGTCGGCGTTGGTACGGACCCGGAGCTTTCGAACTCCATCGGCCCACTTCATAAATGTAGCGAAGTCCGCGGTGATTTTAGCTTCGATGGTTGGAACGATCCCCTCATAGACTTCGCCATTAGCGCCGTCGAAAGTGATCGAGTCGCCTTCCTTGAAGACCTTCCCCTTCACCGTGAGTGTCTTCTCTCTTTCATTAATCACCAGCGAGGTACAGCCAGCAACGCATGGCTTACCCATACCTCGAGCAACGACTGCAGCATGGGAAGTCATTCCCCCTCGGGCGGTGAGAATACCGGCCGAGGCCACCATCCCACCAATGTCTTCCGGTGAAGTTTCTGCCCGTACCAGGACAACCTTCTTACCGTTCTTGTGCCATTCTTCAGCATCGGCCGAGGTAAAGACCATCTGACCGGATGCGGCCCCAGGAGAAGCAGGAAGCCCCGTCGCGATGATCGTCTTCTGGGCCTTCGGATCAAGCCGTGGATGAAGGAGTTGGTTCAGGTCCTCAGGATGAATACGAAGAAGCGCCTCGTTTTGTGAGATGAGGCCCTCTGCGACGAGATCCACCGCGACCTTGAGGGCCGCGTTCACGGTCCGCTTCGCGTTCCGAGTCTGAAGGATCCAGAGCTTATTATTCTCGATCGTGAACTCGATGTCCTGCATGTCTTTGTAGTGCTGTTCCAGCATATTGTAGTCTTCGACCAAATTACCGTAGGCCTTCGGCATCAGCTCTTCGAGAGTACGGTGATGCTTATTCGATTCATTCTTTGAGGCGTTGTTAATCGGCTGAGGGGTGCGGATTCCCGCAACCACGTCTTCGCCTTGAGCGTTGACGAGGAACTCGCCGAAGAACTTTTTCTCACCAGTGGATGGATCACGGGTGAAGCAGACACCGGTAGCACAGGTGTCGCCCATGTTTCCGAAGACCATGGACTGAATGTTGACAGCAGTTCCCCAGTCGTGAGGGATACTGTGCATCTCGCGGTACTTCATCGCACGGTTGTTGTTCCATGAGCCAAAGACAGCACCAATAGCGCGCCAGAGCTGCTCCATCGGGTCCTGAGGAAAGACAATGCCATGGTCTTCCAGGAGCACGGTCTTGTAGACTTTGACGAGTTCTTCAAGATCCTGCGCCGTGAGTGCCGTGTCTTCGTGAACACCACGGGCCTCTTTAAGATCCTCGAGGTTTGACTCGAGGAGAGACGTGTTCACGCCGAGGACAACGTTAGAGAACATCTGGATAAAACGGCGGTACGAATCCCAGGCGAAGCGTGCATTCCCTGTTTTCTTGGCAAGTGCAAGCACCGTCCGGTCGTTAAGGCCTAAGTTCAGGACGGTGTCCATCATGCCGGGCATCGAGGCCCGAGCGCCGGAGCGAACAGAGAAGAGAAGTGGGTTCTCGAGGTCACCGAATTTTTTCGCAGTCAGACCTTCGACCCAAGTGAGAGCAGCAACGACTTGTTCACGAATCTCTTTGGAGATTTCTTTGTTCGTGCGATAAAAATCAAGGCTCGCCTCGGTGGTGACGGTGAAGCCTGGGGGAACGGAGAGCTTCATGGCGCACATTTCGGCCAAGTTCGCACCTTTTCCACCGAGGAGCGCCTTCATATCTTTATTGCCGTCGGTTTGTTCTGCAGAGAATTTATAAACCCACTGTTTCATTCGGTTTCTCCTTAGAGATTGAATTTTTCTTTTAGGTAAGTGCGGACATGGTCGAGAGAGACCCGCTCCTGAACCATCGAGTCGCGGTCACGGATAGTAACGGCGTTATCTTTGAGCGTATCAAAGTCCACCGTCAAACAGGCCGGTGTTCCAATCTCATCTTGGCGGCGGTAGCGCTTACCAATAGATCCAGAAGTATCATACTCGCACTTAAAGTCTCTTTGCAGTTCCTGAAGAAGCTTCGTCGCCACACCCTCGAGTTCGGGCTTTTTCATGAGCGGCATGACCGCTGCCTTGATCGGCGCCAGATTCGATTTGAAGCGCATGACAACGCGCTCTTTCTCAGGATCTCCAGGGAACTCGGTCCGGAAGGCATCCGTCATGAGAGCGAGCATGCACCGGTCACAACCGACGGAGGTCTCGAGGACGAAGGGAAGATACTTTTTATTGCCGTCAATTTGGTCAACATAGAGAAGGTTCTTCTTGGAGAACTCTTGGTGCTGACGAAGGTCAAAGTCCGTGCGCGAGTGGATCCCCTCCATCTCTCCCCAACCATGGGCGAACTCGTATTCGATATCAAAAGCCGCGTCCGCATAGTGAGCGAGTTCTTCATGTTTCTTCCAGCGAAGCCGCTCAGGACGCAAACCATTATTAAGGTGCCATTTCCAACGCAGATCTTTCCAGAGTTCCATCGCCTCAGCTTGAGTACCTGGCTTAATAAAATACTGCATCTCCATCTGTTCGAACTCTCGAGTCCGAAAGATAAAGTTTCCGGGAGTGATTTCGTTACGAAAGGCCTTACCAATTTGAGCAATACCAAATGGAAGCTTACGCCGCATGGTCTGCTGGACGTTGGGGAAGTTGACGAAGATCCCCTGGGCCGTCTCTGGCCGAAGGTAAACTGCAGACGCGGAATCTTCTACTGGACCCATGTGAGTCGTGAACATGAGATTAAACATGCGCGGCTCAGTGTAGGAATCTTTCGCCTTGCAAACGGGACAAGGAGCAGAGAGGTCAATGTTGTCGGCCCGGAAGCGGGACTTACAAGATTTACAATCCACCATAGGATCGGAGAAGTTATCGACGTGGCCTGAGGCCTTCCAAACCGTCGGGTGCATGAGGATCGCGGCGTCGATACCATCGATGTCCTCCCGGTAAGTCATCGCCTTCCACCAGGTGCTTTTGAGATTATTTTTGAGTTCCACACCCAAGGGCCCCATGTCCCAACAGGATCCTAGGCCACCGTAAATTTCCGAACTCTGAAAAATAAAACCACGATGTTTGGCATGGGACACTAAGTCCGCCATGGACTTCAGATTCTCTTCTGACACAATGCACTCCTGTGTGAATATTTCGCTCTTAATCTATCATAAACGGCCAATGTTCCAACACACTTTTAGTCGCGGAGGGAGAGCTCGTAGAGTTTGCGGTACTCACCGTCGTGCTGGAGGAGTTCGGAGTGGCTCCCTTCTTCAACCTTGGCGCCGTCTTTGAGAACGATGATGCGGGTGAAGTCTTTTAGGGTTGAAAGACGGTGGGCGACAGCGATCACAGTCTTATGGCCTGCGACGCGCTCAAGGGCGGCCTGGACGATTTTCTCGGATTCATTATCCAAAGCAGAGGTCGCTTCGTCAAAGAGGAGGAGATCACGGTTCTTGAGGAACGCCCGGGCGATGGTGAGCCGCTGACTCTGGCCCCCGGAGAGGCGAAGGCCCCGGTCCCCGATAGGAGTCTCGAGACCCTGTGGTAGGTCCTTTACGAATTCCCAGGCATAGGAAATCTCTAGGGCGTGCTGGATCTCTTGGTCAGAATGGGCGTCGCCGGTCGTGAGGTTTTCTCGAACCGTATCGTTGAAAAGGAAAATATCCTGGCTCACAAGACCAAATACTTTTCGAACTGATGTCAGGGTGAAGCCACGCAGGTCTTGCCCGTCGATTAGGATCTGTCCTTCAGTGACGTCATAAAGCCTCAAAAGAAGACTCACCAAAGTGGACTTCCCTGAACCAGAAAGGCCTACCAGACCAATTTTTTCTCCCTTCCGGATCATGAGATTAAAGTTCCGAAGAACCATGCCTTCACCGTAGGAAAAAGAAACGTTTCGAAACTCGATTGTTTCAAAGGCGCCAGGAAATTCCCGGAGGTCCGTCTGGGGCTCTTCCTTCACATCGAGGAGCGAGAAGATTCTCGCAGCAGCGGCCTGGGCCTGATTGAGTTTAGCGTTTGCCTTGGTGAACCGCCGAACGGGATCCATAAACATAGCAAGAGCAGCGACGAAGGAGATAAATCCTCCGGTCGTCAGCTGACCTGTGGTGATCCGATGGTGGGCAAAAACTATGACTCCCGCGAAGGCGAAGGAACCGATCAGTTCAACCAATGGGTGCGAGAGTTCCTCTGCCGAATTACTGCGCCGGCGGTGCTCCAAGAGGCGGGCCTGGAGCCGCTCAAAGCGGGCCAAAACGTAATGCTGAAGCCCGAAGGCCTTAACGATTTTCTGACCACCAAGGGTCTCTCCGACGACATGGGTCATATCCGCGCTATCCTGCTGGGCCCGTCCGACATACTTCCGGATGCGTTTGCCGGAATAGTGGAGTGTCACCACGAAGAGTGGAGCGGTAGCAAAGATGATAAGTGTCAGCTGCCAGTCATGATAGAACGCGACTCCCAGAAGTGCGGCCGCAGTCACCGGTTCACGAATCACCTCAAGAGAGTTCTTAAACGCCTCAGAAAAAACCGCCGTGTCGCTCATGATGGTGGAGATGAGAGTCCCCTGCTTCGATTGAGCATAGAACCGGGCCGGCAGCAGCTGAAACTTTTCGTAGATCCGCGAGCGTATTAACCGCGTGGACTTATCCACAACCTGCCTGAGACCAAAGTAGTGATAGTAGCGTAAGGGGTAGTTTAAAATACCCAGGCCCACAAGGATAAGGGCCAGTACTTGAGCGTCGTCACTGGTAGAGTTTGGAGAAAAACCCTTATCAAAAATATCTTTGACCAGGTAGGCTTCGTAAGCCTTGATCGCTGAGAGAGGAAGGGCAAGAAGCGCGGCCAGGGCGGCCTCCTTCCAAAATGGCCGCAGATATGGGAACATGAGCTTGAGCACTTTAAGCATGCGCTATCTTAAGCTTTAACGGGAGCGAAGTAAATTAAAACGCGGAAAGCACTATTCCTCGATCGTGATGGCACACTCATCCTAGATAAAAACTACCTCTCTCGGGCCGAGGATATTGAGTACTTTCCGGACACACTGAAAGCACTTCAGCTCTTTCAGGCACTCGGGTTCGACCTCTTCGTCGTAACCAACCAGTCCGGGGTCGGTCGCGGCTACTTCTCTCTCGAATCGGTCTACGTCATTCATCGCCAGCTTCAGAACGACCTGCGAGAATCGAAACTCGCTCCGTTTCGGGATTTCGCGATCTGCCCCCATGCCCCTCAAGATAACTGTGATTGCCGTAAGCCTTCAGGAAAAATGATCCTCGAGCTAATTGAAAAACATCATCTCTCTCCCGATCAATGCTACATGGTCGGCGATAAACTCATCGATGCGGAGGCGGGCCGAAACGCCGGGATCCTCAGCGCCATCGTCCGAGGGCACGCTCATCCGGATTTCCCTTCTTTCAAAACTCTCCTCGAGTTTGCGCAATCACTTAAAAAGTAACTTGTAGCTTTTGAGTTCCACCGGCCGCAAGTGGTACTGATGGCAAAAGTACTGAAGGAGTTTGTCGCATTCAGTGAAATTCGTCCCCAGGAATTCGAAGTAATCCTGAAAGCGCGTCTGGTACCCCATTTTGATTCTCAGGAGGAAGCTCTTTTCATTATCTCCTGGGGCGCACTGCTGACAAGAAAACTGGCCTTGTGCCGGAAGAAAAATCGCCCCGGGATTCTCAAGCAGGTTAGTCTGGCAGTAGGTGCAGGATTCCGTGTCCGGCATGATGCCCAAATGGAAAAGAAGCTTCACCAGGAAAAGTGTCAGCTGCTGGTGCGGAATGAAGCGCTCCTTGGCGAGGGCATCTTCGAGGTGGAAAAGAGCGTTGCTCACGACCGAAAAGACTCCCTCGTGGTCTCCATCAGAGACTTCACCACTACTCGGGTGGAAGGCGATCGCAAACTTCTGGACTAATTCAAAATAAAGGCAGGCCAGATAGAAGGCTTTGACATCGTGCCGGAGTGCCCGTGGCTCCCAGAGCCGCTGATGCTCCTGAGAGATCATGAGTTCCGAGGTCTCAACTCTTGCCCGCTGCTCCTTAGGCATGATCCGGATCATGGAACCGAGCTCAAAGATCGTGGGTTTGTGAGACTTACCACCTCCCTGGCCACCGTAGATGTAAAAACTTCCGACGAGCCCACTCCGCAGCAGCAGTTTTACGATGAGGTCGCGCTCTTTATAAGGCACGCGATGGATCAGGACGCCTTCAAAAGTCATGCCTCATTCTTCTACACTTCGCGGCGGCAGTAAACCCTCCCGAAGACAAAGCCATGTGTAGAGCGATTCTCTTAGCACCGCCAGGAAGTTTCTAATAGGTGACCACGAAATGGAGTGTGGCAGTTCCAGACCTATGACAGTGTAGTCACTCCCGCAGCGACCACCGCGGGCAATCATCTGGATCCAAAAGTCGCAGTTACCCGTCGGATAAAGTAAGTAAACCCTGGATATTTCCGGAAGGTTTACACCGTGGCTCAGGACTGTAGTGCAAACGATGTAGTCCGGCGTCGGAGTCTCAATAAGTTTTCCGCCCAATGCCCCCGCTTCTCCACCAAGGCAGGTCAGGCAGCGAAACCCTGCCCCAGACAACTGTTTGCCGAGAGCGAGAACTTCCTCCCGATAGCGGCAGAAAACGATCCTAACCCCGGTGCTCTTTTCCTGTCGCATGATGTCCGCTATCACCCACTTTCGAGAGGGGGCCTTGAGGTAAGTTCGCGGAGGAAACTTGAGCTGCCGGTTGCCGTGATCAACCCAAAGGAGTTGATCGAAGTGTACAGCGAAGGAGCGGACAAGACCGACAAGCTCAGGAGACACAGTCGCCGTGAGAAGAATGCATACACGTGCGGTATCTGATGCCCCATAAAAGGCCTCCCACATTCTCTCGCGAAAGGAGTCACCCCAGTACACGTAAAGGTGAAACTCGTCGAAGATGACAACGTCGGCCCTGGAGGGACGTAACAGGTATTCCTCTGGAGTGACGACTCGAATAGCCGTGTCCCACTTGAGTCGACACTCGTTAGCGAGGGCCCGCAAAGGAGTGACAAGTAGGAGTTCCTCCGCCAAGGCTTCTTGAAACTGTCCGATCCAGTATGTCTTTCCTGAAGCAGGTGGAGCTGAAAGTAGAACGAGAGTGTTGGTGAAATCCATGACTCGTCTGTACTCCTGGGATCCTGGACCTGAAATGAGAGGAGAAGGTGACAGGGAAAATTTTTCTTCTCTGCTATAGGCCCCCCATATCCTAGAATCAGCAATATAAAAACTGTTTGGCCGCAAGCTTTATACATATGGCCAAGAATGGTGTTTCTACAGTAAAGTATTTATTCCACCTCGAAAGGAGAGGGCCGACTCATGAAGTATGGGTTCTATTTAGCTTTAATGCTCTGCCTCACATTCGGAGCTTATCAAGTTGCCCAAGTAAAAATGGAGCGTCCACTTGAGCTCAATTCCATACGTCTTGGTATGAGCATTTCTGATATTATCGCGACTTTCGGTACACCTTCAGCCGAGGCCCGTAATCACTATACGTTTATCCTCCATGACGGGTCCGAGCTGCTAATTACGCTACGGGATCAAAAAGTCTCAAGTGCAAACATCAAATTTCACCGAGAGATCAAGATCGAAGATCCCGAGATGCGTAAGCTCACACTCGTCCAGATGCAGCATAACGGACTGGAAGATACCAACCCTTCATGGTTTTTTGCCGGTAAGCCTGAGGAAGGTCTGATCTACAAAATCACCTCTGAAGGTTTAATTGAGGGTCTGACTTGGGTGCCACCCTTTTCCTACGGAAACTACCGTCCGAAACGCCTTCAGGCGCTGCTTCAAGATTTTAACAGTCAAAGAAGCCTCTAACTTGTGCTAAGCTGGCCATATGATTACGCAAATTGAGAAGCTTTTCGATCAACAGATTCGTCCCGCCCTAGCTCAGCATGGGGGCAACGTAGAAATCGTCGACGTTGATAACAATATTTTATTCGTGAAGTTTTACGGAGGATGTCAGGGCTGCTCCAGTTCTAAGGCCACTTTAAAAGGTGGAATCGAACAGCTGATTAAGCAGACTTTTCCTGAAATCACAGAAGTCGTTGACGTCACCGATCATCAGTCAGGTACTAACCCTTATATGTAGACCATCCGGTGCAATTTAGACTCGAGGATTGCGCAGGACATTCAAGCGAGAGCGTACTGACTCGAGCTTTTCAAGAGAAAGCTCAGCGTAGACGATTTTCTCGCCCTCCCCTGCATCCACCAGCACTTCTCCCCAAGGGTCCACCACCAGCGAATGCCCGAAGGTAGAAAGCTTTTCGTTATGCTGGCCCCATTGGGCAGACGCCACGACGTAGCATTGGTTCTCAATGGCCCGTGCACGCAGCAAAGTGTGCCAGTGGGCCTTTCCCGTCGGCACTGTAAAAGCCGAAGAGATTGAGAGCACGTTGGCACCCTGATAGGAGTAGCTCCTAAAAACTTCCGGGAAGCGCAGGTCAAAACAGATCGAAAGGCCCAAGGTAAAGCCTTCAACGGCGATCAATTTCGGAGTCATGCCCGCGGTGTAAATACGAGCTTCGTCGACGACGGTGTTACTCGGATGCTTAGAGAGGTCCACTGCAAAGAGATTCATCTTATCGTAGATGCCGAGATCCTCTCCAGTCGGAGAAAAGTTATAAGAGCGGTTGAGAACTTTGCCGGCGACGGTAGTTGCCGCCGATCCGCCGAGGATATAGAGGCCGGATGAAACGGCGAGGTTTCGGATCGCCTGGTAATGCTCATTTTTATCCTCGACCAGGTAGGGCGTAGGTTTTGTTCCGTCAGACATCGAATAGAAGACTTCTGGAAGGAATACGGCCTTCGCACCAGAGGCCGAAGCTTCGACCAGAAAGCGAGCGATGGTCGCGAGGTTCGCAGTTGGCGACAGCACCGAGCTCAGCTGAATGATTCCAATCTTCATGCATACTCCATTTTGAATTTACCAAATGTTACCCCCAGTTATAAGATCATCGCACCATGCTGAAAACTGTTTTCGTTAACACGCTTAAAATCCTAGTCGCTGTTGCACTTCTCTATTGGCTTATCACGAGCGGGAAGCTCGACTTCCGTCTCCTGGCCAAGCTCCAGGATCACCCGTTTACAGTCCTGGCGGCCATCCTCCTGAGCATGATAAACCTCGGCCTGATCTCAGTCCGTTGGGAGAAAATTCTCTGTTCCCGAAGTCAGGTCCACTTGCCCATCACCGGTGTGATGAAAATTAATTGGATCGGCCAGTTTTTCAGCTCCGTGCTTCCAGGAAGCGTCAGCGGAGACCTTATAAAGATTCTCTACGTTCAGAAGTTTGACAGCTCATTCTCGAAGAGATTCATCTTCGCCTCCATCCTCATTGACCGAGTCATGGGCCTATCTGGTCTGATACTCCTGGTAGGAATGAGTTCTCTTATCTTTGGAGAACGGATCAGTGCAAATGCTCCGGCGATGGTACCACTTCTTAGGATAAACTACGTTCTGACGGGGATCGTGCTCCTCGCCTACTCCATCTTTTTCTTCTTTCACCAAATCATCCGCTCGGTCTTACGGCATTTTGAAAAAGTGGCATTCCCCACGCTCTTCAAAAAGCTAGGCGAACTCTGGGAAGATCTCGTACTGATCCGAAGTAAAATGGCCGCGGCCGTCGCGCTTTCCATCGTTGTGCAGTTTATAGGTGTGCTCGTGTTCTGGTTTTTAATCTACCCCTACGTCGGGGATAAAATGACCTTTGTCCAAGCGCTCGCCTTTATTCCTATCGGTTTAATGGCACTCGCCCTCCCCGTAGCTCCCTCAGGCCTGGGTGTTGGCCATGCTATCTTTCAAAAGCTCTTCGAACTCTCCGGTATTACTAACGGGGCCTCCCTGTTTAACTTGTACTTCGTGGTGGCGCTGGCGGTGAATATCTTGGGCGTTGTTCCGTACCTTACGACGAAGGCCAAAAGTCAGGGTTAAGTGAAAATGAAAATTTTAGCAGGATCGATGTGCGAGTAGTGCATGGCCTTGGTCTTTAGCGACTCAAGCTGGAGGAGGAAGCTAAGTTCTTCGTCGAAGCTATTAAGCTTCCGGACTTTCTTCGATTGTTTCTTGAGGATCGACTTCACTCCCTGAGGAAGAGTGCAAACGCCACGGAGGAGGTAACTCTCCGACTTAAATTTAATAATTCGACCACTGAATACGTCACCCTCCATAAGGCTGATGGTCGGATGGTCTTTCTTCAGAACGATCTTCTCGTCGTGGAGAATGTCTTTCAGAACGATCTGCTTCCGAAAACTGGTTCGATTGAATTCGAAGAGCGAGTGGTTTACGTTGAGAAGTGCCTGGGAAAGTTCTTCTTCAAGCTGGGTATTACGGATGTATTCTTCGATGACCTTAGAGCCATCTTTCTGACGGTACTGAAAAATGTACCAATCGTTAAAGGAATTCATCCGCGACTCAAACTCGTCTTTGTCCTCATCGAGCTTTCCGGTCATAGAAAAATATTTGTCCTTCGCTTCCTTTAGGTCCGCGAAGAACTGGCCTTGTGTGTAGAGGCTTAAAACTTTATCTAAGTGATCGTGAACAATGTCGAGCATAGTGAATATTCTACTCTTCAGTCCTTAAAACTGCCAAGAAGGCTTCTTGCGGAATTTCAACATTCCCGACCATTTTCATCCGCTTCTTCCCTTCTTTCTGCTTCTCCAAAAGCTTCCGCTTCCGGGACACGTCGCCACCGTAACACTTGGCCAAGACGTTTTTTCTAAGCGCCTTGATGGTTTCGCGGGCGACAACCTTGGAGCCAATAGCGGCCTGAATCGCGATGTCGAATTGTTGCCGGTCGATGACCTTCATGAGCCGGTGTGTAAGGTCCTTGCCTTTTTGCTGCGCCGTGCTCCGGTGAGTAATCACCGATAAAGCATCCACCTTGTCTCCGTTGAGGAGCACGTCGAGTTTGACCATGTCAGATTCAAGGTACTCATTGAGCTCGTAGTCCATGGAGGCATAGCCCTTTGAAAGGGACTTGAGCTGGTCATAGAAGTCGAACATCATCTCGGAAAGAGGGAGAATGTAGATGAGCTGAACTCTATCCTCTGTAATGTAATTAATTGCCTGCTGGCGACCTCGGCGGTCTTCGCAAAGCTTGATGATCTTACCGACGTATTCGTTCGGAAGATGGATCGAGAGCTTCACTGTGGGTTCGAAGATCGTCTCAATAATGCTAGGATCAGGGAGCTTCGCAGGGTTGTCCACGACAACCATATCACCAGAAGCAATGCGGACCTCATAGCTACAAGATGGTGCCGTAGAAATGAGAGCAAGGTTGAACTCACGTTCGAGGCGCGTTTGGATGATATCCATATGAAGCAGGCCCAGGAAACCACAACGGAAACCAAAACCAAGCGCCTGAGAAACCTCTGGCTCATAGGTAAACGAAGAGTCGTTGAGCGCCAGCTTCTCTAGTGCCTCTTTAAGAATCTCATACTCTTCTGAATCCACAGGGAAAATCCCGCAGAAGACCATCGGCTTGATCTCTTTATAGCCAGCTAAAGAGGGTGTTGTATCCTTTCGGTCTGCGTGAACAATGGTATCACCCACTTTTACATCTCTGACAGTCTTAATCCCACAGACGATCATGCCCACTTCACCGGCCCCGAGTTCTGAGACCTCGTGGTAAAACGGCTGATGAACAGCAAGCTTAAGGATCTCGTGGTCCATGCCTGAGAACTTGAAGTGGATCTTATCCTTCAGCTTCAGATTCCCCTCCATGACTCGCGCGAGTACAACAACTCCGCGGTAGGAATCGAACCAGGAGTCAAAGATCAGGGCCTGAAGAGGATTTGCAGCCTTTCCCTCTGGAGGTGGGATTCGCTTGACGATCTCTTCAAGAAGTCCGTCGACCCCAATACCAGATTTTCCGGATACCAGCGGGGCCTCGGAAGCATCAAGACCGATCACGTCTTCGATTTCCTTTTTAACCTTCTCCGGATCTGCGTGGGGGAGATCGATCTTATTGATGACAGGAATAATCTCAAGATTGTTCTCCAGCGCCATGTAAACATTCGCGAGTGTCTGGGCCTCGATTCCCTGGGAGGCATCGACAATTAACAGGGCACCTTCACAAGAAGCAAGGGAGCGCGAGACTTCGTAGGT
>JAIYDC010000054.1 GCA_027487685.1 Pseudomonadota bacterium | reverse complement strand
GTAGGTCATGGAGTCGGGGTAGTCCCAATGGGACTGAGCAAATTCAAAATACGCCTCGTCCAGGATGACGATGGTGTGCGCTGGCACGTGAGTCATGAGGAAGTCGAATTCTTCGCGGGTGATGTAGGTCCCGGTCGGGTTATCGGGGTTAGCGATGTAGACAATTTTAGTGTTCTCGTTGATCTTTTTTGCCATCGCTTCGACGTCGTACTTATAGTCGGAGCGCCGAGGAACCTGGATCAACTTCGCTCCAACGGACTTGGCCAGGATCAAAAAACCGATAAAGGTGTTCTCCGAGGTGACGACCTCTTCGTTCGGCCGGAGGAAGGCGCGGACGATGTAACCCATGATACCTTCGGAGCCGTTGCCTAGAATGATGTTCTGGGGCTTAAGATGATAGAGGTCGCACAGGGCACTTTTGAGCTGGTGCGCGAACATGTCGGGATAGCGGTGCACATCCCACAGGGCATTAGTCATCTCTCGGATGGCAAATGGAGAGGGGCCAAGTGGATTTTCGTTACTGGCCAGTTTGGTGATTCGGGTTAGGTTTTTTTCTCGAGCAAGCTCCTCTATGGGTTTTCCTGCCTGGTAGACTTCCAGCTTTTCAATGTAATCGGGGACAAGTTTTTTTTGCATGCTTCCTTCCTGGACAGGGACACCTAAAGGTATCAGAAGACCCATGAGAAGGTCAGCTAGCGAGCGGTGCGAAAATACTCTTTTCTTTAAATCAGGCCTGGCACTGATCTTTATCCAATGAGGAGTGCAGGAATTAAACTTTCCTTAGTGACCAGGCCCAGGCGATAAAGACCAGTTGGAAGGCGGTTCTGCCCCATAGAAGAGCTTGGTCATGGACTCCGAACATGGGAATGGCGTACCAGCTTACGTAAATGTGGACTGGCAAGAGCAGGGTAAAATAGAAAGTAGTGATTATCGAGGTCCATGGGCGACTGAACTTGAAAACAAGTCCGGCCGCAAGAAGGAATTCGAGGATCCCGGTCCAGAAGATGAGTTCAAGTTTTTTGGGAACGAAATTCGGGATCGCATCGATGAAGCTGTAGGGGTCGAGGAGGTGAATCACTCCGGCCGTAGATAGAATGACCGCTAACCCAAACAGGGGAACTTTGCTCAACGTGTTTAGGATTTTAATTCCCACAATTGATCGGAACCGTGGAGCTGCTGTCGACAGTGCAACGTCTTAAGCCACTGTTTGTTTCAGATCGGATGGTTATAACATTGCTATCAGTTCCATTCGAGTAGATGTACTGGTAGTAAGTAAGAATCCCAAAGAAGTACCTACCGTTAGGTATGTTCTCAATCACTGCTCTAGTATCTTCTTTACTAACGAGAGTACGTCCGTAGTTTGTGTAATCAAAAATGGATGTCTGTGCGATGGCATCACCCCAGTTAAAATTTGCATCTGATTGCTTGCGCCAAAAAATTTCATAATGAGAAAAGACGCCTGCTGTTGGTAAGTCCCAGTCTAGAGTCACGGCCGAAACAAAAGAGAAACCTGATTTTAGACCGGTAAAATTTACATCCGACGGAGCTTCGGGTCTTGGTTGAATGCACTTCCATGTATCATTCGCAAATTCACGTCGACTTGCTCCGTCGGTATTCCATTTGAATGGATGTACTGTAAAACAGTATGGACTACTGGAAAAGTAGTCTATGTTGTTTACTACGATCTCTGTATCAGTTAGGAAATTGTATGAGTTGTGATATTCGGCGGTAGATGACAAAGTAATTTCTTTCGCAGCATCCGAACCGTCTTCTGTTCTTCGCATGCGTATTATATATCCATCAAAGTAGCCGGTGGAGAAATTAGGAAGATCGTACTTAAGCGTCACGGAACCAATTTCATCAAGGCTTTTAGCCGTAAGGATGTTTTGAATGCCGCTGAAAGCTGGGAGACTCGGATCTGTCACGATTAGACGGGTTGGGGAAACGATTCTCTTGTCAGGACCACAAGCCGATTCTGCGCATAAAACAAGCACCACTTCATAATCAGTGTAAGCTTTGAGGCCTGTGATCTGGGAGTTCGTTGCATCAACTCCTGCAGTCTTGCAATAGACATTGGTACCAGGTGGGGATACTACTGGGTTGAGGCATAGCGCTGGAAGATTTCCTGCAGCGACACCTCCGTTTTGTTGAGAATAGTAAATGCGGTAGTGATCGAATACTCCTTTCGACTGTGTCCACACGGTATTAATTGCGTTCAGCCCTTGTTGAGAGGGTGCAAGATTTACTGCGAAGGAGCTGGATTGAAACTCGATGTCTGCCAAGCTGTTGGATAGAGTCGAAATTGTGACATAGCCCGTATTTAACTCACTTCGGCGCCTTGGGTTGTAGGCGTCATCGACTGAGGCTTCGTGAATGGCCCGCATTCGAACATAAAACTTTTTTGCTGACGGCAGCCCTCTGATTGTGTGCTCATTTACCCCATTGTCATGATTTACACCGTACACCCATCTTCCATCTAAGGGGCCAAACGTCGTTATATCCATATCCAGCGGTGATAGTCGCTCTGAGTCTACAACAACGATTTCGTAGCTCTTTGGATCCCATTGTTGCTTTGACAGTGACCCCGAGGATCGGGCGGGTGACCAGCGGACTCGGAGGGCGTCTTTACCACTCGCTCCCGGTACGTTTGATGCGGAAGATATTCCGTTAAAGTCTGCTACGGAGTTATCGAAGGTTGTGGCAGTCTTAGTGGTAAGACTATCACTAACTGCATTACTGCTTTCGTCTCGGACATCTACCTTAACTACGTAGCTTGTTAGCCTATCGAGACCTGTGATTGTATAGCGCAGTAGTCCCCTGAAATCAGTCTTTAGAACATCTGACGGAATAGAGATGGGGATCGGAGAGCTTCCCACGGTAATATCGTAAGTATATTTTCCTGAACCGCCGGACGCAGGGTAGAAGAAGACCTCAATGCGAGAGTCAGATATGGGCGAGGCGCTCACGATTCCGGAAAAATTGATCGTTTTGTCTGCGCCGTCATTAATTTTAGAAACAGTTTGCTTGGCATCCTCCACAGTACCAACGCAGCCAGTTGTCAGTAGAGTGGTAAGTAAGGTGAGGATTAACAGTCTATTCATAGGATTCCATACTACAGCATGTCCAAAGTTTACGGATTATTAGGTGCTTACCGGCCAATACTCGTGAGACGTTGCCAATTAAAGTTGTCCTCCCGAGTGTTTCAATCTCTTCGGAGCATAAGAGATAATATTAACTTTTTTTTTAATCTCCCGATGAGCCTTCTAAACACGGAGGTTACTTATGAACTTTGGCGCGATATCCGCCATGGTCCTTGCTGTCGGGGTCTTTGTTTATGGCCTCATCCTATCTGGCGGGGATTCACTTAAAATCTTCTATGACTTTCCGAGTATCTTCATTGTTTTTGGAGGGGTTGTAGCAGCAACCGCAATTTCATTTCAATATAAACGAATGTTCTCGATGGTAAAGTTTGGACTAGGTCGGGTGATCAAAGGAAGATTCACCGATTTTAGAGGACTTATTTCAGAGATCATCCAGTCAGTTGATGCCTACCGGAAAGGTGAATCTTTGAAGTCCCTTTCAGATAAGACTAAGGATCAATTCTTCCAGGAGGCCCTTAATCTTCTTGATGGCGGGGTGATGACCCCGGATCAGGTTTTCACCCTCCTTGAAGAGCGTAATGATAACCTCTTCCATCTTTACAGTGAGGACGCGGGAAAACTGAAGATTGTGGGAAAGTACCCTCCCGCCTTCGGGATGATGGGAACCACTATGGGTATGATCGTCCTTCTTGCTAACTTGAACGGCGCTGACGCCATCAAGAAGGTGGGCCCTGCGATGGGGATTTGTCTTATCACGACTCTCTACGGAACCGTCCTCGCGAACTTTGGTTTTCTCCCGCTGGCCGATAATCTTGTGGAGCAGTCAAAAGAGACTTACTTAAAGAACAGGATCATCATCGAGGGAATTAAACAGCTCCACGCAAAAGAGAATCCGATTATTGTCGCTGAACGCCTGAACTCATTTCTCCTGCCGAGTGATCGCCTTGACTGGAAGACTGTCATCCAGGGCGGTCGCTAGTGGCCAAGAAGTTTCCGAGTCCACCACCGGACGAACCGGAAGGGTGGCTTACCAGTTACGCGGACCTAATGTCACTCCTCACATGCTTTTTCATGCTGATGATGGCCTTCGCGAACTACGACACGCCGGGTGTTCAACGGAAAGCTAAGATTATTGCTGACACGTTTAACAACGCCGGTGGGGCGACGGACCAGGAGCTTGATAAGCTCTCACAGGAGATCGCCCATCATCCTGACTTTGAGGACCGCACGAAAGTGACTTTGAAAGACGGAGAGCTCCGCATTGTTTTTAACGGCAGCGCTGTCTTTCCAGAGGGCTCGTATTTGTTGGATGGCAGTACCGTTTCTATGGTTGATACTCTGATCGAAATGATCAAGTCCCGTGGGACGAGTTACCGTATTTTGATTGAAGGTCACGCTGATCGGAACGAGTCGCTTCTTGCAGGCAATATGAATCATTGGTCTCTTAGTGCTGCTCGTGCAGCGACTGTTGCGGCCCGTTTTGAGTACTATGGGTTTAAGTCTGAGTATATGGCGGCGGTGGCGAAGGGAGACCGGGAGCCTGTGGCCGAATATAAAGTGAAGCTCAGAAAAGAGAAGCAAGAAGTCCCTCCGCAGGAGATCGCTAAGCTTAACCGGCGCGCCGTGATTCGTGTGCTTGAACCTATCGGTGACAAGCCCGGGAAGATGCGGGTTGGGGCACTCTTCCGCGAAGCTGAAGGTGGAGATTTGCCTTCAGATAAGGGTTTGTTTCGTGGAGAAGAGGAATAATTTAGTAGTAAATTTCTGTGACAGTGTTCTCCAGCTCTGGGTACTGACCGCTGAAGATCGGGTTCCATGCCTCCGGTGCCGCCGGGCCACTTGGATCTGTATAGAATCCTACAGGAGTAAATCCTCCAACAAGCTCGCTTCCATCTGAGGCCAATGCAGCTGCGTGACTAGGAAGTTCCTGGAAGTAGAGAAAGTCTTCTAGGGTGATCCGCTCTGTAGCGCAGGCACCTGAAGCTCCAGCGAAGCTGAGGTTTTTGAAAATGACGGCCAGGTAATTTGTTCCATAAAAGACATTAGCAGTTGAGAGAAGGAGATTGAGTGCCGAGGTTGGAGCAGTCGTTGTCGTATCATAGAGTGGCAGAGCTACTAAGGGCACAGGAGTCGTTAGTGTGCTATACTTTTCAGCGATATCGCCACAGCTCCAGTTAAGTCCTGATGCACCTGGATCCTGTGCCCCGAGGTTTATGACCTCAAGGCCCCGGTCAGGTGTGCCGAAATCCTGACTTTCGATCTGCAGGGAAGCATTGAGCTCAGTCGTCTGGAAAAACTTTTTCTGCGCGGGAATTGAGAGATCAGGTAATTCTGGATTAAATGTGTAGGTTTGTGAGAGTTCAAAGTTTTTACCGGTGCTATCTTGCTCGCCAATGATACTCACGCAGTAGCTCCCGGCGCCGGGAGCAAACCGGAAAGGACCCTTGTAAACTGCTCCATCTGCTGGATCACAGCACCTATCCTTGGAAACGCAGTAGCGTATCTTTGAAGCTGCCGAACATTGTAGAGTGAGGGTGAGAGGTGTTCGGTATTCTCCGGGAGGGGCCGAGACCTCGCAAAAAAACTGACTTTCAGGAGTTGTTGTGCCCGAGGGTGTAGGTGTTACTGGAAGATTTGCAAATCCCCCCCCTCTGAAGGTTTGAGGCTTGTTGCTGGGCCCTGGGGTGTTGGATTTATTGGACTTACTTGGGGCCTGTGGTTGATCTGGGATGTTGGGACTTTGATCCATGGGAGATGAGTTTGACATGACATTCTGATCTGTACTTGAAACCTCACGAGTGGCAGGGGGCGAGGCGTCGGAATCATCATCAGGTGGCCGAGAATCGAAATTAGACTTTTCCGAAGACCAAACTGAGGCACTATAGGGTGTCTTAGGTTGAGATTCAGGAAGAGTGTTGCCTGATGGTTTCCGATTTAATCGTTCGTTGCTGGGTTGGGGTGATTCAGCTATCTCTTCTTCTGTACTCCCTGAGTCGTCTTTGAGCTTGATGACCAGGTTGGCGGCTGCGAAGACTACGACTACTGTCATAAGGGGTAGTAAGTACTTTACCATACAGTTCTCGTCGGCATTATGAAGCCGGCAGTTTAGTCCTTTTTAACACCATGCTAATTTAAGTTGTTAACTAGCCGATAGAAGATACATGGGTCTAAGAACTCAAATAGCTGTATTTCTATTCTTAATTACCTCGTCTAGTGCCGCCCTAGCACTGGATGCCTTAAGTTATTCAGGTCGACTGGTTAACCCCAATGGTTCTCCGGTGGCGGGACCTGCGAACCTGCAGTTTGTTCTGAGCTATACGAGTGCTCCCGGGGCAGCTCTTTGCACGAAGACAGTCTCGAG
>JAIYDC010000068.1 GCA_027487685.1 Pseudomonadota bacterium | reverse complement strand
TGCGTGTCTCTGGAGCGATCAAGACGCCCTCATCGTAGATAAAACCAGGAATGTCCTTGTCAAATTCCCGGAGTCCCTTCTTCAAGTGCTCGATGACAAATTCAGGGAATATCTGGCGGATATCGGCCTTAAAAATTCCGGAAGGTGACGAGGTCTTCGGGAGCGGCCTGTCGTTGAGCTTCCCGTCCATGAACTCACGAATCGTCATCGCTGGAAGCTCACGCCCAGTGGCGAACTTTTTTGAAAGCTCAAAGGCCTTGCGCTCGATCTCATGCTGGAACTCAAGCCCTGCCAGGAGCCGTTGATCTCGAAGATCTCGCTCGGCCTTCACCGAAACCACCAAGGCGGCATTCGACCACGGACTATTCCGGGCATAGTTACTCATGCCATTAACGACGATGCCATCACGCTCGGTACCTGAGGAGAGGACATAGCCTCCGGGACACATGCAAAAGCTGTAAACGCCGCGATCAGTCCATTTGTCATGCCAACTCAACCGGTAGCGTGCAGAGCCCAGCTGAGGGGCCTCGCAGTAGGTACCGTGCTGGATGCTGTCGATGTAACGGCGAGGGTGCTCGACCCGCACGCCGACGGCAAAGTCCTTCGGCTTCATCGCCACTCCCGTAGCCTCCAGTTCCTGATAAAGGTCCTGAGAGGAATGTCCCGTAGCCAAGACCACATGGTCCGTCAAAAGAGTTTCACCGTTCGAGAGCCGCACGCCAATGACCCGATTCCCCTCAGTCACCAGCCCAGTAACATGACTATTGTAGCGGATCTCCACTCCCCGAGAGCGGAGCCAGTTAGAGATCTGCGTAATAATTGTCCGAATTTTATTTGACCCGAGGTGGGGGTTAGACTCATAAGCCGTCTCAGGGGGGGCGCCGAACGCCACGAATTTCTCCATCACGTACTGAACCAGATCGGACTTAATTCGAGTGATCAGCTTCCCATCGGAGAAGAGCCCTGCTCCCCCTTCGCCGTAGCAAACATTTGTTTCCGGATCAAGCTCTCCGTAGCGCCAGAACTTGGCGATGTGGAGCATCCGTTTCGAAGCCTCGTCGCCGCGCTCAAGCAGGATGCTTGGGATCCCATACTCGGCGAGCCGGACTGCGCAGAAAAGACCCCCAGGCCCACCACCAACGATGACCGGTCGCTTTGAGAGAGCATTGAGCCGAGGAAATTCCTCAGGGGCTGGGTAGGTATCTGTATCCGTGATCAGAGCATCGAGAATATAGTGAAAGCTCGGCTTTCGCCCCCGAGGCGCGCCTCGGGCGTCTAAGCTCTTTGAGACCATCCGGTAGGTACGTACCTCCGGGTAGCTCTGGCGGACGTGCTTTTCAAGATCCACATTGAAGGGAAGCTCGAACTGATACTTCTTCGGCATGGGGGCTTTTACATTACGCACAAGAAGAAATCAAAGATTTTCATGGAGCTCTTTATTCTTTATTCTCTAACCGTGAGGTGCATATGAATATCGGCTTTCTGATCATCGCAAGTGAAGTCTTAGATGGAAAAATTACAGATCTTAATACTTCGATATTCGCCAACTTCCTGCGAAGTCATCACCTTGAAATCAATAAGGCCATGTCTGTCCGGGACCGAGCTGAGGATATCCAGCAAGGTCTTACTCAGCTATTTGCAGATTGCGACGTCATTGTCACCTCCGGGGGCCTGGGGCCAACCCGCGACGACATCACCAAAGAAACTCTCGGAAACTTCCTGGGCCGCAAGCTAGCACTCTCCCCCGCGGCGATCAAAGTCTCAGAGGAAAACTACCAGCGCTTCTCGCGCACTTTTCCCGGGGCCGAGCACGGCTACGCCTATCTCCCGGAGGGCTTTGTTCCACTATCTAACGCCACGGGGTTTGCACCAGGTTTATTTGCGACCCATGAAGGCCGCATTCTTTTGTCAGGACCAGGTGTCCCGCGAGAATTCCAGTCGATCCTCGAGGACCACCTCTCGCCCATCCTAAAAAATCATCGAAACTCCCAAGAAGTCCTGGGCCACTTCATTGTTCGAACAAAGAACGTACCAGAAGAGAGGATCTTTTCTCAGGTGGATCCGGAGCTTTGGGATCAACTCGAAGCCTTCGGCGAAGTGAGCTCGCTTCCCATCCTCATGGGCGTCGATATCGGTGTAAAACTCAGGGCCTCAACAGCGCTAGAGCTCGATCAAAAATCAATTGAATTGCGCCGGATTATTGAACACTCTCCGCTCAGACCTCACATATGGGGTTTCGGCCGGGAATCACTTGAAGAGAGAATCGTCGTCCGAGCACGGGAAAAGGGGCTTCGCTTCGGTTTCGCTGAGTCTGCCACCGGAGGTCTGTGTTCCCACCGGATCACTGGGGTTCCAGGCAGCAGCCAGTGCTTTCAAGGAACAGTTGTCTGCTACAATGAAAAAGTGAAGGAATCAATTCTCGGGGTAAGCCCAGAAACACTCAGCCGCTATTCTGCCGTGAGCGCCGAAGCCGCTCGAGAGATGGCCACAGGTCTGGGCCAGATTCTAAAGCTCGATATTGCGGTGGCAGTCACGGGTTATGCGGGCCCGGACTGTGGAAGCGACGGCACTCCAGTGGGAACAGTTTTTATTGCGCGTGCAGTACGTGGCACGTTAAAAGTAGAAGTCCATCAGCTGAGAGGGGACAGGGATGTTTTAAAGCAGCGCTTTTCTCAGGCAGCACTCTATAGTCTCCTCGAGGAAGTGGAAAATCTTGCCGGCAGCTGACATTGATTTAGGGCAGTTTTCTGCTGCCCGGGAACTCTTCATTGAATGTTTTCATAAACTTGTCCTCCGCTCGCGGTGTATCCGACTGCAAGAGGTAGAATAGGTCTAATATTTCCGGAGTTAAAAATTTCGTTCAAAAATCCGATACTTGAAAAGAGAGGAATAACACGGATGTTGTACTCGAATCAACGGATCTCACACACGCTCTTGCGAATCATGCTGCTCCTTTTGGGGTTGGTAATGTTTTCTGCTTGTATGCCAGAATCCGGTGCGCCAAAGCTTGAGGCGGGGAACACCACCGATACTTCCTCACCCACTCCAGCAACACCAACCTACGGGGAACCCACCTTCCCCATCAGCGGCATTTTCGTGCAAGAGGGTGCTACCCAATCCTCAAACAACTTCTCGGTGCCACTTGAGTTCTCCGATTCATTTCTTATCCGCGGCAATAGCCTGTCAAAATACCTCCGTGGGCTATCCAATACGACGAAGTTTTGCCTGGTGGGAAAATACAACTACGCTTCAGCTTCCAACCGTTTCCTGATCCTCTCCGCTAAGCCTCGCTCATTCACGGATTTAATCAAGAAGACCACCGAGTTTTACCTCCAGGTCGAACCGGCCAACGATTCTGCCAACCAAAACGATTGCTTAACTTACAATCTCACCAACCAGCTCTTCGCAAATGTGACAACTCCAACTGCACATTTTAGCCTCACTCAACTCTGTGCTAACTGCTCCAACACCGTAACGAGCTCTGGCCTGCGCCTCTATTTTGTTAACGGCGAAGAAGTCCCGACGATTTCCGTTAATTCCCTTCTCCTGACTATTTCTGGTGCTTCCGGCAGCAACGGTCTGAGTTGCAGCGAGAACACCTCTTGTAAGGCGCGAGGCTTTGACTGTTGCCTTAACGCTCAATGCGTCTCCGATAAGGCCCTTAAGCCAGGAGTCATAGGGCAGCCAGGCCTTGAGACCGCACAAGCGGACGTGGCATCCAACCCAGACCGCTATGTCCTCTATCCTCAGTTCTACTTTGTCTGCGGCACGAGGCCCGACGATAGCACAACACCGGATCCGACGACGACGGACCCAGATTACGACGCTTCCATTCGTCTCCTCGAACTGACTCAGCTCTATAACTGCATTAACGCTGTCGACGGCGAGTTCTCTCACTGTACCCTGAAATACCAAGAGGCCGATAAGCTCATGCCGAAGATCTTCTCAGCTGCCGATGACGGATTTCGGGACGACGTGAATTTCTCTGCGCTAAACCCGGTCCTAGGTACCGGAGATAGGGCCAATAACATCGTCAAGATTGTTTATGCTGGCGTCACTGCTTACGAGCAAGGCAAGACGCCTCTCACAGGTGGAACCTTTGTCTCTGGCACGGCTAACGATAATCTCACTCTCGCCCAGGGAGTGGAGCTCAATCTCCCCCTCCCGGCCAACGCCAGGGATGCAAATCTTTATATCTCCTACAAGGTCGACGGGACCTGCGAGCGCGTCAGTGCTACCCTTGCGAAGTGTACCAAGACCTATATCCACGGCTCATCCGATCAGGCAACGACCACGTGGCATGACCTCGGGAGTCAGTCATTCAACTTACCCGCCTACGCGGATGTAAGTTCCTCGGCAAGTGTCATCGTGAAAGTTAGCGGAGTCGTCGTACCCGACGACGCTGGAACATGGTCGAAATCCACTGGCCCCAACCGGATCGTCTTCGCGAACAGCTACGCCCTTTACCAGAATCAAAAAGTGGAGATCACTTACTTCGTCCGATCTGGTGCGGCGGATCTCGTCAAGCTCCGCTTCGCTGCCCAGGGCCGTGTAAACACCATGTGCGACTGTTCCGGCAGTATAAAATGTAATCTCGCACCTATCATTGATCCTAAAAGTAAGGCCATCGTCGATTATGATTGCACCTACCCGACTCCTGGAAGCTCCGAGCCACCGGCGAACCAAACAGTCTTCGTTTCAAATAAGAATATCCCCCACCGCTACTTTGACTCGGAGGGAGTGAGTTACGACGAGAATGCGGCTACCGCTCTCCCGCAGGAAGCAGTCCCTCGCCTTTTCAGCTACACAAATAATGATCTCTTAAAGCCGAACAACGTCTCCCAATACGTCGGTTTCAATGAGATCTATGGATCGTTCGCCACCTCTGGCACTTATGTCGCAAAGCCGGCCAAACTCGTCCGCGTGAAAAAAGATAAGCTCTACGACATCGTCGTCAGTTCCGGTGCGTTCTCAAGCTGTGCCAGTTGTGGTGCCGACTATTACAGTGGCCTTCAACGCATCTTCCCCCAGAACTTCGCAGGCCAGGGCGGAGGCTATGCACCCGACAACTATGAATCAAGACGTGAGAATAACACCGGCATCTACCGCGGAGATGACCTCCTCTACGGCCGTGCCTGCTTCGTTCCAGCGACGATGATTCCGTGGACTCACAGGCCTACCTCCGGAACCTCCGGAGCTCCTCGTGACCAGCGTCGTGCCAGGCTCCAGGGCCAGCATTTTCTCTTTGCCAACGGCTACACCCGCGACTGGTATGGTTTCGATTACGGCTCACTGATTGGGTCTTTCGATGGCGTGACATGGTTCTCTATCGGAAACCAACGCCGCATCAAGGCCTCGACTAGTAAACTCTTCCTCGCGGTCAATTCCTACATCGGAGATCTGAACGTTGATAACAACTTCAATGTCACCGTCGCCGAAACCTCCGCCTTCTCATCCGATATCCCTGATCATGATACAGAGAGCGACGGCGCTCAGTGCCAGCGATCCCACTTCTGCGCCAATGACAACGACTGTTTCCGCCAGTTGGGGTATGACTACACTTGCCAAAGTGTGGCGACCCTCACCACCCCATGGCCTCAGTTTGATGCCGCAGGGGCAGAGGTCATCGGATCTACTACCCGGTCCCTTTCATCAATTCTAGGGGGAACAAATGGACAGGCCCGCCGGTGTGTCTACAGGGGCCGAGGCGCACCATGCCTCCCGAACCTCGCTCTTGCAGCAACAACAACTACCTTCAACGGCGCCACGACTGCTGGCCCTCTCCTCTGTTCCCCGAATAACTCATGCCTCTCTCTTACGACTCCTAACCGTTTCAATGACCGGATCGCCCGCTTCGGGAACACCCCTGTATCTCAAAATGTTGCACAGGCGGCAGCGACTTCCACTGACACTGTGGGCCTCGGCGCAAGAGTCATCTTACGTCCGTTTGATTATTACGGGACTCAGAGTACTCCATCAGGTGCACAGAGTGCCCTGAACTCCAACGCAGTTACTGCGATCTGTGTCCCTGGCCGCGATGTGAATTCCGCTAGTGGAACCTTCGATCTCAATTTGCGCCACCCCTCTACTAGAACAGATACCTCCGACAAAATCTTCGGCGTTGGGCCCGCCTCATCTTCGACCATGTCCAGTCGCTCACTCAGTGCTTGCCCTGCAACGGACGCCACAGGGGTGACGCTGCAGATTTTCGATCTTCCCATCGGGAATTCGACGCTCAACATGTTTACGATTTCTCAAAACATGTCCTCGAATCTTTTGAATCTTCAGCCCCTAGTCAGTGCGAGCATTTTTAGTTCGACCGCTGGTTCTCTCGTGACCAGTGTCGGATACCAGCGAAACGCCTGTCTGAGAGCACCGGGAGCATCTTGCTTTAGCGACATGGAGTGCGCTCCGTCGGCGTTCATCGCAAGCAAAGCGCGGTCGACCTCAAACCTCGGGACCCTATTAAATAGCGCAGAGGTAAGCTTCTGGAGTGAGGATCTGGTGTGCGGAAACCCAGACTTTAAGTTCGTTGCCCCAGGTGCTCTCAACCCCACTTTCGATCTGAAGAAAAACAAGTGCTGCCGAGAGTTTGGAAAAACTCTTTCCGTTCATACTCAGACGGCCTCGAGTTCCTTCAAATGGTGTAACGAGTCCACAAGTGCCGTACGCGTCGCGGGTCTAAACCAAAACATCAGCGACTTCTCTCGTTACTCACGAGTTCATACTGCCTACGATAAAATGACTTGTAACCGAGGGGAGCTCCCTGGAAAATCATTCGCGCTTTCTATTGAGGGCCCATCGGCTGCTCAACGGATGCAGCAGATCCTAGGTCAATACCGGACGCTGGATACACTCAATCAGCGGACCTGCTGCACCAACCATTGGGTTAGGAGCTTTGACGTCGCCAACGGCGGAGGGAATGCCTTCACTCGGACCAAGATGCAGACAATTGATAAGAGTATGTTCAGAAACATAAGCTGGAATGCCGATAAAAAACGTCCCACCATTCCATTCGATGACCTAGATTCAGCCTTCGAGTGTGAACCGACCCAATACACCAATAGCTCGTGTGAGATTAAAAATCTCACACCGGCAGAAGAAAGTAATTATCTAACATGGGCAAGCTCACTTGAGCTGATCGGAATTCCCCAGGTCGCTATCAAGACAGATGACCAGGTCTACAAGCTCGTAGACGACTCGCAAGAGATTAGCACGGGAGGCCAAGGAATAGGAGTTCCGCTCACCACCAGCACGGGACAACAGATATCACTTCGAGTAAGCGCCGGCACAGCCGACTTCGAGGACGCGACCGGTAAATTATACTACTCAGGGACAAACTACACCCAACTCAATATCGCAAACAATGGCATGAAGAAAATTTTCTCAGAGAGCCAGTTCAACTGCTGCATCCCTTCGGGTCAGGAGGTGCCAGAAGGCACGACACCTGGCCAGTGCTGTACCGGTTTTGTTGCTACAACATCGACTCCACGCCGCTGCTGCCTTCCGGACTTTACGAATGTGAGCGTCTACCTCAACCGCTACGTCTCTTCAGAAGGCCGCGGTCTTCCTGAAACAGCTTATGATACGGCGACCGGTTACATCAAAGACCCAGGGCAGGCCCAGCTCATGGCCGCCCAGAAAAACCTATGTTGTTCCGGTCAGACTGCCACCGGGGTCGCTATCAGTCAGCTCCCGATCCCATTGACCGACGGGGCCTTTAAGCCCCGCGATTCGGGCTCAACCACCCGTCGATTCACTTACCGCACAGACGCCGTTGATAATAATGAGGAATCTGGCTCTGTCGGTTCAGTCTTCGACGCCGGCGTTCGTTGGAACAACCACGTCTACTGTGTTCCCGCCGGCTTTAACTAAACGGTCGTGACTGTCCCGAAGTACTCAGCATTCTTCTTATCAAGGGCATCCATAAGGTCACGAAAATTCTGAAGGAGCTTCTCGCGAGGATCAACTTCACCTTCAGGCAGTTTATTGACTGGGAGTGTTTCAATGAGCTTTAACATTCCCTTTATCTCCTCTTTCCAGAGCATAAGCTCGGCGTCATCCGCGGCACGCAGGACTGCACTGGAAGTTTCAAAGACGTAAGCATAAATCGCCTGTGCCCGGGAAGCTGTGAGTGCAAAAGTTTTTTGCCCCTCGTTGGCGAAAATATCCAGCACTCCCAGAGCGGTCAGCACTTCTTCCTGAGGACTGCGGAGTCCCGGAAGCCAGTCGGCTTCGGCGAGGTTGAACTTGTAAAACTTGTTCGCGACTTCCGATAGTTTCTCTTTTTTATCAAATGTCACTTTTAAAATCCGTCCATCCCCCTTGATCAATGGGATAAGGAGGTCAAAGGGTTTCTGCTTGGAGTAGCTGACTTTCATGAAAATCACATTCCCAATCTTCGCATACCCGATCGAGTTGAAATCCCGATATTCAAGGAGTCCAAGCAGGGCCGAGCGGTAGTCCATGAGTCCCTTGATCAGAGGAGTTTCCTCCTGCATGAAATCAAGAATATTATCAAGACTCAAAGAAAAAGCAGATTTTGTAAAATTGATGACTTCGGTCGCAAATTTCGCCTGCGCCTTAGCATCAAGATTTTTCTTAAAGGCAGGATGAGACTGGTCGAGGGCATAAACATAATTATAAATCTCTGGGTAGCGCTCATAAAGGAAAAAGTTCCCTCTGAGACCCAGTCCCAGGAGCTGCTTAAAGTCAAAGTGCTTCATGACCTCAAGCCTAACCTCACGCCGAAGGTCACGCTGGTAGAAGATCACCCCACTCTTGACGATGAGCTTTTTCTTGATTCCATGAAAACGGAAGGCGGGCACCAGGAGTAAGTCGGCCGCAGGGTATTGGAGTCCGAGCTTAAAAAGCGCCGAGGTATCACTCACTGGAACAGGGGTTAAGGTCACTCCCTCCACCGCTGGCGGGTTCTTAACTCTTACCCGTTGATCGACTCGATCGTTGATCGCAAGAGACTCGGGGGGCTCAAGACCTTGAAAAAGCGGGGCAGCAAGACAGAGTGCTAAGACAAGAGGAAGGTAGAAAATAAAACCCAGGATCGCAATGAATTTCGAAGGGATCGTTAGGTTCGTAAAAGTAATTAATTCCTTCAGAGTGCGCTTCGAGAGAATCGAAGGCAAATCGAAGAGGACAATAGGCCATGTGAGGACGCCAACGATAACCCGTACAATTCCCCCGATCCGCGCCCAGATCGGATTTCCCGTGGCACGCATCCCAAGACAAACTTCTGAAAAGCTCGCGCCAAAGAGGAGCGTAGTCAGAAGCCGAAGAAGAATGAAAACGAGGATGATTGATCCTATCTCCAGACTTGAGGATAACAGCTCATGGCCCTCGCTTATAAGTTCCTGGACAAATGGGTAATCATCGATGACCGAGCCCCAAAGGTCCTTGAGCGTGACGCCGGAAACGTCTTCAACTAGAACGGGGACTGATTCAAGGAAGCTTCGAAAATCATCAAACGGGTTGAAGATAACTAAGACGATATAAGACAGAAACAAGTCGGCCCCAACCGCTAGGACGCGAACCAAAGCGTTGGCAGATGGGTCCGGAGTACTCATCGATAAGTTAAATTTTTTGGCTTTCTGTTGACCTTTTTTAACTCCCTTAGCATTCGATGGCTTCGTCTTTGACTTCTCCTCCGCTTTCGCGGCCTCTACTGGCTTCGGGATGACCTTTAGTGGCCTTATGACTCTCTCAACCCGGATCTTTATTTCCAGGTCACCAATGAGAACGACATCAGTCTCCTCGAGAATAATCTGTTTACCCGGTTCGATCTTTTTCCCATTTACGAAGGTTCCACTCACACTAGCATGATCAGTCACCGCGACGACATCCTGCTGGAGGACAAAGGTCGCGTGCCGTGGCGAAATGGAAGGATCGGTGATGATGATGTTTCCGATCTCGCTACCAACAGAAAGCTGGTGGGTGAGGACGTAACTAGGAGTTTCTTCCATGTTACTCAGAACGAGCTCAAAAACCTTGGCGCTCTCACCAGATGCGTCCCCTGACCCGGAATCGCCATCATTTGTTGGCGTTGACTTTCGCTTGAACCATTTTCCCAGCACAAAATCCCCTTCCCTATCTCCTATGCAATTACATGAGTTTAGTTTGACTTCATTTGCTGTGAAATGCCATGAAATTCCATCGAAGTCGCTCTTCCTAAGTCTTTCGGGATTAACAACTTATAATGAAACCCGGAGCGGAACTGTAGGTTATTGAACGGTCTAAGTTTTTCGACTTAAAAACCGAAAAACAAACAGATACAGATATTAAAGGGAACTCCATGAGAAATAGAAAAGTAAGCTCAATTCTGGCAGTGGCGATAAGCCTAGAGATGATCTTAACGCCGGTAATGGCGAATGAGCAGGCGGCGACTGAAACAAGAAGAGTGGACAACCCGGTCAACGCTCCCCGCAGGAACGTCAACGACGGCATCAATAACACCGCCGAAACAATTGGCATGGGCCTGGGTCTCGTGGGTCAGGTCTGGGACAATGCCATGAGAGCAAATTCTCCTCAGACCCCACAGAATCCGCAGCTCGCCGCCGATATGCAAAAACTCCGAGAACAGATGACACCCCAGCCAGACAAATATTTTAATCCACAAAAGCTGAGTCAAATCCCCGGTCTCGCAAACTACCTGGCCCTGAATAACATCAACCCGGCCACACTCGACTGTAAATCTCTACCAACAACACTCCATGACGCCCGTCCCGAAGTTTGCCGGGTGGGACTTTCGAGCACTGTCAATAAGCCCCCTCAGGTTCAGATGGCCGAGATGTTCTCTTACTTTAATCAGTACTTTCAAGTCAGTAAAATGTACCGAAACTACACCGCAGACTCAAACGCCGACGGCCAGTCCTTCGGTGTGGGTTGTATGAACAACGCGATGAACGTTCTGAACGGCTTCTTCAAGTATAGGACAGACGAGCTAGACAAGCTCACGACGAACCTCGAAGCGATGCAAAATCAGTTCCGAGAAGCTTCCCGTGCTGACCTTGATGCCATCGAAGATGCGGTCGCGGTTCTCGACGGCGGCGACTCAACAATTGCCGACAAGGTTCGCACGAGGAGACCTGATCTTTTTGATTTTAAAAAGCGCTTCAATAACCCCGCCTGTAATTCTATGTTCGCCGGCGATACACTGAATGAGAAAGGTCGTCAGGGTGGTCTCAACGATATCAATAAAGAGATCCGCACCTCCCTCACCACAAAAACCGGCCGCTACTCCGGTGAGTCCTATTCAACTGCCCATACCACAGTGGTTGAGGACATCAACAAAATGGCCGACAGTGTGGGACGCCAGCTCGAGCTCGACTTCCCTACCTTTGCCAATAATGCCCAAGGATACGGCGACTTCCTGAAAGGTCTCCCGGACGCAGTTTCCTCCAGCACAGGAGCGAACCAGGCCCTAAGACCAGATCTCTTCGCAGACATTAGGACTCGGTTCTCTCAAAGAATGACTCGCCTGACGGAGCAGCGTGGACTGCTTCAGAATGAGATCGGAAGCCGAGGTGGCGGGAATGCGGGACAAATCCTTCAGTCACTCGGAAGACCTAATTTTGAGGCCGATGTTGCGGCCCTCGAGAACCGAATGAAAAACGAATGCTTCCAGCAGTCCCTCGCGAGTGTTAACCGCGAACGGCTCATGTCTAGAGTCTACGACCCAACGGGCTCTCAGCATTCCAATCGCTTCGCCTCAAGCTTTCTTAAAGATAAACTGAACCAAATCTTAGATGACAACAGTTCATCCCTCGAAAAAAAGCTCGCCGACCTTCGCGCTCTAGAGACGCAAACAGGGGCCACCCACTATCTTCGGATGGAAAACTCCTACGAAGTCCAGGACGTTGACCAACAAGGAAACGTTCAGACCACCGTCGTCGGTGCTTCTAGCGTCAGGACTCCGGCCGTGTTCTTTTCAGACCTCATCCGAAACTGTAACGCCCAATTCAGAGCGAATCGCCTCGGGAACCAGATCACTGGCGCCGGGGCCATTCAGCAGATGCGCCAGCTCAATCAAGACTTCCAGAACCTCGCGCGCACTCAAGCGAGCGAGATCCGCCGGGATGTCCGGAAGCGTCTCATTGAATGTGCCACCCCACAGGAAGCAAGTAATTCCGTCCAGGGATCTTGTACCTCAGAACGGTTTAACACCGCCTCCCCCGGCTTCTGCGCCAACGCTGCTCTGAGCTGTTCTCAGAATATGCAGGCCTGTAGCCGTCAGGCGGAAGGCTTCGTTCAGGAGATCAAGGGCCAGCGGACTGCTCGGGTGAATAACTACAAAGCGCTGATGCAAAAGAACAAGCAGGACATCGTGAAGATCTTCGATTCGGCCCTCGCACGCTACATGCGTGACGGTGAGCAGCTCCGTGGAGTCTTCGGCGCAGGCTTCTCATCCCCTGCCGGAATTCAGCGCGAAGTCCCTGAGGGCCAGCGCTACCTCAACGAATTTTCCCAAGCGACAGATCGGTCACCAGATGGAAAACTTCTCCTGGAGGATCCAGACCAATACGTCGCTATGTTCAAGGCAAACATCGATCGGCTGAAAGAGAGTGTGAAAAAGCAGCAGGATCAGATCCTCGGAGGCGACGCCACCGGACAAGGGAAAGGTACGCCAGGGCTTCTTGGGAACCATATCAAGCAGACAGAACGGAACTACGCTGCCGTTGTGGCCGAGGCGACTCGGATCTCAGACGAGTGTAAAGGGAAGCATGATGCGGCCGTTGCTCAACAGGAGCAGGAACTTCGGAGACAGCAGGAAGAGGCTCAGAAGAGGAACCGGGAAACCGGGGAGAAGCAGCAGGAGTTTTGTCAGAGGTTTAGTATGTGGGCAAACGGGCACCCGAATGCCGCTTGCCAAGGTAACATCAATGATCTCACCTCGACAGTTGCTCGACTCAGTGGTGGAAGTGGATCTGAAATTGCACGATTCCAGGAGATGTGCGCGGGAACACAGAACACGTCAACCTCTGGTCAAGAGGATAGAGTAATTGAAATATGCGCACCTTTCCGCACCCCTTCCCCAGCTGGAGGTAACAATAATGCTGAAATTACAAGGCTAGAGAGTGTTACAGAGGCCGATCGAACTGAAGAGCAGCGAAGGACGCTAGCAAGGCTAATCAGAGAACGTGATGAAGGAGCAGCAGGCTCAGATACTGGGAATCAGACTCTCCGTGGAAATTGTGAAATTTATAACAGATGTAATTCCCAGCAAACCACTACAACTCAAAATGTCCCTGGTCAAACAACTCCAGTAGAATCTAGGCAAGGGTGCAGAGAAGCTTATCTTAGCTCAATAGTTCGAAATATAGTTAGAGCATCAGGTCGCCCTGTCGAAACCCCAACCGCCGACTCCGCCCCAGCCTTCTGCCGCGCCGGCAACAACACCGACCGCAACACCCCAGAAGGAACAATCCTCGATCAAGTCCGCCGGCGACTCGAGGCAGGCGCGACGGCAAGGTAAACTATGGTATTTCAATCGGTTAATTTCACTTAAAAAATGCCGATAAGGTTAATATGAAAGTGGTTCGTCAGTGGATGATTAGGCCTCTCGAAAAGACCACCCTCCGCAGGGTGATGTCTTCCTGCGTTCTGGCCTTCCTGGCCCTCCTCGCTGCCTGTAACCCTACGGAACTCACTCCCCAGAACGCTCGCAGTAATGTCATCACTAACGACGGAAGCTTCGACAACAAGGCCTTCATCTACAACGAGAGCCCCTCCATCCTCGGTGGCCCCAACTTAGGACCTTCAAACGTCAACATGACTCCATTCCTAGTCCGCGAAGCAAAAACTATTACCGCGAATCAAAACCTCACCGCCAACTGTGAAATGTTCTTTTTCAATACGCCCATACGATTTGACGAATGCATCTATACGCTATCAAAGGCCTCCGGTACCACTCAGCCCCTTCCCCGAAGGTCTGACCGGACCTACATTTTCCCAACAAACTCTCCAGAGTTCTTCCAGGTCAATGCCCACTACCACATCTCACAGGCCACCAACACCTTCTTCCAGAAGCTCTCCTACGCCTACACTCAGTCCCAGCAGCTTCTAGGAGTGGGAGTCCCAAAGGCGATTCCCTACTACCTGATCACCTCAAAGCTCTTCTGGTTCAAGGCCCTTTCAAGTACCGAACAGCGACTCTTTAAAAACGACTATCTCACCGCTTACGCCCAATGCGAGGATGGCCTTGCTTCATTTGATCCAGCAGGACCCAGCGTCTGTCTTGGGACCATGGCAGACTTCCCAGGCTTCCTCACCGTCCAGGATCCAAGTGTCATCTATCACGAAATGGGCCACGCCTTTGTGTCGGTCATGATGAACCTGAGAAACGGAACGAGTGGAGTTAGCTACCATCCGTTTCGCTCCAACCTCGGCTCCTTCGGCTACGACGAGGCAGGCTCTATCAACGAGGGCATCGCCGATTACTACAGTTACGTAATGAACGCCCGCGAGCGCTTCGGTGAATTTGCCCTTGGTCGCACTGTGCGCCAAGCGCGGCCCCTGACCGAATCCGACAACCTCCATCCAATACCGACTCTCGCCGAGACCCCTGAAGGCCGACTCTCCTACCCGCAATACGTACTCTACGATCCGAATAACCCAGACGATAACGTCGAAGACGTCCATTACTCTGGTCAAATCGTCTCACACTACCTGGTGGCCTTAACGAAGGCGCTCCGAAACGACTGCAGCTACTCCAGAGACAGAGATGGTGGCCATGACCGGGCCACCTCCGTCACCATGCTCCTCCTCGCCGAAACTCTCTCCGAACTCGGAGACTTGAACGCCCGTGGCATCGATAACGTGACGAGTCCTCTCACAGGTGCGAACTTCTTCGTCAACCTCGACGCCACTAGCTCCTATCTCTGGACCCAGTACAACAACCCCATCAATTACCGACGCTTCTTCCAGACCTTAGCGAAGAATATCAATAAATTTATTTCATTTTATAATCCCGCAGCAAACCGCATAGGACTGTGCCCTAATTTTACCAAGAATAAATCCGAGAAACTTCTCGATGACTACGGTCTTCTCCTCTTCCGGACCTACAACGATAATGGGAACGCAACTAAGACCCGTGCCGTCAACTACGTCTCCGAAGTCCCGACACTCGTCGCCTCTTCTGTTGCCCTGACCAGCGTTTCGGAAAACAATCGGCGAAAATCTGTCCTCATCTCAAAGCAGCTCCTTGATCTTGCAACGAGGACAGACGCCAACCCAGACCGCTCTTCCTACTACCTGGTTGACTCCGGCTCAGACATCCAGGAATTCCTCCAAGCCCTGCTCTTCAAAGGCTTCCCAGTCCCTCTGAGCCCGAATGCCGCTGGTACCGTGTACAACAACAACAACGTCAAGATCTCCCCCGGGGAAGTCGTGGGTATCATCCCCAACCTCCTGAATAATTCAAACAGCACCATGGCCGGTGTTCAGATCCTCGCGACGGACTGGGATCATGTGAACGTCACTGATCGAACCACAGGAAACTTCAGTCCCTGTGTGGTCGATACCGTCACCACCGTCGACCAGGGCGGCGAACAGGGCCTCACCTGTGCCGACCCCACAGAAACAACTTACCGCCGTCTCGTGCGCGGAGCGGACAATCTCTTCCCGGCCTCAGCCGCTGCACCAGTCTGTCTGGTCCTTCTTGAAGAGGGTGAGCGGTCACGCTGGGTTTCCCAGAACGAATTCCGCAAAAAACAGGGTCTCAATCTCCTGGAAAAGGACTGCCTGGGCTACTCCACAACTGCCAGCAGTGACACAGATTTCTCGTTTAACCCTCACGAGTGCCTCGCCCGATTCCTTCCGGGGGCGAATGAGGCCTTTTTCTCAAAAATTGATGCCCAGAAGACCTACTATGAATCTGTCATAAAAGAATCTACCCAGACAAAATTTAACGTCGGTAACCTCATGCTCCTTGAGGTCAACAAGTGGATCCCTCCAGGAACGAAGTTCCGCTGCCGGCTTCGCGCCCGCTTCAGTAACTGCTCAGACTGCTACACCGATGGTAGTAATGCTAACGATGATTTTATAGACGCTGAATACAACGGACCTAAGGCGTTTAAGGTCATCAACTTCGAATTCGACGTCAATGACTAGACAACGGCTTCTCCTCATCTTGATTTCAGTAAGTCTCTTGCTCGCGGGCCTGGGCCTAATCTTCCTCCCAAAACCTGACTCCGTTGCAAAGAAGGACACTCAAAAGTCTAATGCCGGAGCGAAGCTTCGGGTGGACGTGGATAAGCTCCAAGTGAATGGTCTTCGAGTCGTGGGCCTTGCCCCTGGACAGGAACGAGACCAACTGCGCAGTCTCACAGTCGTGAATCGCCCCTCTCCGGATTGGGAGGAGGGTCTCTTGAGCACTTTTCGTGCTCAGGGCGGTCAGGCGATAAAACAAATGAATTTAAAGAAGGTGGATTCTTTTGTCTGGATCCACGATGGCCTCGCCCTCTTTGTTGAATCAGTGATCGTGAGTCTTAAAAGCGACCAGAATCGTGAAACTACGTTCCGCGTCCTCGTGGACGCCCAGAATGGCAAGATACTCCAGCACTGGGACCAGCCGATTGTGGAATCAGGCAATCCACGAGAGAACTTCCGCATCAAGCTTGATCCCCGCAATCACGAAGAATAAGTCCTAAGACGAAGCCTTTTCTTTAAGCTTGGCATCGAGTTCTTCGATGAGCTTCGAGTCAATCTTAGGAACCAGACCCTGGGGCTCAACCTGGAGCTTAAACCCTCCTGAGAAGAATTTGCGGAGTTCCCCGAGGTCACCCTGATACACCATCTTAACGAGTTCACTCTCTGCCGTCTGGCCGAAGTAAGCGAGGATCGATCCGGAGAGCTGAGGAAGGTAGGGCGCAAAAAAAGTCCCGATCACAAACACGTAGGCCGTCGAGATCGCAATCGTCTCAAGGGCCTTCTCCGGATCCGTCTTAAACTCAGTCCAGGGAGCGCGCTCGGTTATAAACTGATTCACCTTCGAGCCGAGGGCCATAATGTGCTCCTGGCCCCGCTTAATCTGGTAGGAATCGAGAAGCTCGTGGTACTCCTTCATGAAAGTCTCAACCGCTGGAGCATGATCCGTGAAAAACGCATCAAATTTCGCTCCTGGTACACCTTCAGGAAACTTGGAGGCAGAAAACTTCATCGCGCGGTTCACGAAGTTTCCGATGTTATTAGCAAGTTCAGAGTTGATCTTAAGCTCTAGCGCCTTCCAGGTAAAACTGGAGTCTGATGTCTCAGGTATCAATGAAGTCAGGTAGAACCGGAGCGCGTCCGAACCGAAGCGCGCGATGGCATCATCCGCATCCACATACCAGCCCTTGGACTTTGAGAACTGCTTCCCTTCCAGATTCACATATTGATTGGCCGGAAGTTGAGTCACAGGTTTCACAAAGCCCGTACCGAGGCTCATCACCGGAAAAATAATCGCGTGAAAAATGATGTTATCCTTCCCGATGAAGTTCACGATGGTGACATCATCTGCATCCCACCAATCTTTCACGTAGTCCTCGCCCTTGCCCTTCAAGAACTCCCGGGTGTTTGAAACGTAACCAATCGGCGCATCAAACCACACGTAGATCTTTTTTCCTTGGGCCTCAGGCAACGGAACGTCGATACCCCAATCAAGGTCCCGCGTGATCGCCCGATCTACCAAGTTATCTTTCGTAAGAGATTCGACAAAAGGAACCACATTCTTGCGCCACAGAGGTTTACGCGACTCAAACCACTCCTGAAAGCGACCATGCATTTTCGAGAGCATGAGGTACCACTGGAATGAATCCACGGCCTTCACATCCTTTGAGCCACAGAATTTACAAACAGGCTTCAAAAGCTTCAGCGGATCAATCCATGTTCCACAGTCTGGGCATTCATCTCCCCGCGCTTCCGGGTAGTGACAAACATAGCACTCCCCTTCGACGAAGCGATCGGGGAGCATATTCTTACAACTCTGGCACTGGAGCTGCTGCTCGGCTTTTTTCTCGATCAGCCCCTTGCCAAGTAGGTCGTTAAACCATTTGAGAGTTTCTTCCTTGTGATACTCCGCCGAGGTCTGGCCAAAGAAGTCAAACTTAATATCGTAGCGGTCAAAGAGTTCTTTGTGGGTGCGGTGCCATTCGTTCACATACTCCTGATAACTCTTTCCGGCCTTCTGCGCATTCTGCATGATCGCCACCCCGTGTTCATCGGAGCCTGAGATGTGCATCGCGCGCACCCCCTGAAGCTTCTTGTGCCGGGTAAAGATGTCCGCCGGGAGATAAACACCAGCAATGTGCCCGAAATGGATAGGGCCGTTGGCGTAAGGGAGTGCGGAGGTGATCAGGTATTTCATAGATCCTCAAACGAATGGTATTTACAGACCCAGTCAGTTTACAAAGTAAGGTCTTTTTTGTCTTTTGATTTTGACACCAGAGGGCCCCCTTATTATTCTGCCCGACACAATGACGATAACACTCGACGGATTAAACCCTGAACAACGCGAAGCTGCGGCAACGGTCGACGGCCCGGTGCTAATTCTTGCCGGCGCTGGCTCCGGCAAAACGCGCACCGTGACCTACCGAATCGCGCACATGCTCACAAACCTGCGCATTCCAGGGAAATCGATCCTCGCCGTGAGCTTTACCAATAAGGCCGCATCTGAGATGAAAGAGCGAGTATCCCACCTGGTGGACTCCCGTCAGCGCAAAGGGACTACGCTCTCGACGTTTCACTCCCTGGGGATTCGCATCCTTCGCGAAGACATCCACCACCTCGGCTACAATAACCTTTTTACCATTTACGACCAGGCCGATCAGACGAGCATCATCCGCGAAGGACTCAAGAACTACCGTTCAAACAAGTCCTATGACCGCGGAACCATCATGTCCAAAATCGGCTTCCTGAAAAATCAAGGCGTCACCGCTGAGGATTTCCCGAAATCTAAACATTATGACCCTGAGAACAACTACGACGGCGCTACCGAGTACGTTTATCATTTCTACCAAGAGAAGCTTCGCTTCTATAATGCGCTCGATTTTGATGACATCCTCTTCCTGGTAGTGCGACTCTTCCGCGGCTTTCCCGATGTCGCCAAAAAATACTCCGAGCGCTACCGCTATATCATGATCGATGAGTACCAGGATACTAACGCTCTCCAGTTCGAACTCATCCAGGGACTCACTAGTACCCACCAGAACATCTGTGTCGTCGGCGACGATGACCAGGCGATCTACGGATTCCGCGGGGCAGACATCTCAAACATCCTTAACTTTGAAAAACAGTTCGCTAACACCAAGGTCATCAAGCTCGAAGAAAATTACCGCTCCACTTTTCCGATCCTCGACCTGGCCAATCAGGTCATCAGGCTCAGCACTCAGCGGAAAGAGAAAACCATGCGGACGGCGCAGATGGAGGGACATCGGCCTGAGCTCTGGGCGGCCGGAGAGGCCGACCACGAAGCCGCCATCGTGGTGGAGGAGATCATTAAGCTCCAGTCCCACGGTGTTCCCCTCTCCGAGATTGCCATTCTCTACCGGTCAAACACTCAAGTTCCACCGTTTGAGGATCAACTCCGGATCAGCCAAGTCCCCTACGCCATCATTGGAGGCCAGAAGTTCTACGAGAAAAAAGAGATCAAAGATCTTATCGCTTTTCTCACTCTGGTGCAAAATCCTCGCGACGAATTGGCACTCAGGCGCATTCTCAATGTCCCAAACCGAGGGATCGGATCAGTAACCCTCCATAAAAACCTCGACAAGGCCACGGAGCAGAAGCGCCACCTCTTCCAGGTCCTCGCAGATGAAGAGGAGCATGATGGGATCAAAAACTTCATGGATCTGATTCGAAAGTACCAGCGCGTCTTCAATGAGCAGTCGCTTTTGGGTGCCATAACCAACCTCATCGACGAGCTCCATTACTATGACTTTATCGACAAGAGTTATGACCAGGTAAAACTCGCAGCGCGGAAGAAAGAAGACGTAAAAAACTTTCTCCTAACCGCAGATCGCTTCCAGGATCGCTATGGTGAGGAAGCGACTCTGAGGAATTTCGTGGAACGCCTTCTCCTCGCCGACTCCCATGACACTCACGCCCCTGGCGATGGATTTAAGAAAAACGAAGTGACACTCATGACCCTTCACGCCTCTAAAGGCCTGGAGTTCGACTATGTCTTTCTAGTTGGGATGGAGGAAGACCTCCTGCCTCACAAGAAGACGATCACAGAGAATTCAGATACCAATGAAGAACGCCGGCTCTGCTACGTTGGCATAACCCGCGCAAGGAAAAAGCTCATCATGACCTACGCCAAAGAACGAAAGCTTTACGGTAAAATGATTCCTAGATTCAAGTCCCGCTTCGTTAACGAGCTCACCCAGTGTTACAAAGAACTCGACCGGACGAACTTCGGAGATATGTCTGATGTGGAGGTGAAAGAGTTCAAGACCAGCTTCTTCGGCAACCTCCGGGACTCGCTACGCTCATGAAACTCCTAGACCTTGTCACACATTTTCATGGTTGGCTTTCGGATAAAGACTTCGTCTGGTGGCCCTTCTCATTCCTGAGACCAGGACCTAAGGTCCCCATGACTTTTGGGCTGACACTCATGATGACAGGCTGTTTTGGAGGCTTGGGCTTTCTGATGTTCACCGTCATGGCAATTGCCAATAACGCCTTCACCCTGGACGCCGCTGTCAGCACCTTCGCCTTCTGTTTCGGGGGATTTTTCATCTGGTTTAATAGTGTGACCAGGCCCCTCTGGAACCGACGGGCGCGACAACTGGCGGACTAACGAAAAAAAGGCCATCCTTGGCCTTTATAGTTTCCATCCGTGGAAGACCCCTTCCTGACGGTCAATTTTATGGGCGTGTTTTAAGTTCTTCATCCAGCTCGTCCGGCAACGAATTCCCCGACGTATAACCGGTGATCGTGAATCCTCGCGGAAGGTAGAGTCCGAAGGTGAGAAATGAGATGAGAATATCGGTAGGATTCTTGTGCTCATAGATAATGAGCTTTGAGATACTGTCATGTCCGGCGCTACGGACTTCCTCGTCGATGAACACTTCATGCTCTTCAGGCTCAATTCCCCAAAAGTAGAATGGCCGGTGACCGACAAGATTGACTTCTTTCTTATGCGCGGGGTTTCCCTCAAAAGAGACGGGAATGGAGTTGTTAGAGCGGAAATGAATCGTTGTACAACTAGAGAGCAAGGCGAGCGCGATAAAGAGAGGAAGAGTTTTCATATTCCTTAATTCTTTAGGTCGCGCTACGAGTTGTCAAAAATTATTTTCTAAAGGTGTCCGAACGTTGTCTTCTTTTGCTCGATCATTCCATCAAGTGCCAGGAAGTGGTCCGACGACCGTTGCGTAATTCCTTGATAGGCCGCCATGAGTTCTAAGTGAGCGGGAAGGTCACTCCGATACGCATGTGCCACCGCCCGCTTCGTCATTTGAAGTGCGATTGGCGGCAGTGAAGCAAGTTGCTCGGCAAGCTCTTGAGTCTTGGCCTTAAGCTCCTCTCGAGGAACCACCTGATTCACGAGCCCGATGGCCAGTGCCTCTGCTGTGGCCACAGTTCTACAGGTCAGGAACATCTCCATCGCCTTTCCGAAACCAATGAGCCGCGTGAGAAAAAATGCCCCGCCGTCCCCCGGAACCAGACCCACCCGGGCAAATGTCTCGGCGAAGACCGCCTCTGTAGCCGCGATCCGCAGGTCACACATGGCCGCAAGATCGCAGCCAGCACCAACTGCAGCACCATTAACCATCGCAATGACGGGCGTGCGAAGTTGAGCAAAGGTCAATGGAATTTGCTGAATCCCTGCCTCGTAGGCCTCCCGAAGTTGATTGGACTCCCCTGCGAACATCCCGGACTTCCCGCGCATCGCCTTAATGTCACCGCCGGCACAGAAATTTCGACCAGCACCGGTGACAACAATCACGCGGATCTCTGTATCGATATCAGCAAAACGCAGGACTTCGACCAGGGCCTTCACCATAGCGCTGGAATAAGCATTACTTGCCTCCGGCCTGTTCAGAGTCACCCAAAGAGTATTATGTTTTTTTTCAACGAGAAGATCAGAAAATGCTTTGAGGTAGAAGCTCATATTCTTCCTGTATTAAAGTAGGCCCTCAGAAATTTAGAGTCCGTCTGTCGGTTAAGCTTTTCGAGAATAAAACGTGAAGCCTCAGCGAGCTTTTTAATATCCATACCAGTATCTAACCCCTGAGATCCCAAGAGGTAGCACACGTCTTCTGTGGCGACATTACCTGTGGCACCCTTGGCATAGGGGCAACCACCAAGCCCACCAGCAGAGGCGTCGAAGGTCGTGATTTCCTCTTCGAGAGAAACATAGATGTTCGTCGGAGCAAGTCCCCGGGTATCATGAAAATGCATGGCAAGTTTGCCTATGGGGAACTCGCTCTTAAGTGCTCTAATGGTGGCCCGAACCTGTGCCGGCACTGCAACCCCGATCGTATCGCCTACCGAGACCTCGTATACTCCGAGTTCAAAGAGGCGCTTAGTGACACTGATGAGTTTCTTGACGTCTACAGCTCCCTCATAGGGACAACCGAAGGCGGTAGAGACATAGCCTCGTACCCTAACTCCGTCTCGCCTGGCCGCCTCGGCGACTTCAGAAATGCGAAGGAAGCTCTCGTCGATAGTTGCATTGATATTCTTTTTTGTGAAAGAGTCTGAGGTGGCCGTGAAGACGGCGATCTCCTGCACACCCAGCCCTCGTGCGGTTTCATAGCCCTTGATATTGGGTACGAGGCACGGGAACGCAACGGTTTCCGGGAGTTCACGGCGAACTTTCGTATAAAGCTCGACCGCGTCGGCCATCTGCGGAATCGCGGGCGCTTTTACAAAGCTCGTTACCTCGATGGCCCGAAGGCCAGCATCAACCAGTAGCTCGATAAAACGAAATTTATCCTGGGTGGCGAGAATAGTCTTTTCGTTCTGAAGTCCGTCTCGAGGACCCACCTCAACGATTCGAATCATCCGTCAACCTCCGCGAGAACCGCTCCGCCCTGGACGAGTTCGCCGACCTGATAGCCTATTTTCTTCACTTTCCCGTCCTTGTCAGAGCGAATCGAGTGCTCCATCTTCATGGCCTCAAGGATCAGAATGGGCTCACCCTTCTTCACCATCTCTCCAGGACCCCGAAGGATCTTGAAGATCTTCCCTGGCATCGGAGCAGTCAAACTTCCTACAGGTGCCCTATCCTTTTTTATCTTCTTACCGCCAACAGAGCCCAGGGCCTCAACGCCGTTAGCGATGATGACACTTTCTCCATCACGATTCGAAGCACTCACCGCCGCCCGGATACGTACTCCACGGTCAAGAATGAACTCTGGCCCCTCTCTGGTCACGAGGGTGTAGCGGTAACTAATTCCGTTCAGATTAAAGGTCACGGCATCAGCAGTCGCCGTATAGTCCTGAACTCGTAGCTCATGGCCATCAATGATAAAAGTCTTTTCCATAATTAGTTCCTGAATCCTGCAAGGGCGGTCCAAGGGTTTGAGAAGGTCGTCGATTGTGCCGACGTCACTGAAGTCCCACGACGCTCAGAGAAGATAAGTGCTGCCATGAGATCCGCTCGATCCTGATCAGTTAAGGACCGTGGTCCGAGTTCATTCTTATGATCGGGAATAAAATGCGTATGAGTTTTCCCGGCGACAAATTGTGGATGTGCCAGGATCCGTTTCAGGTAGTCTCGATTCGTCTTCACCCCAAGGAAAAGCACCTCATTGAGGCTATGGATACTTTTGGTAATGGCAAGGTCTCGGGTCTCACCCCAAACCACCAGCTTCGCCAGCATCGGATCGTAGTTGACGCCAACCTCTGTTCCATCCAGGAAACCGCAATCGAGCCGCACATCTCGCAGACTCGGGGTTCCGATCCGCTCTATTCTTCCAATAGACGGCATAAAGTTCTGATCGGGATCTTCAGCGTAGATCCGGCATTCAATCGCCGATCCCTTCTGCTCTATCTCAGTCTGCTGAACTGGAAGCCGATCTCCCTGCGCAACAAGAATCTGGTACTTCACGAGATCGTGGCCTGTGACCATCTCCGTCACCGGATGCTCCACCTGAAGCCTCGTATTCATCTCCATGAAATAAAAAGAGCCGTCCTGGGCCATGATGAATTCAACGGTCCCGGCCCCGCGGTAATTAATCCCACGAGCAATCTCCACCGCTGTTTTACAAATCCTGAGCCGAAGCTCCTGACTCATATTCGGCGCTGGTGTCTCCTCAACGACCTTCTGGTAACGGCGCTGGATCGAGCATTCCCGTTCAAAGAAGTGGAGGTGGTTCCCATGCGTATCAGACATGAGTTGGACTTCGATGTGCCGAGGATTTGAAACATATTTTTCGACAAGCACTCGGTCACTGGAAAAGGACTTGAGTCCCTCTGACTTTGCTCCGCGGATCGCCTCAAGGAGCTCCGAGTCCTGATGAACGATACGCATCCCCTTGCCGCCACCGCCAGCGGAAGCCTTAATGAGCACCGGATAGCCGATTTTCTTCGCTTCTCGCGCAAGTGTATCCTCACTCTGATCGTCCCCGTGGTATCCAGGGGTCAGAGGAATATGAATTTTCTCAAGAGCGTTTTTGGATCCGATCTTATCGCCCATGAGGACGATAGACTCCGGGGTGGGTCCAATGAACACGACACCCGCCGCCTCGACCATACGAGCGAACTCTTCGTTCTCAGACAAAAATCCGTAGCCTGGGTGGATTGCGTCAGCACCGCACTTCTTAGTCACCTCGATCAATTTCGCCTTGTTCAGGTAGGTATCATGAAGCGCCCCACTCCCAAGAGAATAGGATTCATCCGCATATAGGGCATGAGGCAAATTCCGATCATCGTCCGCAAAGACGGTTACGACCTTGATCCCCATTTCCTTCGCCGTCTTAAGTACCCGCAAAGCAATTTCGCCACGGTTCGCGACAAGTATCTTTTTAATTTTCATTTTTTCATCCAAGCTGGTTTATCTTTTTCCAGAAGCGCGCGCATGCCCTCCTGGCCCTCGGCGCTCACACGCCGGTCAGCGATCATTTGACAGGTAAAATCTTCGGCGCCCTTAAGATTCCCGACCACTCCGCGCACAAGCCGCTTCGCCTCTTTCGCAGCTTCGGGCCCTGCTGCCAAAAACTTCTTCTTCACTTCCTCAACCCTGAGATCAAGTTCGTCGCCTAAGCATACTTCATGGGCCAGCCCCATACGTTTGGCATCTTCACCGGAAAACCGCTCCCCGGAGATCATCCATGCTCGGGCATTAGACTCCCCAATCTTGGCCATACAATACGGTGAGATCACCGCCGGAATCAGACCCAAGCGAACTTCTGTAAATCCAAACAAAGCCGTTGAGTTCGCAACGACATAGTCACAGACACTCACAAGCCCCACGCCTCCACCCAGCGCATGTCCATTGATCCTGCCAAGTACTGGCACGTCGCACTCGTTAACTGCTGCGAACATCCGGGCGAGTCGCTTCGAATCACGAAAGTTCTCCTCCTTCGAGTAGTCCCTCATGGCCTTCATCCAATTCAAGTCCGCACCGGCGCAAAAGCTCGTTCCACGGCCTGAAAGAACAATAAGCCTTTCATTCCGAAAGCTCTCAAAGGTAGTTATCATTTCTTCGATAAGCTCGGCATTAAAAGCATTATGAAGCTCAGGCCTATTGAGCCAGACTTCTGTCACACCATTTTCTTGGGCAAGAACCTCAATGTACTTCATACTCATTACATCCTAAAGACGCCCCACCTTGGGTCCGGGAACTCTTCGTTATGGGTTACACTTAAGCACAGGCCAAGAACGTCTCTCGTTTGGGCCGGATCAATAACACCGTCGTCCCAAAGTCGCGCCGATGAATAGTAGGGAGATCCCTCAAGCTCATACTTCTCTAAAATAGGCTGCTTAAATTTAGCCAGGTCCTCGTCGCTCATGAGCGGCTTACCCGAGACCCGAAGGCCGTCTTGTTTAACCGTTGCAAGGACATTGGCCGCTTGCTCTCCGCCCATGACCGAGATACGAGCGTTAGGCCACATAAAGAGGAAGCGGGGACCAAAAGCACGACCACACATACCATAATTACCGGCACCGAACGAGCCGCCTATAATGACAGTAAACTTCGGTACCTGAACCGTGGATACGGCGGTTACAAATTTGGCGCCATGCTTTGCGATTCCCTCATTCTCATACTGCTTGCCAACCATGAACCCAGTAATGTTCTGAAGGAAGATCAGCGGTATCTTTCGCTGTCCACAAAGCTCCACAAAATGGGCCGCTTTTTGGGAGGATTCGGAAAACAAAATACCGTTGTTAGCTACAATGCCGACGAGATAGCCATGAATTTTGGCGAAGCCGGTGACAAGAGTTGTCCCATAGCGCTCTTTGAACTCCTGAAACTCTGATCCATCCACGAGACGAGAAACAATCTCGCGCACATCAAAGGGCTTGCGCGTATCCCGAGGAATGATGCCATAGATCTCTTCTGTCTTATAGAGTGGGGCCTTAACCTCATCTTTGATATATTTCCCGGGATGCTTAGATCGATAGTTGAGAGTTCTGACGATATTCCGAGCGTGCTCGAGCGCCTCTTCTTCAGTCTCCGCAAAATGATCGGCCACACCAGACCGAGAAGTGTGAACGTCGGCACCCCCGAGATCCTCCGCAGTTACCTCCTCTCCGGTAGCAGCTTTTACCAGAGGAGGGCCCCCAAGAAAAATCGTACCGTTGCCCTTAACGATAATCGTCTCATCACTCATGGCCGGAACGTAGGCCCCACCTGCGGTACACGAACCGCAGACAACGGCGATTTGAGGAATCCCCCGTGAGGACATTTGCGCTTGATTAAAAAAAATACGCCCGAAATGCTCTTTATCTGGAAAAACCTCATCCTGCTTGGGCAGGAAGGCACCACCGGAGTCAACCAGGTAGATACAAGGAAGGCGATTTTCAAGAGCAATCTCCTGCGCCCGAAGATGTTTTTTGACTGTCAGGGGAAAGTAGGTCCCACCCTTAACCGTAGCATCGTTAGCGACAAACAAGCATTCAACCCCGTGAACCAGGCCTATGCCCGTGACCATCCCGGCACCCGGAACATCTTCCTCATATACCGCTCCTCCTGCGAGTGCTGAGAACTCTAGGAAAGGTGATCCGGGATCCAAAATCTTCTCAATCCGCTCTCGCGGCAGAAGCTTTTTGCGCCCTCGATGCTTTTTGACAGCATCCTCTCCCCCACCTTGGCGAACATGCTCAATTTTCTTTTTTAGTTCCGTCGCAAGGCCACGGTTAAATTCAGCATTAACTTGGAACTCACTTGCACTCGTATCTACGTGGGAGGCCAAAGGCTGCATGATAACCCCGTTTTTATGAATAAAAATAATGATTTAATTTATCTCGAAGGATCGACTTGGACAATCATTTGGGCTTTGCGCTAAAGCGATAAATTGTTATCTAGAAGACTATTGATGAAGTACTGGATATTCGCCTTAACTAAAGAAAGATCACCATTTTGGATGGGGATTAACTCACCTGAGGCCCAGTCCAACTTAAACGTCTCTCCTGTCCCCAATCTATCGATCTTCTGAACATCGTTTCCCTGAATTAAAAAGTAGCTCCGTCCATCTGAAAAATTCAAAGCCATACCTTGATCAGCTGAAAAGATGCTCGCGCCAATAAGAGGAAGCTTTTCCCCTTCAAGGCCCAACATATCAAGAATCGTCCTCGGAATATCCGAATGTTGTGTCACCTTTTCAATCTTAGGAAGTTTGAGTCCAGGTGCGTAAATGAGTAAAGGAACTCGAAATGCACCAACCATGTTTTCAAACTTTTTAGTCTCACGCTTCTGAGTGTGATCCGAAGTAATCACAAATACCGTTTCCTTGAACCAAGGCTCACCTTCAATCTTTCGGAAAAACTCCTGTAGGGCAAAATCAGCATAGCCAATACTTTCATGAATTTCTAAAGTTCCCTTAGGAAAGCGGTCTCGGTATTTTGCGGGCACAGAATAAGGCTGATGGGAACTAAGCGTAAAAATACCCGCAAAGAATGGCTTCTTCATTTCAGAAATTTTTTCAGCTGCAAATTGAAGGTATGGCCCATCATAGATGCCCCAGTGACCATCATATTCATCATCCCCAGGAAAATCGTCTCGGGAAAAATAACGATCAAACCCATTAGATAATGTATAGGCCTCAAACCCCATGGTTTCTCTTGAGCCACCATGAAAAAAAAAATTCTGGTACCCTGCTTCCTTTAGTATCTTAGGTAAGCAGGTAAAACGATTACCTGAGAAAGCAGACTTACTGATAGGGTCATCGATAAGAGAGGGAAGGCCACAAAGCACAGAAGGCAAAACCTCAATTGACCGCCGACCGTTGGCCAAGTGACGATCAAGATAAAGAGATTTCTTGGCCAATGAACTTAAAAATGGAGCATACCCATTATCGACGTATTCCTGAGAAAAACTTTCGAGAATGAGAAGAACGACATTAAACGTTCCTGGTGTGCTGAATCCAGTTTTAAAAGAGCGGGAGTCAAGAACTAGCTTCTTAGCATAGTCGTCGGTAGGAAAGAAGCTGATGCGTTCTATGCCCTTTCTTTTATATGTTCTCAGGAAATGATAGGGAGAATTGAGAACAAGATGCCCCAGCTCATTCTTCCCCTGCACGAAAGCAGACTGCACATTGATAGCCTTGTTCTGAATTCCACCCCGAATACCGACAAACAGTAATCCCAAGGAAAGGATCCCACCCAACCAACACCGAAGAGAGCTCGTTTTACGGTCGCGAAGGTTAAACATCCTTTTATCGATATAAAAGACAATCCATCCGAGCCCGATGGTTACGAACGGGAAATACCAGTAGTACATAGCGACTTGGGGTAGCTGTTCAACGATATCCCCAGTGACAGCAAAAATATCTGAACTAATTCTCTTTCCCATGAAAAGGTAGAGCTCATAATCATTTAGGGTCATAACAAACCCTAAGGCGTTGATGAAAGTGAAAACAATCCGTTCAGTAATTAAAAACCGTTGATGAGAGATAGGTATGAGTGCAATTAAGGCAATCGCTATATTGAGTAAGCAGACTGCCGCTAAATCAAAACGAAGCCCCAGCAAAAAGCTATACAGGATATCCTCTCTGCTAAACTCTCTGTAAGTATTGTAATGATAAAAGTAAAAACCAATTCGAAGAAGGGTATAGGGAATTAGAAGAAATCCGAGACGCTTAAAAAGTCTCAAGTGCCAGGATGTGAATATCATTCCAATGAATCTTCCATTACAAGAAGGGCAAAAAAAAGCCCTCTTTCGAGGGCTTTTTTATAAATAGAGGGTGCATCTTGCTATTCTGACACCAAGTTCCCCTGGCACTACCTTCGCCGCAAGTGAGCTTGACTTCCAGGTTCGAGAT
>JAIYDC010000090.1 GCA_027487685.1 Pseudomonadota bacterium | reverse complement strand
GAAGGAGGTGGAGGAAGTCGTCAGAAGTTTGAGAGATAAAGAGGCCCTTGAGCACGAAAATCAAAATCCTTTTTATCACCCAAAACACTTGTGACCTTTCCCTTGGTCCATCAAAAAAAAGAAGAGGGGCCATAAGCCCCTCTTCACAAATTCTTACTTACGAAGCTCGAGTTCTTTAATGAGCTTGAGGTACCGGGCCTGGTCAGTGCGGCCGATGTACTTCAGAAGTGAGCGGCGCAGACCGATCATCTTCATGAGGCCACGCATGCCTGTGTGGTCCTTCTTGTTCTTTTCGAAATGCGGAGTAAGGTTCTTGATGCGTTCGGTGAGAATCGCAACTTGAACTTCCACAGCTCCAGAGTTCTTTTCAGAGCCTCCGAATTTTTTTGCGAGTTCTGCAGATCTTTCTGACGTAATCATTTTTTCTCCTTTGCCCTAGCAACAACCTGACGTCGAAACCAAGTACAAGGTAAATTGGGCGAGCGTTATTGCTCCCAATCTTTGTTAAAGTATTGAACTTAGGTTCGTTTTATCGAAGAAATTCAGACATGTAAATCTTTAATTGCTCAATGAGCCGCTCTTCCACCTGGCGGATCCTCTCCCGGGAGACGCCATACTGATCAGCTATGCTCTGGAGACTTTCGGGTATTTCGCTAAGTAAACGTTTTTTAAAGATCTCCTGATCTCTCGTCTTGAGACCTTTCACAAAGCTTTCGAGGTGGGTTTTCAATAACTCGAGGTTCTGAAGCTCCCCCAGCTTTTCGTCTAAGGAGACGTCGTCGTCACTGATGATATCAGAAAGCGTCTGACGCCCTCCGTCTTCATCCAAGGGCCGATCGAGGCTCATTTCCTGTCCCCCACTCCCAAGGCGCATGTCCATTTCGACCACGGCCTTCTCGGAAACACCCAGGTTGTTCGAGAGGAGCTTCACATCCGGGGTGATCCCCATGCTCATGAGGCGCTGCTTTTCCCGCATCAAGTTGTAGAAAAGCTTTTTTTGATCTTGAGTGGTTCCGATCTTCACCAGACGGAAGTTATCCAGGATGAACTTCAAGATGTAAGAGCGGATCCACCAGCTGGCGTAGTAAGAGAGCTTCGCTCCCTTGGACGGGTCATACTTGGAAACTGCCTTCATGAGGCCAATGTTCCCCTCCTGAATCAGGTCCATGATATTGCGGGTCGCATTTTTGTACTCAAGGGCAATCTTCACCACCAGCCGCAGGTTGGCCAAGACAAGTTTTTTGGCGACCTCGATATCTCCAGTCCTAAGGAGCTCAGCAGTGAGCTCACGTTCCTCTTCAATCGTCAGAAGCTTGTGCCGGGAGATCTCTTTCAAATAGACCGTCAGAGGGTCCTGGACCCTGAGGTCCGTAGACCGCTTGATGACGGGCAGGGACTCCACCATTTTCGGCAACAATGATTCTCCGGGGCCTTCGGGCACAAAAAACTCTTCGTCTCCGTCGAGAGGGACCTCGATGACGTCATCTTTCTTTTTCTTAAGGCCACTCTTCGTGGCGGCCCCCATGATCTCCGGAGCCACGTCTCGGTTCTTGGTTTTTTTAGTCATAGGATTAAAGTGGGGACTCCCGGGGGTTCGTCAAGGTTACCGCGAAATGAGGATATACGTTGGATAAAATTCAGCTTGCCCCCTAAATTGCGGCGGCGCACCGGTGCAGCTCATTGAAACTTAGCACTTGTCACTTTATCTATACACGTCAAAATATATAGATTAACTTAATTTTAATCATGTGAGTTCCTATGCGTTTGCTTTTTGTGGCCCTCTTTCTTTTGAGTGCCCCTGCCTTTTCACAAACCTCAAGTGCGAAAGGTTTTTTTGGGGCCGTCGCCCTAAAAGGCGGACTCGGCACGGCCGGAACAACGGAAGACACTCTCGAATCACGTGACTTCTACCGCTACGGCGGCGAACTCACCCTGGGGTATCGCATCGGTTCTCTGCTCTTCGGTGGCTCAGCTGAGTACAACCTTTTTGGACAAAAAACCAAACCCTCAGAGATTGATGATACCAACTTGTCGGGAAAGCAGCTCAACGTGGCCCCGATTTTGGGTGTTGGTCTTGGTCGCTTCATGTTTCTGGTGAAGGCCCACATGATGTCGACAATGACACTTAACAAGAAAACCAGCAGTGGCGACGAGGTAGTTTTTTCATCACCTGTATTCCCTGGGTATTCAACACAGCTTAACTTCCGCTTGGCCGGCAGGTCCTACCTAGGTGTCGAGTACACCAGTGTCACCTACAGCAAATCTAAGATCGGTGGCGAATCTTTGACCCTCGAGTCAGATAGTGAAGTAACTTACAGCGGATGGGGAATCGTATATGGACTCATGTTCTAGATTTAAAACTGTTTTTACTATTATTCTTTCTTATGGTCTTCGCTGCTTCTTGCGGCGAGACAGGTGGTATAGCACCTGGCAGTGAAACATCTGTGAGTGGTGATACTGATGGCTGTGAAGGTCAACTTGTTGGGGGCTTTTGCTGGTATCTAGGTGCTGCCGGGGAACCTTGTGACAATACTTGTCTCAACCATGGCGGGTACAACAATGGGACTTTAACTTATGCAGGATCCGCAGGTACCGGAGCAAATTGCATACGTGTGTTGGATGCTTTGGAAGTGTCTGCAGGTGTGCTCCAAGACGACGTGGCCTGTCCCGTGGGTGGAGGGTGTGGATTTGCTACTCCGTTTAGGGGTCGGTGCTCTTCACCTGTCACAGATTCGAGTTCATTCTCTGTCGGTAATCAGCGTGCCTGTGCCTGTAATGAGTAAATCTCACTAAGAGAGCGCTATAGCTTTAATTTAAGTCTCCCCTGGGCCACGTCGCCGCGGTAGCGCAAGTATCCGATGGCGAAGATCCCGTAGGAGAAGCGCACGGGAATGGAGAGCACTTCTTCTTGATAGGAGTCGAAGAAGCTGCCTCGGTAGCTCCGGGCCTGAGCGACGAGTTCCTGGGCGATGAGCTCGCCAAAGTCCTCATTCCAAATGGGCTGGAGGAAGAGGGCCTCTTTTTCACGCAACTGAATCGTCAGGTAGCGGCCCACGTCGCTGACGAAACGTTTTTTGCCTTCGAGGTCCACCTCATCGTCCAAATTTTTGGTCTTGGACTTCAATTCCCGCAGGAAGTTTTTTGAAAGCTTCAGATGGAAAGTGGCGGTGAGTTTATCGTTCTCAGGCATCAGACGGTCGAGCTCTCCTAGGGTCACACCGAGGTTGACCCCAAAGCCCTCACCATAGGGGCCATTAACGATGGTTTTGGGTTCCACCCGGACTTTGAGGGCCTCCTCATACAGAAGATCCTGGGAGAAGGTTCCGAGGACCCTCTTGGACCAATTGGTCCAGCGCTCATCGATGCTGCTTCTCG
>JAIYDC010000105.1 GCA_027487685.1 Pseudomonadota bacterium | reverse complement strand
GTAAAAACTGGGCAAGTTTAGAAGACATGAGGGGCCTTTTAGAGTATAAACGGGACTTCTAAAAGTACAATAACACGCAGGGAATTATCAATGGATCTTCGCACAAAACTAAAATCAACTGGGCTCCTTCAGGTTATCGGTAACACCCCGATTATGAAGGTCCAGAGCCTATCGGCCCTGACGGGTTCGGAGATTATTATGAAGTGCGAACACCTCAATCCGGGTGGAACGATTAAGGATCGGCCTGCGCTAAGTATGGTTATTGAAGCGATCATTCGTGGGACTTTGAAGCCTGGGATGACCATCGTCGAAGGGACAGCTGGCAATACTGGGATTGGACTTGCCATGGTGGGCCAGGCGTTAGGGCATAAGGTCATCGTTGTGATGCCCAAGGGAATGGCGCCGGAGAAGCATCAGGTGCTCAAGCTCTACGGAGCGGAGATTGTTGAAACTGAGGCCGTCGCTTACACCGATGAGAGACATTTTTTTAAAGTCGGAAAGAAAATCGGCGAGAGTTCACCGGATTACTGGTGGGCCAATCAATTCGATAATCCAGATAATTACCTCTCCCACTACAACTCCACGGCCCCGGAGCTCTATAAGCAGATGGAAGGACGCATCGACGCGGTTTCTGTTGCCTCCGGTTCCGGCGGAACAGCGGGTGGTGTTTCTAAGTTTCTTAAAGAAAAGGATCCGAACATAAAAATCGTCATCCCTGATCCTTCTGGCTCGGGAATCTCAAACTACTTCAATAAAGGGGAGTTCGGCTCCGACGGCGCTTACACTATGACTGAGGGTGTGGGTATTACCCGATTTGTTGAAAATTATCGCTACATTCAGCAGGACCGCTGCTTTACGATCGACGATCAGAAGCTAACGAGTCTTGCGATGTACCTCCGGGAAAAAGAAGGGCTAGTGATGGGAATGAGCTCTATGCTTAACCTAGCAGGTGCTTTTGCCACAGCACTTCGGATGGGCCCGGGCAAGCGAGTGGCGACCTTTATGTGTGACGGCGGTGAGCGCGCGATCTCGAAGATGTACAATCCAGAGTTTCTCAAGGAGAAGGGCATTGACGGTGCTCTCTTGCCGGAAAAAGAGATCCTTGAAATTTTCACTCGACTCTAGAACTCCTGATGCTTTCCTAATCCCTGAGCGAGCGGCGGGGAACATAGACCGAGCGCAGGTCAGTGTTAGAGACAAGCTTGCCATAAGTCGTGTCTGTGGGATCGAACTCCGGTAAGGGGAGCCCATGGCGCAAGCAGTAGTCGGAGTAGAAGTCGCTGCGACTTGGGTGTTCATCGGAGACGACGTGGAAAATCCTCCCTTTCGCCCGGGCCTTAATCACGGCCAGTGTTGCACCGATGGTATCTTCAAGGTGTATCAGGTTGACCGGCCAATTTCGTCCAGGAAGATTTTTTCTTCCTGCCAGGTGCTTACCGGGGTGTCGATTTCCTCCGAGAAGCCCGCCGAAGCGCAGGATTGTCCAATCCGGAAAAGTGCCTGAGATCCATTCTTCCTGTGCTTTCAGCAGTTCCCCACTGCGAGTGTCTGGCGTGGGATAGACCGAGGTCGAGCTGATGAAGATGACCCATGCTTTGAGGTCCCAGGCCCAGCGTTTGAACCAGGCAAGCTGGTCTTCAAAGGGTGGTATGTTCAGGACCACGATATCCTGATCAAGGAGTGAGGATGACGGCAGTTCTGGGTAGGTTAATTTCTCAGTGTTGACCCCCGTATTGTTGAGGTGAATGCGCTTCTCTTCAGACCGTGTCGTTCCAGAGACAGAAAATCCCTCACGGACCAGCGCCTCGGCCAGGGGAGCTCCAAACCAGCCTAATCCTAAGATACTCGTCTTCACTTTTTATCCTCTGAAACATCCTGAAGTTTTAAGTAAAGGTCCATGACTAGCGGAAAGTAGATGTTCTCACGAACGAGGGCGTCTTCCATACCCAGTTGGTAAAGGAACTCAAGCTTACTTCTGGCGCGATCAACCTGCCCCATGGTGAGCCAGGCAATCGAAATATTGTAGGCTATCGGGAGATTAATCGGATTGTAATCAAGAGAGGCCTCGTAGAAGGTGATGTTCGTGCGATAGTACTCCGTCGCTACCCTTGTCCTCCATGTAAAGAGGGTTATGAACGCAAGAGGTACGAGCAGCACCCGGGGGTCCATGAACCTGTCGATAAGGAGTAACCAAAAACCCAAGAGCGCCGGTAGGGCCAGGTAAAGGTGCTGGTCACTTACCCAGGTGACGTTCATGAAGGGGGCGGGGAGAAAACCTAAGAAGGGCAGTAGGAGGATGTGGGCCGCCAAGATGAGGCCCAACTCCATGGTTCCCCATAAAATTACGATGAGGAGTATGAGAAAGAGGATGTGTACCAGCTCTATTGCTTGCGCGCGCTGATAGTTTGGCCCCTTAACCGGTTGGTTATGAATCGGGAGAAGGACTTGCCAGAAGTAGTAGTTAAGGGTTTGTGCAACGAGTTCTACGTCGATGTTTGAAAGGAAACTCGGTGGACCCCGGACTTTTGAGTGCGATAGTTCCGGTCCAGGGGTCGGCTTTTCACCCGTACCTTGGGCCGGTATTTCCTGAATCTCGGGATACGTTGAAGTGACCTCGGTTTTTGGCGTCTCCTGAGGCCCAGGCCCCAGTTCGTTTGTTAGTTGCACCGCGGGCTTAGTGATGACTTCGGGCTTAGTGATGACTTCGGGTTTAGTGATGACTTCGGGCTTAGTGACGACTTCACTCGATGGCACCGTCTCACGAGTTGGCAACACCTTAGGCCCCGCCACCTTATCTGCCATAAAATCATCCGACGGCCCGAATTTAAGTTTCGTCATCTTTGACGCCTTCTCGGTCCCTTCCGCTGTGATCGATGACGATAGGACCCGGGACGTACCCCATCCAGCTAATAAGAAAAAGGGGAGAATGAGGTGCAACCTGTGCCACCGGTGCTTTTGCCAGCTCATGGCAAGGATGGTCAAGGGAAGCGGTATCGAAGCTGATTTCGAAGCAATCGATGCCGCAAAAAGTAACCAGGAACAGATCATCCACCGACGGTCGTTCTCCCCCTTCAGGTAGGCCAGAAAGGAGCCTATAGCGAAGGAAAAACAGAGGAGGGTCTTGAGTTGAATCATCCACGCGGTGGTGATCACGGCCGCTGGATGAAGAAGAAAAGCTAAGAAGAGAAGGATAGGATAACGGAGCTTAAGGAACAGGCCTAGTCGATAGACCAGGAAGCTGTTGAAGAGGTGAAGCCCAAGGCCCAGCAAGTGATACCAGAGGTAGTGCCTCTCAAAAAGTGACAGGAGTATCTTCTGGATGGAGACGGAGAGGGGCCAGGCGAAGCCTTGCCATATGCGCATGTGGGACATTGAAGCCCCCATGACCGGATCGTCAAACCAGAAAGTGTTATCGTCCCAAATGGGTGTCCCTGTCAGGGCCGGCCAGTAGAGTAGGATGAGTAGGAGGAAAGGTCCTATGACCTGAAGGGATTTAGGTACCTTGCGAAGCATGCAAGAGCTCCCGGATGAGTTTGGCGTTTGCCGCGCGGTCGGGGCCCATGTAGAGGTGAAAGCAACGCGAGCGACTGAGTAGGGCGGCAGCACACCAGGTGCGAAGAAGCGCGTGGTAGATGAGTTTTCCCAGGTCCGTGGGTCTGAAGGCGAGGAAGAGTTCAATGATCTGCGGAAGCCCCAGGCCTACCACCATGTGCTCAAGCATGGGCCCGAGCATTTTCCACCGAGGAACCGGGGTCAGGCGTCCTGGCCCTACTGAGATACGGAAACCGGCAATGAGAAAGGTCTCGTTATCCTTGGGCCTCGGATCCAATATCTCTTTTAGCTGGGAGAGTCCTGCAGTGAATTTGGTAGGGTAATGGTGCCGCTGGAACTCGCGCCAGGATAGCGCTGCGAGAGGTCCTGTTGTGGGCGCAGCAGCGAGGCTAATTTTTGAGGGGAAAGGATGAATCCTCCCGCGGCGGTCGCACAGGGGCATGTCGTCAGAGATGATTCGAATTTCTGGATCATCCAGGAGGTGAGTCAGGAGAGTGCTTTTGCCACCTTTCGAGGGCAGCATCACGACGGCGTTGCGGCCTGTGCGTGAAACGGCAAGAGCATGGAGCCGAACGAAGCCACGGCGCTCCAGCTCCTGGCCCAGGAATGAGTGAACTGTGAGAAAGGCCAGTTCATAGAGGCGCTCCAGATTGGGCGTAGAGATGCTTGCCTTTGACTGAGTCTCGTCGTGAACGAGTAATGCCTCACCGAAGTAGTCGACATATTTTATATCGCCCTGCCGGTAGATCACGGCGTGCTCAAGAAGCTTGATGGCCACAAGAGGAGGGAGCTCCGGTGGTGTTTCCGGAATCAGATCAATTTCACCGCCTAAGGGGCCTGGTTCCGCGCTCACGAAAAAATGAAACTCCTCGCGGAGTTTTTCGATCACGGAGCTTTCACGGCATCGGATGAGGATGCTATGATGATGAAAGTTCAGCCGAAGCAAAAGGACCCTCGTGTTTGTTTTTACAGCGATTATAGTAACCCATGGACGAGAAGAACTGCTATCGAAATGTCTCGACTCCCTCCGCCCAGGAATCCATGACTGGCAGCTGATCCTTCTCGGAAACGGTGATGTTCTATCGGTTGAGTTGCGAGAGAAGGCGCGGCAACTGACGGATCACGTGGTCTTTCTCGAGGTTGCGGAAAAGTTGCCGCCCGGTAAAGCGCGGAACTTCGCTCTTGGAGAGGCCCAGGGTGAATGGATCTTTTTTATTGACGACGATGCACTGGTTCTGCCTGGGTACTGGGATGTGCTCTTACCACTCCTTCAGGATGATAAAATCGAAGTCCTTGGAGGACCTGATGCGGCGGTTTCTGGCATGAATCCAGTCGGGGCCGCGCTTGCCATCGCCCTCTCCTCGCCCTTTTGTACAGGAACGACCTCGGCGCGGCATAAAGCCCACGGGACCAAGCTTAGACCGGCCGACGATGAGATGCTCACGAGCTGCAACCTTTGGGTCCGACGATCGGCACTTGCGACGGTTTCTTTCCCTGAAGATTACCTGAGGGGAGAGGAGACCTTCTTCCTCCAAAAACTCGCAGCGGACCATAGACGGCTTTTCTACCACCCTCGTTTGCGCGTTGGTCATCACCGACGCTCTAAGCTCGGTCAACTTCTGCGCCCCACATTCTACGCTGGTTTCTACCGCTCGCGACTGATGAAAGAAGCGCCCGGAAGGGTCAACGGTGCCTTCTGGCTTCCGGCCGTTTTTGTTCTTTTGCACTTGATCGCACTACTTGACGCACCCTTGTTTTTGTACCTTGCCCGCATGTACGTGAGCATTGTCCTCTTTGCCAGCGTAGGTCCCGCTATTGAGGCCAAACGCCCAGCGCTGATTCCGCTGGTGGCGTTTCTCCATTACTTTGTGGTGTTCGTCTATGGAGTGGGTTTCCTCTTTGACCGAACCGCGCCACGACGACGCAGGGATCGCCCCGGCACAAGCGTTTGACGGCCAAAGGCACCGCTTGCCTTCTGGCCTCTCTCAGAGTCAAAATAGAACCCTGAAACGTGACAAGGGATCTTCCAATGAAACTTTCTCTGCTCGCCCTCATGCTAACCTTTGGGGCCATGGGCCAGACAATTCGCTACGACCGCTACGACAACCTCAAGCCTGATGATCAGCGTTTCTACAAAAATGAGTCGGGACAGGGTATGAACCAACTCGAGCGCATAGACAGCACGGTGAAAGAGATTAACAAGCTCCATGCCGAGATCTCGGCCCTTCGCGCTGAGCTCCAGGCCGTCCGAAAGGATGTAGACGAACTCAAGAAGGCCAAATGAATCTCCTGTTTGAAACTACCATCTCTAAATCTGTTGCTGTCGTCCGGGCCGGATTTACGGAGGCGCTCTTCGTTCGTCTTGCTCCGGGACTTATTCCCTTTCGACTCGAGCGTTTTGACGGATGTCTTAAGGGTAATGAGGTCCACATTCTTCTGGGCCCACCCATCCTGAGGCAAAAGTGGGTAAGCCTTATTACCGCCGAGGGAACCACCGAAGCTGGTTGGTCATTCGTAGACGAAGGGAGAATCCTGCCCTGGCCTTTGAGTTATTGGAAGCATCATCACCGGGTCGATAAAATTTCTAACGACTCCTGCCGGATCGTTGACGACATTTCTTATCAATGTTCTCCGGCGTTCATGACCCCTTTGATGAAACCCTTTCTTTGGGTGGTGTTTGCGGTGAGACCTGGCCGGTATAAAGCCTTCTTCGGAGCTTAACATGAAGTGTAAATCTATCTATTGCTTGCTGCTGCTCTTCTCGGGGTCAGCGTTTGCGCAGACGGTACTCTTTCTCGGAGATTCCCTGACTGAGGGTTATCAGCTCTCTAAAGATGACTCATATCCCTCGGTGGTGGAGCGCGAGCTTAAAAAAACGCGTAAAGATGTTAAAGTTATTAATGGCGGCGTCAGTGGTGCTACCTCGGCCAGTGGTCTCAAGCGTCTCGACTGGTACCTGAAGGCCAGGCCCGACATCATGATCCTGGCCCTTGGCGCCAACGATGGTCTGCGGGGTTTTAAGCCAACCCAAACCGAGAAGAATCTCGCCGGGGTGATCGCCAAGGCCCAGGAGCGCAAAATCACTGTGATCCTAGCAGGCATGAAAGTGCCGACGAATATGGGGGAGCCGTACCGGAGCGAGTTTGAGCGGATCTTTCCTCGGCTCGCCAAAAAGTATGACCTTAAACTTATCCCCTTCCTTCTCGAAGGTGTGGGTGGACGGCCTGAGTACAACCTGCCTGACGGAATCCATCCCAATCGTAAGGGGTACGAGCGTATTTCACAAAACGTTCTGAAAGTTCTCGAGACTGCTTTATGAATCAAGTCACTGTCGTAGTTGAAAATCTTAGGAAGGGGTACGGTCTAGGGGATGCTCGGATCGAGGTCCTCCGCGGTGTGAGTCTCCAGATCCGAAAAGGGGAGACCGTCGCCCTGGTTGGGAAGTCGGGTTCAGGAAAATCCACTCTGCTCTCACTCCTCGCGGGCCTTGACCAAGCGGATGGCGGTAGCATTACGATTGCTGACCAAAAGATCACCGCCATGGATGAAGGGGAACTTACGCGCTTTCGGGCCGCGACCATGGGAATCGTCTTTCAGCAGTTTCACCTTGTTTCCACACTGACTGCTTTTGAGAACGTTCTCCTTCCACTGGAGCTTCTTCGAAGGGCCAACGCCCTTGATACGGCCCGGTCTCTTCTTGAGGCCGTGGGGCTCTCTCACCGAGGTCACCATCTCCCGTCCCAACTCTCTGGTGGGGAAAGCCAGCGCGTTGCCATCGCCCGGGCACTTGCTATCAACCCGTCGATCCTCTTCGCAGATGAGCCTAGCGGGAACCTGGACGAAGAGACTGGAAGTAAGGTGATGGATCTTCTCTTCCGTATGGTCGAGGCGACCGGGACGACCCTGGTCTTGGTGACCCACGACCCGGACCTTGCCCAGCGCTGCGGCCGCGTTGTTCACCTTGAGCACGGGGGCCTGGTTTGATCCTGAATTTCTTCTTCCTGAAGGAGCTCAAGCGCTACCCGTTCTTCTTCCTTCTCCTATTCACCACACTTCTTCTCGGGACCTTGGGCCTGGTTGGGATTAGTGTGGTTTCAAGCGAAGTTCAACAGAAGCTACGGCAGAGTGCCAATGAACTCCTGACCTCTGATCTAGCGGTCTCCGCACGACGGGAACTATTCCCTGCCGAACAAGCGGCCCTTGAAAAAATCTTTCTCAAGTACCCCCACGACCATTACAAAATCATCGATCTCTATTCAATGGTCACTAACGTTGCCACCGGCGTCTCCCGGCTGGTGGAAATCCGTGCCACGGGGACAGGATTTCCAGCGTATGGGCGGCTTGAAACTGACGGTGATCCTTTCTTTAGCTACCGCCTCTTCATCTCCGAGGACCTTAGAAATCTGTGGGGAATCGGCGCTGGCGTCACCCTCAAAATAGGCACTTTTACTCACAAAACGGCCGGCGTTGTCACCCACGATTCGTCCCAGGGCCTGCGGGGTTTTTCGTTGGCGCCGCGGATCTATTTTCCTCTGAATCGACTCGAAGAAACGGGCCTCTTGAAACCTGGTGCTACGGGAAGCTTTGCGTACCATTACAAACTCGCTGACCCTACCGATGAAGTGCTCCGAGAGATTAAACGAGAGGTCTATGCGGCGATCCCTGATAGCGCCGTTAAGGTCACGTTCCCGCAAGATACCTCCGACCAGACCGCTCGAGTGACAAATACTCTCACGAACTTCATGGCCTTGGCAGCGCTGATAGGCCTCATCCTCTCCCTGGTCGGGGTCTTTTATCTCTACCAGTCCCATCTCCTGGCGCGGCTCCGGGACTTGTGCCTCCTGAATCTTTACGGACTCTCAAAAGTAAAGCTCGTGGGAGGGATTGTCGCTCAGTTTACCGCCGTCTTCGCCTTGGTCATCACGACGGAATTTTTTCTCATCCCTTGGATCTACCGGATTTTAGCCCCGACCCTCTCCCGTAATCTTGGACTTGAACTCGGGAAAGAAGTTAACCTTTTCGGGGCTTCACGGGACATTCCCCTTCTTTTTGCGCTCTCACTTTTTATCTTGATACCGCTTCTCTTGGGACTTCTTAGGACACCCATGGGACTCCAACTTAAGGCACAAAAGCTTGCCTTAGGTCGCTTCCGTTTTTTTGACTTCCTCCCATTTGGTTTGGCCCTTTGGGTTTTCTCTGGCTACCTCGCCCGATCCTTCAAGACAGGGAATATTTTCTTCGGCTCCCTCGTTTTCGTCTTTCTCATTTCCACCGCCATCGTCAAACTAGGACAGTGGCTTTTGCGCAGGTTTGTTCAAGGTGAGGGGCTTCTCACGCCGACCATCGAGTTCGGTGTTGCCTTGAGAGGTCTTACCCGTTCAGGTCATAAACTGACCCTCAGCTTTCTCTCCCTGGCAGTAGGGGCGACGCTTATTTCCCTCATCTTGCAGCTTGATAAAATGATCCTGACTGAGTTTGCTTTCGACGCTAAGAAGCCCTCACTTTTTATTTTCGACATCCAGGAAGAGCAAATGGAACCGTTCGAGGTTCTGGCCAAAGAGAATGAAACTCCGTTGTCCTTTGCAACACCAATGATTCGGGCGCGACTCGAGGCCGTGAACGGCAAGAAGTTTGAGCGCAAGAAGCGAGACTTCGACTTCCGTTCCAGGGAGGAAGACGAAGACACTCGGCTCCGGAATAATGGCCTTAACCTTACCTACCGTAGTTACCTGACGGATGCCGAGCGGATCGTCTCCGGTGAACCCTTTCCTCCAGGTGGCGCGCCAGAGGGGCGTCCCGCGTATGTTTCAATCGAAAAGCGCTGGTCCGAACGGATGAACGTTGACCTCGGAGATCGCCTCACTTTTGATGTCCAAGGTGTTCCGTTTGAGGGGATTGTCAGGAACATCAAGGAGATCAAATGGACTTCTTTTTATCCTAATTTCTTTGTGACTATTGAGCCTGGCCAGATCGACGCTGCCCCTAAGACCTTCCTCGCCATCCTGCCTCAGGGGCCCCTCGCAACGAAGCTCTCACTTCAGCGAAAGACGATCGAGGCCTTCCCGAATATCTCCTTCATTGACGTTGGGGAACTCGTAAGTAAACTCTCAGTCCTCTTTGATCGTTCGCGGCAGGCAATCGAGATCATCTCCTGGCTCTCCCTCGCCGTTGGTCTTGTAATCCTCTACGGCCTCTCTCACGACCAGGTCTATCGCCGCTACTACGACCTGGCCCTCATGAAGAGTCTTGGTTTCTCGTCGCGGCAGCTCCTCTTAAATCTTCTCTACGAATTCGGGGCCCTCTTTTTCGCGGCCATGTCTCTGGGACTCTTTCTAGGGTGGCTGATCGCTCAACTTATCGGACGAGAAGTTTTTAAGCTACCCTTGAGTGTGGACTGGGGAAGGGTCATTTACCCGGCACTGCTTCTGAGCATTCTTTGTTTAGCGACAATTTTTCTCTCCTCTTGGCGCGCAGTCCGGGCCAAACCGCGAGAGCTTTTGTCAGACTCATGACCTGCTTTTTGCTTCCCTAAGGGGTCCCGGGCCTTTAGAATTCATAGCATGTTTGATATTGAGTTCAGCCAACAGGCCTTGATGACGTTCTTCTCGCAGTATGCTTACCAGCCGATGTACGTCTATGGCTTCATTGTCATCTTCATGACAGCAAGCTCATTTGGTCTGCCTGTCCCCGAAGAGTTAATCCTCATCAGCGCGGGCCTTGTGGCGTACATGGCCCATACCCCTGAAAAGTTTCCCCCGCCGTATCCCGGTGCGGAGGGTGTCAACGTCTACACCCTGGCACTGGTCTGTTTCCTGGCGGTTTTCCTGAGTGATTTGCTGGTTTACTTCATCGGAAAGTTCTTCGGCGGGAAAATTATAAAGACCAAGTTTTTCCAGAAACAGGTTGCCGGCAAGGGCTTCGATACAATTAACTCCTGGTTTCAGAAGTACGGAGGTCTTGCCTGTGGGATCTTTCGCTTCACTCCGGGACTCCGGTTTCCCGGGCATCTGAGCTGCGGACTCCTTGGAATCCCAGCCTGGAAGTTCATGGTCATCGACGGTCTGGCGGCCCTTCTCTCGGTCCCGACTCAGGTCTATTTCGTTGCGACTTACGGCGACATTATTCTGAATAAGCTCGCTGAATTTAAAATGTATGTGGGAATCGCTTTGGGCCTGGCCCTGTTGGTCTGGCTCTTGAAAAAGATCTTCCAGAAAAGCCTCCGAAAGAATCCCTAGCTAGAGGAAGATCTCGCAGGCCTCTTCAAGCTTCAGTGCCAGTTCTTTCCGGAACTGGGCGAGGTCTGAGTAGTTCAAACTGACACTTTTCTTCTGACGACGGGCCTGGTCCTGGAAGTCGGGAAACCCCCAGTCAATGGTGGCCACCATATGGATCACCCCTCGATCAGGAGTCAGTTCTTCGACGTTGACCATGAGCTCATACTGGACTGAAGGGCCCACGGATTTGGGAACACTCTTGGCCAGTTCCATAATTCCTTTTTTTGCCACCGGGTTGGTGAGCTTCAGGGCCTCCACCATCGACGTCTCATGTGACCGGGCACCCCAAAAGTGCGGGGCCAGTGGGGCCGTACGCAGATCCTTGATAACGGTCGTCTCAAGGTAGCGGTAATAGAAATTATCCATGGTAGAAAAGAGGTAGTCGTAGAGTTTTGCTTCGTCGCCATAGGAGGCGCGGACTTTTTCCTGCCAATCCTGGATCATCTGTTTGTCACTCATACCCGTTCCTCGCTAAAATGTGGTCATGAAGGTGTATTCCCCCCGTCGCGACTTTATTATTGTAGAGGACTACTTCACGGCGAGGCAAGCCGCACATTGGTTGCGTCTCGTAACGGAGCTCGGTCATGATCCCCTTCGCGGCTACCATCATCCGGAGCTTAGGCCTAACCGCTTTCATAAAGCGCCGAAGTATCCGGTGAAAAAGTTTATGTGCTTAGGGCTTTACTGGAATCCGAAGGATTACCGTTATCACGAGACAATTCCAGGCCTAGATGTTGCACCCCATCCCATCCCTGAAGAGCTTACGGCACTTGCGGGTCTGATTCTGCGCGAGTATTTTCCCGTCGAGCACTTTAGGCCCCAGAGTGTCATGGTGAATTTCTACACCGCGGATTCCTCGATGGGTCTTCACGTGGATAAGGATGAGCCCAACCAAGAGGCGCCCATTGTTGGTCTCAACTTCGGCTCGGCCTGCCGCTTTTTCTTTGAGAATGAGACCGGAGAAATGCGAGACCTTCGCATTCCAGGTAACAGTGTCTACATTTTTGGCGGAACCGCTCGCCGGATGCGCCATGGTCTTGGCTCCATCTACGCTAAGACTCTCGCCCCAGGTTCTGAAGAGGTTCTGATAAATAAGGAGCGGTTGAATCTCACCATCCGGCAGGTCTTAAAGACCTAATTGAGGTGCGTAGTTCGCCTGGATTTTTGACAGAGTCATCTCGAAGACCTCGACGAGGTCAGCTTCACCGCGTGCCTCACAGAGTGCTCTAAAGATGGCCACAAGCCTGTCTTTCTCCCGGTTGATTCCCTCATGGACCGCTCGAGTCGCCTCAAGATACTGCGCTTCGGTCCATGGAAAGATCTTAGACTCCCCGTTTTTCACCGCATAGATCGGTCGGTAAAGGTCGGGGTATATTTCGATGAGTTTTAGTGTGACGTAGTTGAGTTGTCCGTTGATGAGATCTTGAAACGCAGGTCTTCCACTTTGATTGAATCCATCGACTATATCATCGGCCATTTGGAAGACAAGACCAATACGTTCCCCGAGAGTGGCCATGGTGGTGATGTCTTTGTGGCCAGCGAGCTTCGCCGGAGTCGTACAGCAGAAGCGGATGAGGCTGCCGGTTTTTTTTATGCAGATGAGCTCTAGATCTTCGACTCGGACATGGGTCTTGGCCTTAAGATCGTACTGAAGCCATTCGCCGTCTGCGAGATCCTTAATACATTGAGTGAGGTCAATGAGAAGCTCATTGTTTCCGGCTCCAGCGAGCTCACCCATGATTGTCGCCAAAACGTAATCGCCAGCGAGTATGGCCGTGGTGTTATCCCGGAGTGCATTTAAAGTCGCATGGTTTCGGCGTTTATCTGATTCGTCGATCACGTCATCGTGGATAAGACTGGCCAGGTGTGTGAGCTCTGCCGCCCGGGCGTAAATCTCCAGTGAGGCCGATGGAAGTCCAAACACCTTACCGACGAGAAACATCAGACCTGGCCGGAACTTCTTACCACCGGCCTGGACAAGTTCGTCAATTTCGTGCGAGAGGGCGCTGATCGTGGTGTCGGCCATATTCAGCTTGAGCTCGTCGACGTTAGCTTTTAACTCCAGGAGTTTTATCACAGTAAGATCCTTAGATTTCGGATATTATTTGAACTGTGGGCCTAAGGCAAGGGAAGAGGTCTAAGTCTTGTACAAATCCAACTCGTTTCAAAGTGAGGCGAATCAGGGATAATCAAGCCAGGAAAATCTTCAAGGAGAAGTTAAATGCGCTATCTCATCGTTCTATTCTTTATTATCCAGACCGCTATCGCTGGGGATCTTTATTCGATCAAGGACAAGAGCATCAAGGGCGATGAGTTCAAAATGGCCGACCTTAAGGGTAAGACAGTCCTCATCGTGAATATCGCGTCACAGTGCGGCTACACAGGCCAGCTTGACGACCTCGACGGTCTCTACCGGAAATACAAAGACAAAAACTTCTTGGTCCTTGGTGTTCCTACGAATGATTTCGGTGGACAGACGCCGGAAGATGACAAGACCATGCTGGAGTTTTGCCAAAAAAACTACAACGTCACTTACCCGATTCTCACTAAGCGTACCATCAAGGGTAAGGAGAAGCGGGAACTCTACAAATTCTTGACCGAGCAATCAGGGAAAGATTTTCAGGGGGATGTAGGCTGGAACTTCGAAAAATTTCTGGTGAATAAAGACGGCAAGGTTATTGGTCGTTTCGGTTCTAGCACCAAGCCTGACGACGGGGAGCTGGTCAAGAAAATTGAAACCGCACTCTAATAAAACCATCGTTATTGGTGCTGGTGGCGGGGGCATTGCTTCTGCCCTTTTGAGCGCCATCCGCGGGGACCAGGTGACGCTTTTCGAGGCCCACTCTGCTCTGGGGGGCTGTGCCTCTTGGTTCCGCCGCGGTCCCTTTGTGTTCGACGCCGGAGCGACGACGGTATCTGGCGTGGGTGTCGGCGAACCGCTCGGAGATTTCTTCGAACTTTTGGGCCACGCCCCTAATCTTCACCCTTGCGATCCTGGAATTGTGTTCCACCTCTCAACCGGCAAAGTCCTTCGGTATCACCGTGACTTCGAGGCTTGGCTGCGGGAGCTTGAGGACCACTTCCCGGGCCTAGCGCACCGAAGGTTCTGGGAGCTGACCCGGCTCATCAATCGGAACGCTTGGCAGCTCCTGCGAGACGTCAGGACTTTTCCATTTACCAGTATCTCCGACATCAGCGATGTGCTTCAACACCCGCACCACGTCGCTCTTGTTCCGTATCTTCTTCTGTCGACGGAAGCTGCTCTTAAAACTTTCGGGCTGGATCACCCGGAATACCTCGAGCTTGTGAATGGAATCCTTCTCATCTCGGCCCAGGCAACCTCGGAGCACATACCGTTCATCGTGGGTTCCATGGCCCTCTCTTATCCCGCCGAGACCTACGCCCCCGTGGGCGGAATGAAGGGTCTCATGGACTTCTTCGAGGGGGAGCTTCTCCGCCAGGGCGTAGACCTCAGGAAAAAGGTCCGAGTCGATTCTTTTGGAGAGGGCAAAGTTGGTCTGTTTTCCGGAGAAAGTGTTGCGGCGGATAAAATCATCGTCAATCTTCCGGTATGGAATATGGCACAGATGGCGACCGGGGCGCTCCAAAAAGATCTTGCTCGGGAGAGTAGGGCGCACCCCGGGGCCTGGGGCGCCTTTACGGCCTACTTTGGAGTTGCTGGTCAATTTCGAGATACCTACCATCAGGTACACCTCAATCACCCTCTGGTTAAGAATTATTTCATCTCTTTTTCTATTCCCGGCGATCAGGGCCGTGCTCCCACAGGGATGCAGTCGGTTTCGATCTCAACCCACGTTTACGCTGACGAAGCTATCAACAAAGAAGAGTATGCACGGATCATCCTGGAGGATTTCCAGAGGCGCTTCAAAGTTCCTGAAGTCAAGTTCCTCACAACGGGTTCACCGCGTACCTTCGAGCGCTACACCGGCCGTCTCCATGGCTTCGTCGGTGGCCTTCCTTTCCTCTATGGCTCGAACCCGCTTTCTCTTCTTAGTCCTGTCACTTCAGATAGCAGTGTCTTCCGGGTTGGCGACACCGTTTTTCCTGGCCAGGGAATCTGCGGTGTCGTGGCCGGTGCACTTCAGCTCGATCATCGGCTACGGTCTCGTTAAAAATAATCCGATGACCAAAAATGTCATGTTACAATCGCGCTATGTGATTTATTCAAAGGAAGCTCATAATGCGTCTTGGCAATGTCGGGATTGGTCTGCTTGAAGTTTTGGTGGGAGGCGCCCTAGTTTCTGGTCTCCTCGTGACCGTCATGAAACTTAACGAATCTGGAAACCAAGGCACTGCCAAGCTTGAGAGACGCACAGAAGTCGTTTACCTGGATAGAGAGGTGAGTACTTACCTTGGTGATCCAGCCAGCTGTATCAATTCTCTGGGCACTAACATCATTGAGCTCACGTCATTCACTGGAACGAACAAAGTGAATTTCACGAAGTTACACAACCGAGAGGACGTACTCGTATTTAATATTCCCTCTCAACGGGGAACAGTGACGCTCAAGCAGATTTATCTGACAGATTACAAATCGACGCTCAAGTCGGCGCGAATTGTTCGTGAGTACGAGTACCAGGTCAGCAAGAATCGCAAAGACTTAAGGACTTTCAGTGGAGAAGTTACTATCAACGAACTTTCCGGACGTGTGGTCGCGTGCGTGCTTAAGGGCACTGCCGGAGGCGATGGTCCGTGGATCGTTGAGCCGAGTCAGATTTCGTACAGTGGCGGTAACGTCGGGATCGGGAAGACCTTAGTGGAATGGCCGCTAGACGTTAACGGAACAATAAGATCTTCGGGCAGTCTCGCGGGAATCCTTCTTGATCCTCGAGATGGTACCGGGGACACTTGGCAGTGGTATAATTCTACTGGTGACGGCATTCATTTGTGGCGCGCAACTCTGCCTGGACATACCGGCCCCAGCCATCCCATGATGGTCGCAAATAATGGCAATGTCGGGATTGGAAGCTTAAACCCCGGCACTTTACTTCATGTTGGCTCTCCCGTGGCAAACGGTACAAGAGCTACTCTCGAAGCTGCGGAGGGAACTGGCGGTTTTGCGGAACTAAAAACTCGCATATCGGGAACAGATAAATGGTCGGTGGGATCTCTCTCGGACACACGCACTGCTGCTGATGAACGAGGAGGATTTTATGTTTTTCAGTATACCAATCGAGCTGATGCTAATGTGAATGCATATCGATTTTTTATTTCTGACACAGGCAACGTCGGTATCGGAACACCGGCGCCGAAATACACACTTGATGTTAATGGATCCATTAGTCATACTGGGCATACTATCACTAATGCGTCTAACGGAGCCTTTGTATTAAACGCGGGCCCATTATCCTTAGGTCCCTGGGCAGGTATATTCTTCAGAGCGAATGCTACACTTGGTGATCCGTCATCCTTCACCGACCTAATGACCATTAAATCCAACGGTAACGTCGGAATTGGATCGACTAATCCAGGATCGAAGCTGGAGATTCAATCTGGTCCATCAGCGACTAGTTACGGATTGAATATTATTGGACCTCATCCGACATCAATTCTATCAGAATCTGATACGGCAACCTCTTTCTGGAATGTGGTGGACGGAAGTACTTGGCAAATCAGACTCAACGGATACGGTACATCGCTGATGTCATTGGATGCCGCGGGTAATCTTTGGATTGCCGGAACCTACTCTCCCGTTCCATCGGATAAACGACTCAAGAAAAATATCGTCCAGCTGCAAAGCCCACTCCAGCGACTTCTGCAAATAGAGGGAGTCAATTACCACTGGAAGCCTGAATATAAAAAGGGATCAGATCTGCAGCTTGGTGTGATCGCTCAGGATGTTGAGAAAGTATTTCCAGAAGCGGTGGTCACGAATAAAGATGGAATGAAAGCTGTCAACTATAGCGCTCTAATCGCGCCGGTGATCGAAGCGATCAGAGAGTTGAACTCTAAAATAGCTACGTTGTTCAAGACAACAGATAAGCATTCTCAAGAAATGGTCGCGATTAAAGCACAAAATAAAGAACTGAAGAAAGCGAACGAAGAGATGATGGCCCGTTTGGATCGGATGGAAAAAATGCTGTCTGAAAGTAAGGTCAAAAGAAATTAATTTGGAGTATTCTCTGTTCTCGTTTGACTATGTTGAAAGCGATCGGCCCCTAGCTCAAGACCCGCACTTCGAGGGGCTTCAAGACTTTAAGATTCATGTCCCGCTGAGGGAAGGCCATCTCGATGCCATTGCTCTTAAATTGGTCATCGAGTTCGAAGCGGATACTGCTGCGGACCTCCGCGAGGGTAGAGATCTTATCCAGATTGCACCAGAAATGGAGCTGAAAGGTGAGGCTACTGTCGGCGAAATCATCGAAAACCACTACCGGCTTCGGCTCTTGAACGATCCCAGGATTCTCGGCCAGAATCTCTAGGCAGAGCGTCTGCACTTTACGAACGTCGGTCCCATAGGCGACGCCGAAGGTGATAGTATTACGAACGATAGGGTCTTCGTACGACCAGTTCAAGACGCTCTTCTCAAGAAAGAAGCTGTTCGGAACCACAAAGATTTTTCCTTCATGGTTTTTCACCTGGGTGCTCCTCGTGCCTATGGCGAGGACGGAGCCGGAGATATTGTCGAGTTCTACAATGTCACCAACTTTGATGGGTTTCTCTACCAAAAGAATAATGCCGGAGATGAAATTATTAACGATGTTCTGAGACCCGAAACCGACACCGATGGCTAGGGCCCCTCCGAATACGGTGAAGACGGTGAGAGGTATTCCGGCGATGCCGAGAGAGAGCGTCACGAAGCCGGCCAGGCAGCCATAGAACACAAAAGTTTGGTAGGTGTGCTGGGAGCTTCGATCATCCACGAAGGGCTGAATCAGACGTCGGTCAATCGCCCGAGCGGCCGCCCGAGACAGTCGGGTCGCAAAAAGCAACATGGTCAGGGCCATGACAAGGTTTCCGAGGGAGAGTTTAATGCCTCCGATGGTGAGGAGCTTGTGGTTCCAGATAAGGGCCACAGGGGCCAGAAATTCGTTGACCAATGCGAGCATGGATTCCTCAGAAATTACGGGTGCTTAAAGTTGTATAAATTTGTCATGGGGCATGGACTTCGTCTAGTGTTTGGCATATAAAACTCTCTTATGACCAGAAGCTTTTTTCCCCATTTTACGATGATTCTGCTTGTTCACATCGCGGCCTTCCTGGGCACTTGGCAGCTATCTCAGTCCGAGTACGTTCGCAAGCAGGTCACCCGCTTGGGTCATGGGGCCCTGAGGCTCCAGGTTGCCTCAGAGGTTATCCTGGCCCGTCCTTTAGAAAAGAATTCTGCTAGGTCTGCACCTAAGTTAAAGCCCCGCTCAGTTGCCATTCCCATTGAAGCCCAAGCAGTTCAGTCGGTAGCGACCCAGGCAGTCAGTGGTGACAGCGTCGGTTCCGAGGCCGGCATTGTCGCGGCAGGAACCATGGAGGCTCTTGAGGTTTACAAGGCTGAACTGCGCGCACTGATCGACAAGAACAAATATTATCCTGCCGTATCCCGGCGCTTAGGGCAGACGGGAACCGTGGTTGTCGCCTTTACGTTGCTCGAAGATGGACATATCATTGATGTCAGGGTCGACAAACCTTCTCGCTACGACAGTCTAAACGCCTCGGCGATCGACGCCGTGAAGAAGGTTGAGAAGTTCAGACCTGTCCCAAAGGAAGTGGGCGGAAAGATGGATGTGAAGGTCCCTGTAAAGTTTGTAACTCTTTAGCTTGTTAGATAAAAAAGGAATTTTATGCGTCTGATTGACTTCATCAACGCGGGTGGATCTATCACCTGGATCCTCGTCGCCATGAACGTTCTAGGTCTCTCCCTCATACTTTGGCGGCTTTTTATCTTCCGCGATTTCAAGAAAAAACTTGATGGAGAGTCTAAGGCCCTCGCCCAGGATCTCATGGCCCGAATTAAAACGACGAATCTCATGGCCCACCTTGACCTGGTTAAAGATACCATCTCTCAGAGAGTCCACGAACTCGAGTTCGGTATGACGAGTATTAAAGTCGTCGCGACTACGGCCCCGCTCCTAGGACTCCTCGGTACTGTGATCGGGATCTACGAGGCCTTCCAGGTCATCGGGTCCAAAGGCCTTACGGACCCTGGTCAGTTCGCATCCGGTATTTCTTACGCCCTTATCACCACCATCGTGGGATTGATTGTTGCGATCCCGCACTATATCGCTCACAACTACCTCTCTGGAGAACTGGACTCGCTCGAAATCAAGCTCGAGAAACACATGACTCCTCTTCTTAAGGCAGAGTAGATCATGGGACGCCGTCAACGCCGCGAATCTCTGGCCATGGACCTGACACCGCTCATCGATATGGTGTTCCTGCTCCTGGTGTTTTTTCTTGTGACTTCGACCTTTAAGAAGGATGAACTCGCACTGCTCCTGAAACTCCCTAAATCCGAGCAGGGGAATGGATCTGAGAAAAAAAATGACCAACTGACGATCGAACTTTCTGACCAAGCGGTTGCCGTCAACGGTAAGAAATCAACGATGGAAGAGCTTCCGGCGACTCTAGAGAAGACTGAGAAGCAGACTCTCGTGAACCTTAGAGTTGACGGAGAGGTCCGCTATACTCGCCTCGTGAAGGTGCTCGATCTTCTTCAGGCCAACAAGCTCGAGAACATCTCCTTGATCACGGACAAGGATAAATAAGCTTTTCCAGATAGCCTGACTCTAGAGTTGTTGCCCCTCAACATAAGACCAATAATCCTTAAGCCGGACTTGAACCCCAAGGCGCTTGAGGAAAACGAACGTCCCAACGAGTTTTCGGTGCAGGAAGATCAGCTCTTTTGGCGGTGGTGTGTACTTGCAACGGCGGGACATCTCCCAAGAAAGGTCACGAGAGCCCGAAAAGTAACTCTTGTCAGTGAAGTCGAAGGGGAGTTCGTCTCGAAATGGTGCCGCCAGGAAGTTCATCATCTCGACGTAGATATCCTTAGCATCCGGGGCTTCGCGCTCGTCAATAAAGCCCAATCGGATGCTCTCGCTCAGGAGGGCCTCTCGGTCCCCGCGCTGAGAGGCGAGAAGAATGGCACGGTATCCTGCCACAAACTCAGGGCCATACTCCCGGGCCGCCCCGAAGTCGATGAGGGCCAACCGGCCCTGTGGTGTGACGATGAAGTTTCCTGGATTGGGATCCGTCTGCACCAGACCGTGGACGAAGATTTCATCGAGGTAGAGCTTAATCAAAAGTTCTGCGAACTCTCGGCGCTGGGCCTCAGGTGGGTCACTTTCAAGCCAGCGTGAGATAGAGACGCCTTCAACAAACTCTTGAGTCAAAACCTTCGCCGTGGAATAGGCGGGG
>JAIYDC010000107.1 GCA_027487685.1 Pseudomonadota bacterium | reverse complement strand
GTTCTCAAAGAGAGTGGTGTAACCGAATTTTATTCTATCGTAGATGCTAATAACTTCACTTCTTTGAAAATGCATCATGAACTGGGCTTTGAAGAAATCGAGCGTGCAGAGGGCTTTCTACATATTAAACTAGAAAGCAGTGATGGTTATCTTTTCAAAAAATCAATTTAACTAGCCGTGATTCTGAATGTCGTGGCGTGAAGTTTTCTCCCTTCGCGGAATAAAAAAAAGCTCAGTGGGTTAAACTGGGCCTTTAGTATTTTTCACTTCTTATGAAGATCGAAACTCAAGTAAAAAGTGGGGTGGTAGTCAATCCTGGGGACAAACGTCTAAATAACCCCACTTCTACTACACCTTTTTCAATCCTAAGATCCTGCAATCGTTTAGATTCCTTTCGTTAAAAAATGAATTGAGAGCGGTTTGCTAATTGTCCGTAAAGTTTCCAAGGAGTTCTTACTTTTATTAATGGGGGTCGCTTTCCTAAGTTAGTACGCTCAGAAGCTCTGTACAATCATCTCTTAAGATTTCATCCACATGTTTTTATAATCTTCAACGTAATGCTCAAAAGTTCTAGGATGTTTCCCAGTTATTTTCTCCACTGAATCTGTAACTGCTTCTGCATATCCCAACTTAAAGTAGTTAAGTATCATAAGTAAAAAATGCGCATAATCTGCTGGAAGCCCCGCCGAAAGAAGTCCTGGCAGCATCTCGTCGGGCCGTATATCTTGATACGTAATCTTCTTTCCCGAAGCTCTCGTAAGAAGATAGGCGACTTCATCGTGATCCAGGGCACGTCCCCCAGTAAGATCAAAGTCTCTATTAGAAAACTGATCACTGGTTAGTAAAGAATAGGCTACTGAAGCGATATCTCGGGAATCGATGAAGCTTCCCTTGGCTTTGCCCACTGGCAAAAATATTTTTCCTTGCTTTAAAATTCCATCCATCCAGAAGGTGTGGAAGTTTTGCATGAACCAGTTTGGACGGATGATGTTGTAGGGAATTCCTGCGTTTTCCAGCTGCATCTCGGCTTTTCGCATTGGAGATGTGTCGTCTGCGTTGGCCCCCATTGCTGTCATGAGTACGACTTTGTTTAACTTCTTTTCTTGTGCCATCCCAATAACCGGTCTCATGAGTTCATGCTGATTTGTGTGTCCTGGAGGAGAGAGGAGAAAGGCCCTACTAACCCCATCGAAGGCCGTTTTCATTCCCTCTTTCGTGATGAGATTCAAGTGGACCTGCCCTGGTTTGAGTTCCTTTCTACTTGTAGCTTCAATTACTTCGCGGTGGTCAGCCCTGAGTAATCTAACAAGTTCAGAACCCACGTTCCCACTAGCACAGATAACCAAAGTCTTATCCATGAGTAACTCCTTTTTTAATCATTATAATTGAATTTATTTAGACCTAGAATGGCTTTTAGTCCAATTTTCATGTTTGAAAGTCTATTTCCTTGGATGAATTATTAGTTTATTGTATTCTCTCATTTATATGGATGTTCTCACAGATACTCTTCACCAGGCCGGTCTCAAAAGCCGAATCCTCAGTCGTCACTCATGGCCTGAGAGATCCGCTTTCGAATTTCCATGCGATAAAAGTTTCGGGATCCATGTCGTATTAACTGGGGAAGCTTTTATTCATCCTGAGGGATCAAGCAAATCGATAAAGCTCACAAAGGGTGACATAGCTTTTATGGCACGGGGTCATCACCATATCGTTTCGACAGATGCGAAACGACCGAAGAAGATTCAACGGACTGCTGATGAAGAGATTAGTTCGCAAGAAACTAAGAACGCTGCCTTGATCCTTATGAGTGGTGCTTATCAGCTCTGGAACGAACCCATCCATCCACTTTTTCAAGATATGCCAGATTGGTTTGTGCTCAAGTTCAGTGAGTTGGAAAGTTTTGACCAGCTTCAGATGACGATCAATTTACTTTCTTATGAAGTGTCGCGATCGGAGATGGGGTCAGATCGTATCGCTGAAAATCTCATGGATATACTTTTCGGTTACACTTTAAGAAAGATAGTTACTTCACTCGGGAAAGGCTCAAGTAATTGGTGCCACGCCATACAAGATAAGAGCATCAAAAAAGTGATTGAACTAATGCACGCCGATCCGAAAAAGGACTGGACGCTTGAGATTCTGGCACAGAAAGTGGGTGTTTCACGGGCAGGGCTAGCTAAGAAGTTTAAGAGTTCTTTAGGGGACACACCTCTCCACTATCTTACCGTTCTTCGGATTCAACGTGCAATGAAGCTCTTATCTGAAAGCGAGCTCACGATCGAAGGCGTTTCGGCAGAAGTGGGGTATGCTGATGGTTTTTCTTTTTCTCGGTCTTTCAAAAGACTCACAGGATTGTCCCCTAGAGATTTTAGAAAAGAAGATCGGAAAGGAATGAAGTCACGCTGGAGAATCATATAAGGCCTAGAAGAGAAAAGGGGTCTTCGTTTGTAACAGCGGGAGGCAGTGATGGATATCCTTTCAACACATCAATTTAACTGGTTGTGATTCTGAATGCCGTGGTGTGGACGTTGTCAACTTCACGAAATAAAAAAGCCCAATGGGTTAAACTGGGCTTTATAATGCTCATCTACCATACCCATCTCCGTTGAAGGTCTGCTTTAAGTATAGAGTATTCAGGTTTTTAAGGAATAATAAAAAGTCCAGTGGGTAAACTGGGTTTTATTACGTTCTAAAGGCCTTAATCAGAAAGATTATTGTTACTTCATTGTGCTATAAAGGGCTTTGAATTTTGTCATATACGTCTTGGACAACTCGATTTCTTGTTTCAATGACCAACTTCCAGTTTTTCTCTCCTTTAAGCTTTTCTGGTGTTTTTGCATCTCCAGCTCCATTTCATTCTTGAGGCTTTCTACTTTGGAAAAGTCGTCAGGTTTGCCTACGATCTTGGCTTTGCTGAAATGGTAAAGATCATTTGCTCGTACCAGTAAACTTATAATCGGACCTGGAGTTTTAAGACCGCTATCGACATATATTTTGAACTGTTCTTTAAATCGCTTATGGTCAGCTTCTGAGAAAGCTAGTCTCTTATGATCTAAAGAATAAGCCCAGAAAATGTCATGCTTCTTGAAAAGAGCACATTCAGGATTGATTTTTCCTAACTCACCAAGGAAATGATTATCATTAGGCCAGTTTTTTTCATCTGCCAGCAATTGATAAGCCTTGGACGTATTTGTAGAAAATCCTAGATCGCTTTTGGCCAAAACATCTAGAGTTTTCAATGCTAGTTCTCTTGATTTGAATGAAGGACCATTTGGACTAGAGTCGTGATTGAACGCATCTATAGCTTTTAAATCCTCCTCAATCTTAGGGCAAAAGTATTGCTCTGATTCAGAAGGTGAGTTCAGTTTCTGAAGTTCAATTGTAAGCTCTGCAGCTAGAGCTGAAGCCGTAATAAGCATTAAAAAGATAAGTATAGTTTTCAAAATAAACATCCAGAAAAGTTTTTATTGAGATTAGTTAATCTTAGTTCGGATTAGGGAATAAAAAAAGCCCAGTGGGTTAAACTGGGCTTTAGTATTTTTCACTTCTTGCGAAGATCGAAACTGAATTTAAAGTGGGGTCGTATTCGGAAGTGGGTGCACTCATATACCAAGTATCATAATTACCACAGCTGGAAGCTCACTTAACCACATGTTATTATTTAGTTTAACATCATCGGCATGGTATTGATGTATAAGACTTGGATTAAACTCTTGAGGCCTACAGATGGACGGATTCCAATTAATTCCCTTTGATGAAAAGCAACATTTCGATTTAGTTGAACCACTGACTAATCTCTTACATAGAGCCTATGCCCCTCTTGCAGCGAAAGGACTTAAATATGTTGCCACCCACCAGCCTCCAACTCGTACATTGAAGAGACTTAAGGATGGGTTCGGTTTTCTAGTTTTTGCCAATACACAGTTGATCGGAACCGTAACTTTGTATCCTCCAAAATCTCAAGATGTATCTCAGCATTACATGAAAACAAAAGTTTACTCCTTCGGTCAGTTCGCTATTGATCCACAATTTCAAAAAAGTGGATTGGGTTCAAAGGTTATGGCTTTTCTCGAGGATGAAGCCAGAAGAAGAGGAGCTGAAGAACTCGCTTTAGATACATCTATTCATGCTGATCATTTAATCTCGCTCTATCAGAGGAGAGGTTATAAAGTAGTTGAAGAAGTCCAGTGGTCAGAAACCAACTACCGAAGTTTTATTATGAGCCTAGTTCTCTAAACTCTTATAACTCCGTCATGAATTAACACTTTTAAACATTTTCGAGAGAGTCCTTAGTAAGTAGCATCTTTGATCTGATCAATCGGCCCCTCTGCTGCTATTCCCCCCTGTGGAAGACCTTTGAAGAGTAGGGGAATAGTTCAAGGGCTACCACTCTCAGGAGTTTGTTTCGTGTTTTTAAAAACACTAAAATGCAGTTGTGGGTCACAATGAAACCATTATTCGCGGTAACTGCTATGAGCTGCCTGGCCCTAACGAGCTCACCCATCTTAACTCTGCTTTTTATGTGAACATATTGCGCAACTGTACCGTCAGCATGCAGCACTTTGATATTATGGGCTGACTCATTATATTTTTTGTCACATCCTCCCCCAAATTCTGGCTCCCAAACTTGAATCACTTTTCCGCTTTCAACAGTAACCACCTCAGTTCCATATGGAATATTAAAATCCCAAGAAAATTCATAACCAGGAATGTTATGTGTGCAGCAGCCAAAGGCTCCTTGAGAAATTTTAAAGCTTGTTCCAGGAAGTAGTGGGGGGAGTATCTTCTTATAACCAGCTCGATCATTTGACTTGGATTCAGTATATGGATTAACCATTTTCTCTTGCTTGTGAGTACAAGCAATTATTGTAAAGACCAAGAGGTATACGAGGGTGGATGTGTTCAAGTCGCTTCCTTAAAATGACAATAGGCATTTTGGCCAAAAAGTGCTTCTTTTTTAATCACTTCGGCGAGCAGTTCAAGATCTCATCCGTTTTATCGTCATATGACTATTGCTGAGTTTGCTACCCTCGACTGGACAGAATAAATCTTAGTCGAACTTAGGTCTAAGTCTCTTTCAGGATCATTCATCTGCTCGGAAATTGTTCTTGCAATTCTCGACGAGAATTTTGTATTTCGAAGGGCGGGAACAATTCCCTCAAAATCAAAAGCCCAGTGGGTTAAACTGGGCTTTAGATGTTTTATTTTCCTTTTAAATGCTTATAGAATTGTTCCTTAAGTTCATTGTTGGCTTTTTTATCTATCATTGAACGCGGAGATTCTCCTGAAATGTTTTTAAAATCAGGATCTGCCCCGGCTTTGAGTAATAAGGTGATTACTTCTGAGTAACGATCATGCTGGAGAGCATTTTCGACTAAGAAATGGAGTGGTGTGTCGCCCGTGCTCGACTGTCTCATTTTTAAATCAAGGCCAGATTGAAGCATAAGTTTTGCGAGTGAAACTTTGTCTGCATCCTTGTAATTATCTTCTGAAAATTTAGTATCATTCATAAGATCCGCGAAAACAGTTCTCCCGTAACCATCCTCATGATTAACATTCGCCCCTTTTTCAATTAAAAATCTAACTGTCGCCAGTCTTTCACCTGGGTGGTTCTCTTTTTTATAGATGTTGTGTTCAGCAAACTGTAGAGCGGAAATGCTGCTTCTAGCATCAGATTCATTAACATTAGCTCCTTTGCTAACTGCATCTTCAACCTTCTTTAAATCTCCGTGATCAGTGATTGCTTGAATCAAAGGTCGATTTGGATACATTTCTTCAGAAATAGATGAACATCTTACTATTAATAAAGCAGCTGCGATTAAGATGACGAAGTTTTTGAACATTACGGACTCCTATATGTTAATGATTCAGGTTCGATTGTATTATTTCCATTTCAGTCGATCCTGGAGCCAATTTTTGACAGTAACCTACTTATGCCACGGCCAAATAAGTACACATCTCCATGAAGAAATGGGGTTTAAAGACTACAAATTAACGATTTTTGATTCTCCATTCTTCGTTTGCCTTACCCAAGAGACAACGCTGCCATCGGCCTGGAAGTTAATAATATCTGAGACAATATTGCCTGACTTGTAATTTAAGAGAGCGCTATCATTTTGATGGCTAAGTACTTTCGCATTAGATGGGCATGCCTTTGATACCAAGACCAAAGACTTTGCATAAGTAGAGATCAATCCCTTCTCCGCTTGTTTATCAATCTGCGGAAATGAAACATATCCATTGGTATCAGCATCTGGGTGGCCTGGTAGGTACTTCTGCACGAAAGATTTAATTTCTTCAACCTTACACTTACCGTTGCAAACGATATTTTTATATTGATAAACACCACCTTCAGTAGTTCTAGTGGTTTCAGCATTCATGTAATTTGAAGCATGAGCATCCATCTTCATCTGGAGTTCGTTAATTGAATTGCATTCAATATCTATTGCGAAAATTTTAAAGGAAAATATGATAAGGATGGTTGCTGTCAAATTCATTAATAACCGCCTTGTTTATTAGATTATAAAACAGAGGCTGATTTAAAAAAACTGGGTAAAAGGGATTGATAATTGGAAATTAACAATGACCAGTGGGTTAAACTGGGCTTTAGGATCTTTCACTCTTGCGAAGATCATGACTGAATTTAAAAATGGGGTGGTTCACGGAAACTGAGACAATCATGAGAAAATAACCACTCTTGCCAGAGATTTTCGCACTTAAATCTTTGATTATCTTAGATAGAATGTGATTTTGACCAACGGGAAGTCTTTTGGCCATAATGATGGCCAGTTAATGCTTACCGAATATTTGAGGAGGTTCTGTGTTAGAAGGATCGTGTCTTTGTGGTGCAGTAAAGTTTGACGTTTCCACTTCTCTGCCACAACCAGATGCCTGTCACTGCACGAAATGTAGATAACAAACAGGGCATTTCTTAGCAAGCACCGATGTTCCTCGATCTTCTTTGACCATCCATGGTTCTGAAAATATCACCTGGTTTCGTTCTTCCGAAAAAGTTCAACGTGGTTTTTGTTCTACATGCGGCAGTACATTTTTCTGGGATCCGATTCAAAGGGACTGGACTGCTATAGCAATGGGTGCATTTGATTTGCCCACAACACGAAATTAGGTAAGCATATTCATGTGTCGGACAAGGGGGATTACTACGATATTGAAGATGGTCTGCCACATAATCAGCACTGAGTATCTATATTTTTTTCCAAGAAATTTCATAATTGAAACGTGAAGTAACATTTTCTGATTTCAAGTAGGCCCCTTTTTTCAATCAGCGACAT
>JAIYDC010000137.1 GCA_027487685.1 Pseudomonadota bacterium | reverse complement strand
TCATCGATTGCCATGAAGCAATTCTTGCAGAAAAAGTACGAGTGGCCAAATAATATAAATGACATGCGGCCGTATGGAACGGCCGTACAAGAGTCTTTAACAACTTATTGAGCAAATACAGTAAGCAATGAGTCCATGCAAGAATTTGAAGCCAACCTTACCAGAGATTTGATCGTAGACTTTGAACGCAGGATCAGGATCCTTCCGTTTACTCACTTGGTCCTCGTACCTATGTACTTATTCATCCTCCTGGTCCTCTGGCCTCAGACATCCTCAAATGAGGCATTCGCCAAGATGGCGATCCTTTTGCTACGCCTCATGCTTATAGGTGGGGCCTTGGCACTGCCCTATATTCTTGGAGATCAGAACAATTTGGTAACAGCACGGAAGTTGGCCGGGAATACTCCTCTTTTCCTTCGCATCGACGAACGGCATCTTACGGTTCCGGTTCTTCCATTAGGTGATCCAGGTTTCTGGCGAGCGAGCGAGAGAGGAGGGGAAAAGAGAACTCTTGATTCCCATTTCTGACATAACAGGCGTCAATCAACATAAGTATAACGGTTTGATCCCTCTCCGAGGGTCCAGCACCGTTTGAGGTCAGGGAGTTGTTTCGATAGGTGAACCTAAGCTCGTCTTGAATAAAGTTTCTTAAAGATGAGTTCTTCCCAGAAAATCACCCCAAGAAAAACGGTCAGCTACGCTAGTACAAACACAGCAAATGTGATCATCCGACTAACTGAATTTCCTTAAGAGAAAGGTTCATTATTCAACCCAAGGTCACAAAACTTTGTCAGGAGTATCCCTATGCGTTCGAAGCTTTTCAATCGTTGACTGTATCAAGGGCAATACGTCTTGGATTTTCATTTGGGCCATCTCCGAGATCGACATGGTCTTCGCAATTTCTTTTGCCAGCAAATAACCAAGATAATATCCAGCACGAGTAACAACTTTTTTATTTTTAGAGGACATCAAAAAGTAAGTTTCATAATCAACTTCGCTTTTGGACGTAAGCTTTGCCGTCAAATCGGCCCAGTGATCATCAAGTCTTTCGTTTATCTTTCCAATCATTCCTTTAGGCAGGTCCAACATTAATTCCTGGGTCGTGGCCTGAGGATTTAATTGTTATGAAACAAGAGTCGCCAAGCCCTCGGCCCAAAGAGCAACCCATAAAACTTCCTCTTCGGCCAAATACTGCCCATGATAGACATGAAATAACTCGTGATGAAAAAAGGGTATCTCACTGGAAAACCCTTTGTGGTATTTCACCATTCCATCAACGCCGAGGACAAAATACATCTTCTCCCCAATCTTTCTAGTGCCACCGTCCATCTCGCCAAAACTGTGAGTTATGTAAATATCAAAATCTTTGTTCAGTCCCGGCACGGACTTCATAAAGGATGCCATCGTTGTACGTAGATGAGTGGTTATCTCATTGGTCTTTTTCACAAAGTCGGTTTCCATCTGCTTAAACTCTGTTAAATGCTTTGCTAGTTCCTCATCAGCACTCTTTCCGTCTTTCTCCCATTTCTGGGTTTTGTAATGATAGAATTCAGGAAACATCGGAAAGATTTCTGATTTCAGCAATCTTATCTTCTTGGCCGAAGGCATTCCCTGGGCCCGGCCCCAGTATTTAATAAAATCAGGAGCTATATTGTGGATCCTTGGACCTATGGCATCGGTATTAGTGGGTGTTGTCGAGCAGCTAGTAGCAGTACAAAAGAAAACCAACATTAATGCCAATAATTTCATAATTTCACCTAAAGTAACTCCGGGCATAAATTTGTTATTTAATTTTTAGAAATGCGAACGCATTTAAGATCAACGGGAATGAGAACCATCTCAATCTCAGTCGCCATTTCTAAAACAACCGAAGATTTAGCCAGGCTTGAGTCTAGTGACATTATTAAGCTTGCTGGGCCACGAACGCCTTCGATTAAAAACCTAGCATGAGCTTGAATCAAATCACCTTCTTCGGTTTCTAATAATGTCCCGGTCCATACTTTTGCAGTACCAACCACACCGGTCTTACTATCAACATTTAGTTCTTTCTCGTTTTCATGCGGGTCTTTAGTCACCACAAACCAAGGCGAGCTAGCTTCCGTTGCTGACTTAAAGGCCATCGTCGTAATGTCATATCTTTGTATGATTGAATAAATTTGGCAGCGGTGAGTTTGTGAGAAAGAAGCAAATGGAATCATCATAAGTGTGATCAAGAAGAAAATTTTCATGGGGGATGGGGTCCTTTAAAGCGAAACTAACACCTGGAATTGATCATGTGAACCCTCAGTTTAAACACCTGGGCTTTACCTCCATACAAAATCTATAACCCTGTCAAGAATGCGGACAATTTTAATAATCTCAATGTTAATACGGAATTAAAAAAATGGCGGAGATGCAGAGATTTGAACTCTGGAACGGATTTCTCCGTTACACGCTTTCCAAGCGTGCTCCTTCAACCACTCGGACACATCTCCGTGAGGAGGAATAAGGTTGAAGGTAAAAGTTAGCATGCCCCGAGAGGATCAGACAACTAATTCTTAGGCCGGTATCCGGTTCTTCTTTCACGGAAAAATTGGGAGAGGACCTTCGAGCACTCGAAGTGCTTAACTCCTCCGATGATCGAAAACTGATGGTTTAGCCGCTTGTCTTGGTGAAGGTGGTAGCCGAGGCTTAGTGCGCCGCCCTTGGGATCGTAAGCACCGAACACGCACTGCCGGATCCGTGATTGAACCATGGCGGTGAGACACATGGGACATGGCTCAAGAGTTACATACAAAAGGCAATCACTTAAACGCCAATTTGATAGTTTTTTGGCCCCTTCAGTCAAGGCGAGGAGTTCAGCATGGGCCACAGGATTAAAGTGGACCTCTTTTAAGTTGTGCTGTTTGGAGAGTACTTCACCTTCAGGAGAAACCAAAACAGCTCCGACAGGAACTTCCTGAAGCTTATAGGCTTGCTCGGCCAACTCAAGCGCCATGCTCATAAACCAGAGATGATCGGAGACTGTAAAATTCATTTCAAGACTTTAGGTCGAGTGAAAACTTGTTACGAATCTTGATCTTCTTACTTTCGTTCCAGTAGTTAGTTAAAAACTTAAGCCGCTGCTTCTGCTCCAAGTCATTGTTAATAAACTTTAGACCGTAAACGATTGATCGTCCGATGATGGGCTCTCGCCGGGACCGAACCTCAGCGAAGAGAGAAAAGTTCTGATTGAGAATTTCAACGCTGATGTTCACTGGATGGCCTACAGGCATTCCATGAAAGAGCTCAAGGCACGCGGCCCCCCGACGCAGATCAGAGAGTCGCCCACGAAATTCTTTCCCATCGGCTTCCACCCAGCAACGAATGTCGGCCCTGAACCTAAAATCGTACTCCCACCAGTGAAAACGTGGGTAGTAAAGCGGGGATGATACTATGTAACAGGCCATAAGAAGAAATCCAAGACTAAGGAGGAAGAGAAAACCAATCATGGGATTACCGAGGACAAGAAAGTTTCGACTAAGCGAAAGAAGGTAATAAATCCCAAAAATAAGTGACATGTTCCAGTACGAATAAAAGAGATTTGAAAGGGCCGAGTAATAAAAGTTATAGGCCACCAGGAGAAGAATGAACTGGAAGATAAAGGAAAAATTCAGGACACTTCTCGTGACTAGGGCCTCAGCAATGAACGCCATGATGACAAGGGTGAACTGCAGGATGGTGAGAAATTTAACTTTGTCGTAAGAGTTTTGGAGATTGAGCCTAAGCATACTGAGTTTACCTTTCCATCTATTTTAGCTCCCAAAGCTGAAGGAGGTCTTGATTTTTTACGAGGCGAAGGCTTTTCCCCTCCGGTGTCTCAATCTGTTGCCCTGTGAAGTCACGCTTATCTGTAAGGTAACAGACTGTGTGGGTCGGAAACTTTTGATCAAACCGCCAATAGTCGAACTGGTTTTTCCTGGATTTATAATTAAGCGCCGGAACTTCAGTACGAAGGTAGAACGAAAGTTTTGAAGCGATCTGATAGGTATTGGCCATGATAGGCCTTCCTTCACACTGCTGCAAAACTGATTCAGCCCACGTCTTCCATCCATGAAATTCCTTCAGGCGACGGATTCCCACAGTCTCTGGCGGTATGACGAATAGAATCCGGGCCCCGATGACGAAAGCGAAGGAGATGATCAGGAGGCGTCGTGGCCAGCTTCGCGACCAAATTGATGAACCGGAACTCAAGGCGATCAGCGGAACCGATAGGAAGATGGTCCAGTTGGCCTCTACTCGCTTAGTAAAGCTTGAGATGAGAAAGAAAACAACGCTGCCGAACGCGATGGACTTCAGTGTGCGCTCGAACTGCGATTTCGCAGTTCCCCTAAGAGCTAAGTACCAAACCAGTGGTCCCGCAAGCACTCCGGCGAGGGCCACCTGGATACCAAGAAACTCAAGGCTTCGCGCTAAAGAAAATGGTGCACTAGGACGTTCCAGAAAATGGTACCTCAAAGTCGCAAAGTTGTGGTCATACTGCCAATAAAGGTGCGGGGCAAAGACAACAAGGGCGCATGCTGCAGTAACATAGAACGATCTCCTCAGGAGAAGAGATGGCACTGCCACGAGGGTAAAGAACACCAGGAGAACTCCATGGTATTTCGCATAAAAAAGAAGGCCAATGATAACTCCAAGGTGGAGTGAGCGTGCTACCGTATCTGATTCAAGGTAGCGCTTAAGCTGGTAGCAATAAAGCGCCGACATGAATAGCAATGGAATATCAGGAAGTGCGAGGAGGCCAGTGATGGAGGCGAGAGGAAAGCTGAAAAACAGGAGAAAAGCAACCAAGGGATTAGTTGTAAAAGTCCAAAGTAGCAAAAGTGTTGCGAACTGAAGGACGACAAAACCGACCCGAACAGCGAACTCGTTAGTGCCAAAAAATGAGAAGAGACGAATCACCCCGCCTACAAATGGCGGATGATCGAAAAACCCCCAATCCATATGCTTAGAGTAGAGCCAGTAGTAGGCTTCGTCATGGGCGAGCTCAAAGCCTGACGCCATAAGAAGCTGGAGAATCAAAAGTACTGCAAAACTTAACTTCAAAGTCTTTGTCATATTCGCCATTCGGGCAATACTATGCTACAACTAGCTAAATATTATTAGCCAAGGCCCGTTGATTGATTAGTCTGGAAAAAGCCATCGTCATCATACCAACGTATAATGAGATTGCTAACATAGAAAAAATGCTTGAGACTCTTCAGCGCTTACACTCAGCGCTCAATGTCCTTGTCATCGACGACGGCTCTCCTGATGGAACCGCCTCGGTGGTTAAGTCTTTTCAAAAGAAAAAAGATAACCTTTTCCTCATTGAGCGCAAGGGGAAGCTAGGCCTGGGAACGGCCTACATAAAAGGCTTCCGCTGGGCGCTGGAGAAGGACTACGAAGCCGTTATCACCATGGACTGCGACTTCTCCCACGATCCAGAGGCGATCCCTGATTTCATTTCCAAGATCGGCGACTACGACCTTGCTATCGGCTCCCGCTATATTGGCGGCATTCGTATAATGAACTGGCCGATGCAGCGACTCCTTCTGTCCTATTTTGCCTCGATTTACGCCAAGCTCATCACGGGAATCCCTTTTTCAGATTCCACAGGTGGCTTCAACTGCTATTCGCGCAAAGCACTCATGGGCCT
>JAIYDC010000047.1 GCA_027487685.1 Pseudomonadota bacterium | reverse complement strand
AGATGAGACTTACATAAGAAGAGAAACGTCGCAAGTCCACGTCCCGGTCCGCCGCGATGACTTCTCCGTCGACAGAGATTGTTCCATTGAAGGAATAGTACTGTCCTGAGAGGAGTTTTAGTAAGGTTGATTTCCCGCAGCCTGACTCGCCAATAATCCCCAGGACCTCACCGCGACGGAGGGTGAAGCGGATGTCCTCGAGTCCAAATCCGTCGCCATAGCGAAAGTTATCAAGATCAATAGATAGCTCTTGGGCCTCAAGATCAGTGTAGTCGAGCCGAGGAGCAAGATCCCGATCAAAGCTTTCGTTAAACTGGTGAATCCGGTCGATTCCGGTTTTCGCTCGAGAGAGCACAGAAATTTTTGAGGCCACATCCTTAATCGGAGTGATGGATTTTTGGATCAAGTCGATGAGTGCCGCGAGGATTGCAATCTCCGTGATCTGTGAATAGGGAACGATGATCATAACCAGAGCGACGAGGATCGGGTACAAAGACTCTGCGGCCGAATAGTACCCAGCATCCCAAATGTTGGCACTCAGCTGCTTGTCCAGGAACTCCTCGAAGATCTTCTCACCCCGACGACTAGCGTAGCGTTGGTTGGGGCTAAAAAAGAGTTCTCTGAGTCCGGCCGTAAGATCCGTTACAACTCGCGCCATGAGGCCCGTGAGCCTTCGCACATCCATGAAAATCGTTGCCATAACACGAGTCCCTTTAATCAGGAGCAGGCAGGCGACGACCTCGGCCACGAAGAGGGCCAAACCTGTCGTCGAATTGAGCTGAAGGAAGCTCAATAGGCACGAGAGGATAAAGATGATGTCGATGAAAATGGCGAAGCTTCCGGAGCTCACAACTTCACGGACGGCATCGGTATCATTCATGAGCCGGGCGAGAACTTCGCCCATAGGATACTCCTCATGGGCACCGGACTTTCGTTTGAACGGGGCCCCAAGCCAGAGGCCAAAGCTGCGCCGCCGGACGTCGACGAGAAGGACCTGTACATAGCGGGAGGTACTGAGGGTGAAAAGGAACCGGTTCGCGTACTCGGCAGCGTAAAGGAGTGCCAGAGAAAAGAGTTCCTGCTCGAAGGCGGCATCATCTTTAAGCGAGGAATAGAAAGCACTGATAAAGCGCGGAGTAAGGTATCCGGTCACCGCCGAGACTAGGATATTGACGAGAATGAAGACAGCAAGAAATGCCTCAGACCTAAGCCAGAGGTATTCCCACCATCTGCTCTTTAAAGAACTTTGAGACATCTTCTTCCTTCAGAACCTGTTCGACCGATCCGGTCGCGCGTAGGCCAACGTTTCGGTCGAGATAAATGAGTTGATCAGAGAGCCGCACCGTCGTAAGGCGGTGGCTGGAGATCAGAAATATAAGGTCACGCCACTCAAGCGATTCCCGCAGACGAGTCATGATGCGCTTCTCAAGGATAATATCCACAGAAGAGAAGGGATCGTCCCAAACGAGGATGCGCGCACCGGAGAGAAGCGAGCGCACAAGTGCGACGCGCTTCATCTGCCCGCCGGAGAGACGCTTACCATTTTCCCCCACCTCAAGGGCCAGGACTTCTTCGAGTGAAGGTGCAAGGCCATCGAGCTGGAACATCCGAAGAAGCTCAAACGCACGCTCTCGGACAATTGCATCGGGCGTCACTCCAAGAAAGAGGTTTTCTCCAATGGTGTCATTAAAAAGGTATGGCTCTTGCTGAACCATCGAAACCTTTTCCCCAGCGAGGATGAGGGAGGTCGCGAAATTCGACAGAAGGTAGCTCTTGCCACAGCCGGTCTCGCCCACAAGGACAGTCCAGTTCGCCCGAGGAACGTCGAGCCTAAGCGGACGATCCCAGAAGTTCAGAGTCACTGCCACGTGAGTGTCGTTGACATCAGGTTTTGCGGCCGCAAGCTCCGCCTCAGTCGCCGAAGGCTTAACCAAGAGATAATGGAGCTCTTTCACTCGCCGCCAAGCCGCAAAGCCCTGAGACACCACGACTGCAACCCAGGACATGAACATTACAGGCTCGAGGAATAAGTAAAGGAAGCCTGAGAAAAATACTAAATCCGAGGTCGTCCCACCTGTGCGCCGGATGAGAAGTGCCGCCCATATCAGGCTCGCACCAAGACCCAGCTTGATATAAGGCCCTGTGAAGGCAAACCCGATCGAAGACTTGAAGAAGAGCTTAAGCTCCTCAGCGGAAACTCGGACAAAGCCGTGAACGAAGTTCTCTTCCCGGTGAAAGTTCTTGATCGTTTGTTTAGCCTCGTATGACTCGATGATGTACTGCTGAACCTCGCCCTTCTTATCCATCATCTTCTTAAAGTATCTTTGATTGATGAAGGTCATTACGGTGAACAGCACAACGCTAGCGAAAAGTGGGGAGAAAGCGGGCCAGAGGTAGGCGTCTGTCTGATTAAGCTTCGGGATAAGGACCCATGCCGCAATGATCAGGTTTCCGATCTGGAGGAGGCCGAAACCGATGAAGGCCCTGAGGTTATTGATATCATCAAAGAGGATCTGGAAAATCTGCCCCTGAGAGCGGTCTGAGTAGCGTGTCGAGGGCACCGACTCTAAGAGCTCTAAAAGCTCCATGCGAAGGAGCTTCTGTTGAACACGTGCCGGATAAAAAAATAAAAGACGAGAAGAAGTTCGAAAAATCAGAATTCCAATCGCTAGTCCAAGAAAAACTAATACCGAAGCCTGGCCAATTCCTTGCCCATCCAAGACTTCGGTGAGAGCGCGAATTCTTTGGGGGATCTCACTCTGGAGGATTTGAAGCAGATAGAGGCATAGAAAAGCGCCCAAATAAAACCATTTGAACTCGTAGGCATGATGAATGATCCAGGGACCGAAGCGGCGTTGGATTCTTTGGGTCATGGGGGGCAACGCTAGCTCAAATTTTGCTCAAAGTCATGAAAAGACCCTAGAAAGATTAGTGACAGAGCGTGGAATATTTCCTACCATCCCATCTATGCGCCCGTAGCTCAGTTGGTTAGAGTATTACCTTGACATGGTAGGGGTCACAAGTTCGAATCTTGTCGGGCGCACCATTTACGAACAACGCCAGCCTATTGATCTCATTACATTCTTTCCGACCTTGATGCCGAAATTCGTGTGAATTTTGTTCGGTTTGTTCGTGCCGAAATTACAGCCCAAATCCTTCACTAAGCACTTCAACCCAAATCCTTCACTAAGCACTTCCAGCCAACCTATGTGACAGCTCCGT
>JAIYDC010000140.1 GCA_027487685.1 Pseudomonadota bacterium | reverse complement strand
GGGACCCGTGGAATGACCCGTACCCTTAAGACGCTGGCGGTTGCTGTCTCTATCGCCCTTGCGACTCAGGTCTGGGCCCAGGTCACGGATGATAAGGTTCAGCAACTTATTCTTCCTCTGATTGGGGCCGGCACTCTTGCCGGTGCTCAGATGCGGCTTCTCTCGAAAGGCCGTGAGCAGGAACTTGAGGCCGATCGCCTCGGCTCACAGTACGCACTCCTCGCAAACTACCATCCCCGTGGGATCGGTGACATGTTCGAAACATTTAAGCGCGAAAGGGGCGGTAGTTCGTCGACTCTCGAGGAATACCTGGCCACGCATCCTAACCACGACACGCGTATTGGTCGCAATCACGTTCTCGCCGCTCTCTTTTATCCGGTGAAAGCTGACTACATAACAAACTCTATTGGCTTTGATCAGGCGCTGGCAGCGCTGACGGGAGAAGCACTTCCTCAGAGAGCCCAATCGGCTCTAGTGGCGAAGTCCTTCGTGGATGGCATTCAGGCCCAGCAGGAAGGAATCGTTCTAGCACAGATGAAGGCCTACATTGGCGAACTGATGAAGGGAAGAACAGCGCGCTAAGTCCCCCTACTAGGCCTATTCTTTCTCAATCATCAGGCGCGCTCCCCTTCGGAAAGTGAGGTAGGTCCACGCCCACTGGAAAAGCACGAACACACGGTTCTTGAAGCCGATCAGATAGTAGATGTGCACCACAAGCCACGCCATCCAGGCAGTAAAGCCGGAAAACTCGAGACCCTTGTACATGGCGACGGCGCGCGAACGCCCAATCGTCGCCATCTGACCCTTATCGATGTAATTGAAGTGCTCTGGTGGTCTTGCGCCGGCCACGCGTGCCCGGATGACCTTGGCGACGAAGCGCCCCTGCTGCATGGCCACCGGGGCAAGGCCTGGAAGGGGAGTCCCCTGAGCTCCCCATTTATAATGGGCCTGATCGCCGATGACAAAAATTTCTGGATGCCCCGGGAGGGATAAATCCCTGGAGACTATCACCCGGCCCTGAGTGTCGAGTTCGACTCCCAGCTTTCGATTTAACGGACCTTGTGCCACTCCTGCGGCCCAGAGAATCGTTGCAGTAGAAATGAATTCGCCTCCAGCAGTAATGCCCTCCTCGGTGATCATAGATACCAGAGCATTCACACGCACCTCTACCCCAAGCTCGCCTAGTTCGCGGATGGCCTCGTCCTGAAGCGCCGGAGTCATGGAAGGAAGGATACTGGGCCCCGCTTCGATGAGAATGATCCGCGCATTCTGAGGACTAATGTGGTCGAAGTCTCGTTGAATACTAAAGCGAGTGATTTCTCCCAGACTCCCTGCGAGTTCAACACCAGTTGGGCCACCACCCACAATCACGAAAGTCATGAATCGGTCATGGGCCTTCGGGTCTTGTGTACGCTCGGCTTCCTCGAAGGCACGGAAAACTTTTCGGCGGATCTCCGTCGCCTGTGCCACGGTCTTAAGCGCCGGGGCCACCGCCTCCCATTCGGGAGCATTGAAGTAGGTATAGGTTGAGCCGCAGGCCAGAATCAGGAAGTCGTAGGTGATGCGGTTGGCCTCTGTTTGGACCCAGCGTTCCTCAAGATTGACCTTTTGTACCTCGCCCAGAAGAACCTCCACGCTATCGTGGCGAAGGAGGGCCCGCAGCGGATAGGCAATCTCAGCTGGCGAAAGCCCGGCCATAGCAACTTGATAAAGAAGTGGCTGAAAAAGATGGTAGTTTCTCTTATCGACGAGAGTGACCATGATACCTGGGGTTCGGGAGAGCCTCCTGGCCGCCGATAATCCGCCGAATCCACCGCCAACAATCACAACCTTTGAAGTGCTCATTCGAGGATATTAACACACAGATGGCAGTGGCAAAAAGCGGTCTGCGGCACCCTGCAAGAGAGGCGCGTTAGTGGTGGAAGATATCTGGAGGACCCACACCGACGCGGACGACCTCTGGGACACCACTAGTGAAATCAATGATCGTCGTTGGCCCAGCGAACTCGATCTCTCCAGGGTCTAAAATAAGGTCGATCATGCTACCGAACTGGTCTTCAATAAGGGCAGAGTAGATGAATCCGCCTTCTTCGAGATCGAGCATGGCCGCGGAGACATGGGTTGAGATCACGACGTCACCATGAGCATTGATGAGTGACCGGCATAACTGTTTTGGGGGGAAGCGGATTCCTACCTGGTGATCATAGCGTGACGCTTTGAGGAGCTTAGTGATCTTCTTTTGGGCTTCAAGGATAAAGGTGTAGGATCCAGGGACAACGCGCTTCATGAGAGCGAACGCACTGTCCGAGATGAGTGCAATCTCCATGGCCTTCTGGAAGCTCGCGCACATGACGGTGAAGTGCTTGGTGTTTTCTACATGGCGAAGGGCGTAGAGCTTGTTGACGCCCTCACGGCTGAACGGATCTGCGATAGCGACCCAGTTCGACTCAGTAGGAAAGCATACCAGACCTCCGGCCCGCAGGATATCAGAGGCCCGTCTGAGGACACGATCGTCTATGTTTTGTTCGATGACGTATTCAATCACGGATTCTTTCTACCACAGTTTTGGAGATAAAAAAAAAGCCCAGTTTCCTGAGCTTTTTTTAAAGGCAATTTGCTACTGCGGTTAATGACCGCTGACACTCATTTCACGGCCCAAAGATTTGGAGCGGCGTTCGTAGAAGTTCTGTGACTCTTCGCGCTCGGATTCTTCCTTGCAGAGGATGCACATTTCCGAGGTCGGGCGTGCGATCAGTCGAGAGTAGGTGATCGGCTCGGCGCACTCATCACACATACCGTACTGATCCGACTCTATCTTACTCAGAGTCTTCATGATCTTTTTGAAGTAGAGGCTTTCGCGGTTCGAAAACCGCATGTCCGCGGCTAGGAGGATGTTGTCATTGGCAGAATCTACCTCATCCTTGGCACCGGTTAGCGAGTTGTTTTCGTACTCTGTTTTTTTGAGCTGGAAGTTTGAACGGATACGCTCCGCTTCACCCATTAATTTGTCTTTAAGCAGCTTGATCTGCTTGTCAGACAAGTGACTGTTTAGTCGAACTGACATCCTTAGTTCTCCTTGTGACAGGCGGCCTACATGGCCGTTAGTTAACGTGTGTTAATGCAGAGAAAATTAAAAACCGTATTCATTTGATTGCCAAGTGCAGAAGACGATATAAGGCCTTGTATTATCTAACATTTGCTTTCAGGATTGCGAGAGGGTGTAAGGTTCTGATACACCCTTAACAAAATATATAGGTATCTGAATGAGCGACTCCAAAGAGCAATTTCTCAGCGACGTTTTTTTGACACTCAAAAATTACATCGTCGATAGCTCGGCTTCTGAGCTGGTTACGAAGGTGTCTCGCCCGGAGAAATTGAAAAAGCTTATCCCTGACATCGCTGCCGAGGGCGTGAGCGATGAGAAGATTTTAGCGGAGCTGCGGGAAATTCTTGAGCATTCCGTCAGTACTATCCACCCATTATTCGTGAACCAGCTCTTTGGTGGTTTTGATGAAGCGGCCTGGGCGGGGGAAGTCTTAAGCACGCTCCTTAATCCTACCATGGCCACTTTCGAAATTGCCCCGGCCATAACCATCATCGAGAAACGTGTTGTGACAGAGCTCCTCAACCGTATGGGCTTTGAGCGCGGTGAAGGGATCATGGTCACCGGCGGAAGTAATTCGAACCTCCTGGCCATGCTCTGCGCTCGGACTGAGTACAGCCCCAACATCCGGCTCACGGGATTTGGTCATAACCGGTTTCGAGTCTACGCTTCGGCCGAGGCCCACTACTCTTTTGACAAAGCGGCGAACATCACCGGAATCGGCACCCAGAACCTAGTCCAAGTTCCGGCGAACGAGCGCGGTGAAATGATTCCTGAAGAGCTTGAGAGGATTATGTCCGCCGATCTTAAGGAAGGATACGTTCCGATCATGGTGGGGGCAACTTTTGGAACTACTGTCATGGGTGCCTTTGATCCCGTACCGAAAATTGCCCGGATCTGTGACCGCTATAAGGTTTGGCTCCACGTAGATGCGGCCTGGGGTGGCGGCGCGCTCTTTACGGACAACTACCGGCATCTCGTTAAGGGAATCCAGCTCGCGGATTCCGTGGCCTTCGACGCTCATAAGACCATGGGCACCCCACTCATTACGTCTTTCTTCCTGACAAAGCACCCTGGAATTCTCCGCAATGCTAACCGCGGCGGCGGCTCAGAGTATCTTTTCCACGAGTATGATAACTCCGACTGGGATACCGGAACCTACTCCCTTCAGTGTGGTCGCCGTGCCGACGTCCTTAAGTTTTGGCTTCTTTGGCGTGCCCACGGCACTCAGGGCCTTATTCGTCGGACTGAGCATCTCTTCGAGTTGGCCCAGTTTGCAACCCAGGAGATCGCTTCGAATCCTCGCTTTAAGTTAATTCATTCAAACTATCTCAACGTCTGCTTCCAGGTTCATAGCCGCCATGACCGAGAGAACGTTAACTCCTTTACGCTTAAAGTCCGGAACGCACTCGTGCGGGAAGGAAGGGCGATGGTTAATTACGCTCAGCGCTCCGACGGTACAATCTTTTTCCGTCTGGTCTTCCCTAATCACCGCACCCAGAAGACTCATGTGAGCGAGCTTTTGAAAATCATCTTGGAAACCGCGGACCGTGTCGATATAGTATAGAAAACCTATCTTCCGCGAGGCCCTCTCATGCAAGTCCCATTTCATCCGCTGGTCGTGCATTTCCCTTTGGCGCTCACTTTTATTCTGCCAGTGCTGATTGTGATTTTTGCATGGATGATTAAAGTGAATAAAATGACAGCTAAAGGCTGGATCATTATCGTTGGCCTCCAAATGGCTTTGGTTGCGAGCGGATACGTGGCCCTTGAAACTGGTGAGACTGAGGAGCAAACGGCCAAGCGGGTCGTCGCAAAATCTCTCATTCACGCTCATGAGGAAGCCGCAGAGATCTTTGTCGGTTCCACCGTCCTTGGTCTGGTTTTGTCTATCGCGGCCTTCTTCTTGCGCAAGGAGCTAAACTTTCCCTTGAAGCTCCTTATGGCGGCCTTGGGTCTGGTCTCTAGTTTTCTCGCCTACCGTACCGGTAGTCTTGGAGGTGAGCTGGTGTACGTTCATGGAGCGGCTAACGCATATCGTGATGGGCCTACCGTCGAGTCCCTTCTCCCTACACCGGGTCAGAAGACCTCAGAGTCCACTATCCAGGTCAACGAGTCAGAAAGTTTGAAGCCGGATGAGAACGATTATGGTACTTCTGATGATCCTTCTCTAGGTGATGATGACTTTAAGCAAGAGGATTAGACTTGAAACGTTGGGCCGTAATTTTTATCGTTTTGACATGGGCCCAGTGCTCCGCTTTTGCCGATGAACAAGTCAGCTTTCCGGCCACCTGTGAAGGGAATCGCCTCCACTCACGTTCAGGTAAAGTCCTTTATCAATTCGCCTTCGTCCAAGATTGCATGCAAGGACTCAAAGAGGCCCAGGTCAATAGGGGACGTTTCTGCGATGACGGTAAGCTCATCCGCGAGAATGGCACTGTCGCTCATCGCTTCCGCTTCGCTTCCGATTGCAAGGACGGTCTCATAGACCTTCAGCGCTCGGCCCGGGGTCTGTTTTGCGATCATGCTCAAATGATTCAAGTCTACCGAGGCGTCATAACGACTCATTCTTTTGAATCGATCTGCCAGGAGGCCCTCACCGAGGCGAGCACCTACAATGGTCTTTTCTGTAATGGCAGTATCATGGCGAACCACACAGGCCGCCGCCTCAGGGATTACATCTTCAGTTCTTCCTGCAAGGACGCTCTGCCGGCGATGGGCCGGTCGGTCATCTTCTGAAGATAAAATAGACCGCCCCGACTAGACATAACCCAGCGTAGAGAAAATTTCGGTTCAACTCTTCCTTCATGAACAATACAGCGAAGATTGAGAACACGACCATCGTAATGACCTCCTGAATAATCTTAAGCTGCGCCAGCGAAAAGTACTGGAAACCTATTCTGTTTGCCGGTACCTGGAAGCAGTACTCGAAGAAGGCCACGCCCCAGCTCACCAGAATAGCGATCCAGAGTGGCCTTGTGCCAACAGTCTTTAAATGGCCATACCAGGCGTAGGTCATGAAAAGATTCGACAGGAAGAGGAGACCAATAGTTTTAAGCACTATTTAATGAGCTCGTTCACGGTTTCATTAAATTCTAATTTCCATTTTTCAAAGAAAGCACCGGTGGAGGGCCCGGTAAAGCCGGCGTGGACTTTGACCACCTCGTGCTTCTTATTCAGGAAAACTGTTGTGGGGAAGGAAATAAAGTTTTTAAGTCCTGGGATTTTGTCTTTTGGCTTAGCCTCTGGGGTCGCACCTACAAGGAGTATTGGGTAGGAGATTTTGAGGCGCTTCTGGGTCTTCAGGATCTGCTTCCAGGCATCTGCCTCCGTCAGACTTCGCTCAAAAGCGAGGGCAACGACCTCGATTCCGCGTTTCTTATTTTCTGTATACCAGGGAGAGAGGAAGTTAGTCTCGTCAATGCAGTTGGGGCACCAGGAGCCGAAGAACTGAACGATGACTGGTTTATTTTGAAAGCGCTCATCCTTTAAGGAGATTGTTTTTCCTGCAGTATCCGGGAAAGCGAAGTTGAGGGTTTCGATAGTAGTTTGTTTATAGGCGTCAGGAAGTGAAGCCCCATCGTCTTTTTTCCCCTCAATCCTTGTTTTGTAGCTCGAGAGGATCGCCGCTTCGAGCTTTCCGTCAGTGACTTTACCCTTCAAGAGGTAGTTGTAGACGCCATCAAAGCTTGCCGTCACGAATGCCGTTCCGGAGACGAAGCCCTCGAAATAGCGGTAGTCCCCTGTGGTTGTGAGAATACTTCCGTTCAGGGCGTTCCCTTTTTGTTCGAAGACAATGACACCGGCTTCCTTTTGGTTCTGATCGTCCATCAGTGTGACGGCCCAGCGACCAGTTAGATCAACGGTAGGTTTTGTGCGCTCTTCTGGAAAGCGCTCGGTGGCGCCGTGGACTGCTACGACTGCCGTTTTCACCTTGGGCTCTTTGTTGTGGCGAACGAGGAAGCCGGTCATTGTTCCATCCTTGGGTGGTTGGAGTTTCAGCGAGATCTCGTAGGCCTGAAGAGGAATTTCGATCTCCTCGTTTTTCACTGTGATATCTGTCAGCTGGATCAGTTCCTGACCATTCCTCAGGACTCCTGAATAGCCTGATTTTGATTTTTTTATGTCGATAACAAAGGGAATCGCCCCGTAGGTAGTCCTTAGCTCGAAGCGCCAAGGGCCGGTGGCGATGGATGCTCCGGATCCGGGTGAGCTCATGAACAGTAGCGCCAGGAACAGTGGGAGGTAAGTTTTTTTCATCATAAGCTTTAACCCCTGATAGATTTTGGTAATATCTTGTTCTAAACCTGGGAGTTTGTCACTCATTGCTGGAGGAGAGATGAAGCAGTTCATCATGGGTCAACGCTGGATATCGGAATCGGAGCCAGAGCTTGGCCTTGGAGTCATTGTCGAAGTTGAGGGAAAGACTGTGACATGTTTTTTCCCGGCGGCCAAGGTTGACCGGAAATACGGAGCGCAGACGGCACCGCTTAGGCGCATTGCTTTCGTCGAAGGCGATGAGATTCGGGCCCAGGATGGCTCCACATTGCTTATCGAGTCTACGACCGAAGCGGCAGGACTTATCACTTACTGTGGGGAGGGGAGAACGCTACCGGAGGCACAGCTTGCGGATACGCTTTCTTTTTCAAAGCCTGAGGAGCGACTCTTTGCCGGAAACGTTGACTCGAACGAGATTTTTAAGCTGCGCTACGATGTTCTTCTTAATCAGCGCAAGCTCTTTCTCTCGCCAGTCCGCGGCTTCACCGGGCCTAGGCTCAGCGTTATTCCCCATCAACTTTACGTTGCCAACGAGGTGACTAAACGAACCCGTCCTCGAGTGCTTCTCGCCGACGAAGTGGGACTCGGGAAAACCATCGAAGCGGGCCTCATCCTTCATCACCTGATCCTGACCGGCCGAGTGGAGCGGTGCCTGATCCTGGTGCCCGACTCACTTGTCTATCAGTGGTTTGTGGAAATGCTTCGAAAGTTCCAGCTCACCTTCCAGACGATCAACCACGACACGAAACTCGAGCGTGGTGACCGCCCCTTCGACGATGGCCAGCTCTTCGTTGGGTCCCTCAAGTACCTTATGAAAGAAGATTGGCTCATCGAGCAAGTATTGGAGTCTAAGTGGGATCTTCTCGTCGTGGACGAGGCCCACCAGCTGCGCTGGTCTCCGGACAATGCTTCGCCGGAGTACGACTTCGTTGCGGCGCTGGCCAAGGACACCCCTGGTGTGCTGCTCCTGTCTGGAACTCCCGAGATCCTTGGGCTTGCGGGCCACTACGCGCGCCTCCATCTCCTCGATCCGAACCGCTTTCACGACTTCAATCAGTTCGTCGAAGAGACCACGACCTACCGACCAATTTCCGCACTGGCGAACAAGCTCATTAAGGGTGAGGTGTTGAAGTCCGAAGATAAGAAACTCTTAAAGACCAAGGTTGGTCTCGACGTTGAGGACAAGGATAAGACACTCCAGCATCTTGTCGATCGTCACGGCACAGGCCGGGTCTATTTTCGAAACACGCGTAAGACCATGGCCACTTATGCAGAATTCTTTCCCAAGAGGATCTTTAATAGTTACCCGCTCACTCTCGGGAAGAGCAAAAATCCAGAAAAGAAGCTATTCGAATTAAAGAGCAGCTGGTTGGCGAGCTTTGTCGAGGAACATAAGGCAGATAAAATTCTTCTGATTTGCCACGATAAAGATGTCGTCGTCGAGCTCGAGAAGTACTTACGGGAGAAAACGACCGCCCGGATCGCCTTCTTCCATTCTGGGATGAACCTCATGAATCGGGACCGGCAAGCGGCGTATTTCGCTGACCCGGAAGGGGCCCACATCCTCTTAAGCACGGAGATTGGCTCCGAGGGCCGCAACTTTGAATTCGCTCGTCATCTGGTACTCTTTGACTTGCCCAAGCTACCAGACCTGCTGGAACAACGGATCGGACGTCTCGACCGGATTGGCCAGAAAAACGATATTCAACTCCATGTTCCTTTCGTCACTGGGGCCGCCGATGAGCTCCTCATGCGTTGGTATCATGAAGGCTTTAATGCCTTTGAATCCTCACCGCGTGGCGGGACTGAACTCTATGCGACGGTGCGCTCCGGTCTCCTTGAACTCTTGACTCGGGCCGAGGCGGGGGACTACCCGGAAAATGAATTCCGGACTTTCCTACAGGAAACTCAAGCGATTCATCAGGAGATCGAAAAGAAGCTTGAGGAGGGCCAAGATCAGTTAGTAGAGATCAATTCTTTCCACCATGACCGAGCGATGGCGTTTGTGAAGGAGCTCCGAACGCAGGAGGAATCTGACGAACTCCGCGACTTCATGGTTAATCTCTGGAACATCCTCGGGGTTGAAACAGAAGATATGAATGACCCTTATACATTCTTCATCCGGCCCGGCGACAACATGTACCTGCCGCATTTCCCGGGGCTCGAGAGCGAAGGCATGACGGTGACGTTTAACCGTGCCAATGCTCTCCTGCGCGATGATATGACCTTCCTTTCGTGGGATCACCCGATGGTTCTTGGGATCATGGATTTTATCGCCTCGAAGGAGATGGGGAACGCCACGATCGCCGGTTGGCGGACTCCTTCAAAAGAACAGTTTCTTTTTGAAGGTTACTTCGTGCTCTCAGCGGTAGCAGATAAGAAGCTGCAGTTGGAGAAGTGGTTCCCGCCAACGCCTTTGCGGATCCTACTCAATGGCCAGCTCCAGGACGTGACTCAGAAGCTGCCGAAGAAATTTCTGGATGAGAATGTTGAGACCCTCGATCAAGAGCGTCGGGCACAGCTGAAGGACATTCCTAAGGACTTCATCAAGGGTTGCATCAAGAAGGGGAAAGAACTTTGTATTCCTCGGGCCAAGCAGTACCGGGAGAAGTTTCGAGAGGAGATGCTGAAGTACATGAACGCAGAAATTGAACGGCTCGAAGGTTTACGGAAGGTAAATCCGACCGTTTCCGAAACGGAGATCCTGCTACTTAGATTTAACCGCGACAACATGGCCAAGGCGATAGACCGTGCTGAGCTTTCGCTAGATTCTTTACGCCTCATCGTGAGCTAGGAGGACTTTATGGTAATGACTGAATTAACTGACGAGACGATCTTTGATGTGCTCGAAACTGAAGCTTTGGTGTTCATCGATTTCTACGCCTCCTGGTGTGGGGCCTGCCGGGTTGCGGCCCCGATGTTTGCAAGAGTCGCTGCCGAGGAAGGTGTAAAGATCTTTAAGATCGACGTCGAGAAGAACCCCAAGATCAAGGAAATGCTTACGCTTCCGGGCCTTCCGTCTGTGGGCTGTTTCCGAAACGGAGAGCCACAGGACCTGGTGAACATCACAAAAGAAGAGGGATTCCGTGAATTTGTCCGGAAAGGGAAGGGGTAGCGCATGGATCTTAAGTCGATCAAGCACCTGGCCGAGTCCTATACGGTGGGAGAGCTTACGAAGTTTGCCGACGATTTCGAGAACACCGGCGTGGCCCCAGTGAAGACGCAAGATGATCCGGGTGACCAGATGAGTGATTATCTCATGGGGGCCGAGCTTCGGACCCTAGTCGATAAGGGTCTTTCCATGCCTGAGGCCGTACGGGAGTTCTCCAAGCGTGTCCGGGGAGTTCTTTCGTGACCGTGAAAGTGAGACCTGGTCTCCTCTTCGACGTGGATGAGATTGCGGCCTTTCAAGTGGAGATGGCCCTTGAAACGGAAAACCTCTCTCTTGATTTGCCGACGGTCACATTGGGAGTGAGTGCTGTCTTCGATGATCCCGCCAAGGGCAAGTACTGGGTCGCTGAGATCGGCGATCAGGTCGCAGGATGCCTCCTCACTGTTCCTGAATGGAGTGATTGGCGCAATGGTACTGTCCTCTGGATCCACTCGGTGTACGTGCGTCCGCAGTTTCGTAGTCAGGGCGTTTATCGTGCCCTCTATCAGCATCTCAAGGCGATGGTCTCAGAGTCCCGGGACCTTCGGGGTCTTAGGCTTTACGTCGACAAAACCAACGAAGCCGCGAAGAAGGTCTACCTGGCGCTTGGGATGGACGGAGAACACTATCAACTTTTCGAATGGATGAAGTAAGTTTTGGGATGAAGAAGGAACCTTAGCTGAGGGTGGAACGGAGGCGGGGAGATCGGGGGTGGGGGAGAGGTAACGGACTGGTAAGACCCGATACCCCGGTGAATTATTGAACTGTTGTGGAGTTCATCACCCTCAGCTGCGATCATTAGAGCAGGATTTGTGCCAATGCTAAGTCTTTGAAACTTGAGTCTGTAGCTCGGATTAGGTGGTTCAGATTGGGTCCGTCGGGGCCATTTTGGCCCTTTGAAATGCACCTTACCTCTGCACTGGTGTCAGAGGGTCTGCTCTCGTCTCTCGCTCTGGTTCTAATTCAAATTAGTTGTTAATCATTTTAATCAGATTCTTATAAAGAAGGCCTCGATTGAGGCCTTCTACTTTCCTTGTTGTGACCAAAGTTTCTACAATTAATTCCATACCACTGTTATCAAAAGAAAAACTCACCACAAAGGAAGTGTAGAGATGATTCTGGCCAACTTTTTAGACTCCGTCATCTCAGGTTTTAATGTTTCTGACATACGTCTTAATCAAGAAGATCAGCTCATTCAGATTGAGCTAACAAAGGCCGGTAATGAGATCTTCTGCTACCGGTGTGGCAACGATTTATCCAATGCTCCATCATGCGGTAAACACCGCCTCAAAGTTAGAACTATGCCTATCTTCGGGCACGACACCTTCCTCTACCTTTGGAGACAAAAACGACATTGCGACGTTTGCAAGAAGGCCCGCTCTGAGCACTTGGGGATCCTTTCTCAAGAGTCTCCTCACATCGCTAGGGACTTCAGCTTCTGGATGGGTAAGCTCTGTGAGTTCTCACCGATTTCACGAGTAGCAAAGGCACTTGGCGTGGACTCCGTCACCGCTTGGAGGATCGACTTTCAAAGGATGAAGAACCAGTGCTCCAGGTATCAATTCCCAAAGTTCAGTCGCATTAGCGTCGACGAGGTCTACGTCCGCAAATTTGATCTTAAGGAAGGTGATAAAAGAAGCGACCGTTTCTTCACCGTCATTAGCTGCCTTGATCGAAAAAAAGTCCTCTGGGTGACTGAAGGACGCTACAAAGAATCGCTAGATGAGTTCTTTAAGATGCTTACCCCAGAGGAAAGAAGACGGATTAAGGTCATAGCAATGGACCAGTTCAAAGGGTACTTGGATTCAGCTAAAGAGTACTGCCCGCTGGCCACGATCGTCTGGGATAGGTTTCATCTGATGAAGAACTTCAATGAAGCACTAAACGATGAACGGAAGGCACTTCACTCTAAACTCAAAGATAAAGACCTCAAAAGCAAGTGCGCAGGCAAATACAAATATCTATTCCTTAAACGAGAAAGTCGAAGAACTATCGCCGAATCAAAGCACATGGACTACTTGATGGAGAAAAACGACGGTTTTTTTAGCTCGAGATCATCAAAGAGAAGATGGGACTCTTCTTTGACGCCAGTAATGCGGACGAGGCTTTCCAGGAGCTGGCGGAAATAAGGAACTGGTGCCACCAGCTGGAGTTTGGATATCTTTTGAAGTGGCACCGGAACATCAGGAGGGGATTTGGGTACAAAAACATGAAGTATCTGAAGCTCAAAATCATGCAGCAGTGTGGGTTTCTGAACTCAACCTACTTGAATAAGAACGGGGATATGGTCAAATTGTGAAATCAAGGAGTTCAACTTAAATGCAAAAGAACCGCTCTCATATCTCGAACCGACAATCTTCTTACCAACTGTCGAATTTATAGACAGGAAATGTAGCGAACTTATCCGCGCCAAAAAATCTAAACACCTAGAATCATCTATAAAGTTGGGAAAAAAAGGAATGGCAATTCAGTTGCAGCTTCATTCCAGCTCACTAAAAACTATCTTAAGGAGTTTACGGCTATGTATTCTAAAAATAATCGGATCTGTTCTCATTTCAATTTGATGTCATCTGCGTTTTTAATCACAGGATTAGTTCTTTCTTTTGCGGCTCAGGCACAGTCCTTAAGAAATGAACAATACTTTAATAATCTACATGGCACTGAGTACAGGGTGCGGAAAGACATTGTCTTCTCGCCCGGCAGAAATGTTTTAATTTTTTCAGATCAAAGTTTGAATAGCGGCGTGCCTATGGTTAGTTTTACCGCAACATGTAGGTTAACAATTCTGACCCCTCCAGTAGAATCACAGTCGGGATACGTAATCTCTAAAAGAGACGTCCTTACGGTCATTGATTCAAATAAGACTTTTACTTATGACCGAGTTGAGACTCCTCAGGAAGGAATAGTATTTGGGACTAATTATGATCAATCAACTCATCACCTCAAGCTTCAAACAATTTCAGGTACCCATTTGCAGGTAACGTGCATAGACGTTGCGGGGAATGCTTATGCTAATACCAGGAGATATACGCCTACCTCCCTCTCATTTTTTGAACAAGTTTTTCGTCATCATCTCCGCCGAGTAAGCCCTTATCCAACTAATATTTCCAATCAGAAACCTGATCCAGTTAGACTCTAATCACTGCTCAATTTGTCGTAGAAATCCAAAGGAGGATTTATGAAAATTTTTATTACTACATCTCTTCTACTCTGTACGATTTCGAATGCTTTTGCATCCGATTTTTACACTGCTTTGACAGGGGGTACGCTCTTGTCAGTAGAGTCGGCAACCGGAAACACACTTCTATCAACGGGTTTTGTAAGCCTTCTTGTCCAAAGCCGAGGAACTGCTGGTAGGGAACAGCTTAAAGATGATCTTGTTCCATTTAATGAAGACTTCCGCGCTGGCAGGGTGTCTGATGTTGAAGGTGTCCGTCAAACAGCACTTAGAGAGCTTTTTATGGAGATCGAAAAAGATGAAGCTCAAATGTCACAACTTAATTCTGCTATGCCAGAAGGATCTAATCTTTCTCGGATCGCAACAGCTGTAACCGTTGCTCTATTTGAAAAATAGTTTTTTTACAGAAAGGCTTGAGTCTCAACTCGGGCCTTTCTTTTCTCATCTTAATACTAACAAATTCATTTTAGTGGGACTACTTCTACCCAGTCAGGTCTTAAACAGTTCTGTCATCGCCTATTGCTTACTGACGTCCGTTTCTTTTGGATCATGAGTACGTAGGATTTTAATCATCTCTACTTATCGGTTTGCCCAATTTATCTTTTAATGAGTTTTGTGGGATTTACAAAATTATCAGCGCCCAGTGTCGATGTTTAAAAAGACTATTTAAGCATCGCATTGGATAACTTTACCCAATGAGCCCCATATCATCGAGCACTCGCTATTTGTGTTGTTTCTAAGCGAATATGTTCAGTTCGCTTTCTGGTTTTTCTCAGCTTTGACCGATTTCTGTATTCATTGGTCCTCTCCATACGGGTAACCTTACAATGATTTTTTTAGCTGAATATACCGATCTTTGATAGTTTTTTTGGCCAAAGGGCTTTCATGGTATATCTCTGATCTGTCACCGCAAACCCTTGGAGAATTTAACTGCCACTCATCAAAATTAGCATTTTAAAGAGGCATTCTGCTTTGAGCTGATTCGCAACTACGCGGATCTCTTTCGTATAGTTATTTTTACCAAGATTAGGTCACAAACTACTACGGAAACTTATTCGGCCTCTTCCTCGACAACGCTACTATCGGTCATAATCAATGCCGCTATAGAGTTTGCGATCTCAATGAGCTCCTAGGTTACTCCCTCGTTAGACTCACGTGCACCTACATTGGAATTTAATGGGCATCCGTTTGGATCGGCTTTCCATACTTTAGTTTTCTTTCAATACTTAAAGTACTCAGTACCTCACTAGAAGATTCAGAAGAACCTCGCGTGGGGTATCGTGATTAGCGCAGGAACGACAAACGCGATTCTTAATGAAGTAGGAATGAGTTTGCCGAGGATCTAGATTCTGCACGTAGTGCCGCCTTAAAGAAATGTCCTCAAGCGCATATCGACGAGACTGGTGCGAAGTTCAATGGTCAGAGTTACTACACCTTCTCTGCGAGCAATCGATTTTATACCCAGTACACAACTAGTCCCGATATGAATCGCTGGTCTTCAGTGGCTCACTTCTTGGTGGTGTACAGAAGTTCCTGCTAGACGACGTCGCGGTCAGATTCATCGCTCACAAGCTTAAGAATCCGGAGATCACCAACCACTTCTCGAGGCTTAAGTCGGAGCAGTACGACTCCAGGGAGACCTTGAGAAGCGGATAAAGGATTTCATTAGAACGGCAACGGCAGTTGCAGCGTTGCGATCTAGTCAACTGGGTCCGCCATTAAAATTCCTCATCTCCGATGACGCTCCAAACTTTGTGGACATGGTTCGCAATCACCAACTCTGCTGGGTGCACGAGATTAGAAAGTACAAGCTCTGCGAAGTATTTAAGCGGATCGAGAGCGAGACGCTGGATCAGCTCGTTGCGGAGTGGCGCAGTTTTTATGGACTACTCCTTCGCTTCAAGGCAAAGAGCTCTCGAGAACTTAGAATCAAAATCCGAGAGGAGTTCCAAAGGATTTGCTCG
>JAIYDC010000093.1 GCA_027487685.1 Pseudomonadota bacterium | reverse complement strand
TTACGTGTCTTTTTGGTCATGATCAACTCCTCAGTTTAGTATATCAAACGTTAGGTAAAGTTGATCGGCTTGGATGGGTACTTAAGCTACAAGGAGTCTAACAATTCGACCGCAGTCCAGGAAACGAGAACTCATGCCTTGAATATGCATTAAATCTCCTCATTACCGATGACAGTTCGAGTTCAAGGTCAGAAATTGAAAAGCAATGTTTGGATGGGAAGAAGGTCTTCTGCTTCGTACTTGCGAAAGAGATTTTTAACCGCGGTAACATAAAGGAAGGAGAGCAAAAGCTCAATAATCTATGTCAATCCGGTGATCCTTTCTCATGTACGTTCTTGGGAATAAATGACCTATTTAAGACCTCATTTGCCGGTACTTTTTCAAAAGAAAATGAATACTTCAATCGAGCATGCAAACAGGACCACACAGAAGCATGTGTACGGCTTGAGTCTCAATTACTGGGGAATAAACCTAAAGACATTAAAAGACTCCTGGATTTGGCCGACAGTCGAGATTTGAAGAACAACCCAGACCTTCAGAACTTGATTTACTTCGCCATATTAAGAACTTCACCAGTTCAAGCAAAAGCCGTAGCTAATAAATACTGCCAAGTCGGAAACGCTGACCAATGTTTCTTCCTCGCCTCAGAACAGGATCGCTCTCAATCAGTTGTTCAGGAACACTGTGAAAAAGGTTCTCCAAGCGCTTGTTACCAGCTTGCAGGCCGGGAGCATTCAAATCGGAATGAAGAAGCTGCTTTCGCTCATCTATTGAAAGCATGTGCATTGAATGATTCGCGCGGATGCAGCAGAGTAATTAAAATGATTGAAGCCAAGAAGGATTTTCAGACCACAGAAAAGTTTTTGAAACTACTCATACAGAAGAGAAATTCGGGTGGCTCAATGGGATGGGCAACCTACCATCATAAGAGAAAGAACTATAAAGAAGCGATCCCTTATTACGAAGTCACTTGCTACTTGAATTTCGCAGGCTCCTGCCACTTACTCTCAGATGTGTACTCCGACCTTAAAGATGAAAAGAAATCATCCCAAATGGCCGACAAGGCTTGTTCACTTAAGGTCTCAGACGGTTGTATCAAGCAGGGTAAATACGAGATGCAAGAGCATCGACCTAAAACAGCCAAGACTTACTACGGGAAAGCCTGCGATCTGAAAAATTTTGATGGGTGTCTTTCAGCTTGCTATCTTGAAGCAAGAGAAGGAAATTATGAATCGGCCATGGCCGTTCTCAGAAAGGGCTGTAGTTTTGCTATAGACAAGAAAGAAATCTGCAGAGGCATTGATTCAATTGCCAAAGATCAAGTAACAACAATCTGCAAGGCACAATGATTTCTTTAAGATTTTTTTCCTTCTGTTTGCCATTACCACTGGAGAACTCCCTCCAGAAATGTTGTGCACTTGAGGCTTATTAGGATGTTCATTATATGAGACTCGTATATCTTGCTTTGCTCCTGCAATTAACTTCTTGTACGACCAATAGGTCTAAATTTAAAAAATTGATAGCTAATCATAAATGTGACGAGGCCGCCTTAAACATGCCCGGTTTCCAAATGAATAGGACTAAGGCCAATGCCGAGGAGTTTGGAAGCAGAGGCGCAAGCTATGTTCTGACTGGAAGTGCTTATGGGGTAGATTTAATTTACTTCATAACGGCTGGCGTAGTTCTTCCTGCTGTAGTTTGTAGCCCTGCCTTATTTCTGGATGCACCACTGGGCGCAGGGGGGGATGCTGATGTAACTGGAGCTTGTTTCGAAAAGATATATTCAGCAACTCAACAGACTGACAATTTAGCTTCAGGAATATATCTCGGCGACAAAGTTTTTGAGAAAACTTCAGGATGGAGATGTCCTGACTTTACGTTTGCAGTAAAAGACGTATCGGAAGTTGCAAACTGCCATGAAAGGTCTGGGAATTTCGAAAAAGCTATAAAGCAGCTTAAAATCCTAGTCACACCTGAATCATTCGGAGGTTGTATTAATCCAGAGGATGAGGAAGAATTAATGCAAAAAATATCAGCTTTACGAGTGAAGATGACACCATCAAATTGATTAATTATCTCGTATTGCATTTCTTCTGATATCTATATGGAATTACCTCTACAAATTTTCCATCCAATTCAGAGCTCACAATTATATACCTCCATTAGAAAGTAGAAAGCCGGACTCCAATTTTTCAACCTTCCATCTGCCTACATTCATTTTTCAAAGCCGAATTTTTAATAAACAACATTTCTAGATGTTCATACACCTCTTGAGTAGCTTCCCCATAGTTGAAATGATTGGATTCATTAAGGTGGCTTTTCATAATTAGAGGATACATGATTTGTCCCTTCCGATTGCATCCATGCATCTTTGCATAAGAAGTGGCATACTCACCACTTCCCTTGGCAAATTCATCCTTCATTTTATCAAAATTGTGGGCGAGATAGACCTTCTTATCATGTTCGATCTTACCAATCATGGAACATTCACCTGTAGATGAAAAAAAACTTGTTGTAGACGAGAAAAAACCTGATCCTGTGACAGATAAATCTTTATCAATGAAGCCTTCACATTTTTTCCAGTTAAATGAATGACACTGAAACGAAATTAATAAAAGAGTACTCAAAAGAATAATTTCTTGCTTTAAGTTCATACATTATCCTGGAGTGCGGTCGTTTTACTAGAGTCGATGTAGCTTAGAGCATGAACTCCGGCCGATCGTCTTCTTCACCCTTATAATTCATCCGACTCAATTCTTCACACGCTTCCGGCGGGACGTAGCCCAACGACGAATGCAGTCTCCTCTTGTTATAAACTTCTTCCATAAAATGAGACACGTTGG
>JAIYDC010000115.1 GCA_027487685.1 Pseudomonadota bacterium | reverse complement strand
GTTCTGAAAGAAGTTCCTGTCTTTGTTCGGGGGTCAAAAAACCTGGCATGGACTCAGGATAGCGAAGATCAGACGGGCCGTGAAGGCCCTACCTGAAATTTAAATTGGGAGAAGTTTAGTTGATTTTGAGCTTAATCAGGCATCAAAAAAAGAATCATTTTGAGAAATATTCTCTTTGCTGCTTTATTCGTGAACTCTCTCGCCATGGCAAATCCCGAAGCTCTCCGGGCAGACTTCGCTCGGATGGTGGGCGCTCAAAAGATCGGGGCACTGAGTGATCAAGCATTCTGTTACCTCGAAGGAGGCCAGGTCCGTGGCCACCAGGTAGAGAAGCTTCAGCGGATCGCCTCAGTAACGAAGCTCTTTACGACCTTTCATGCTACGGAGACCCTTGACCTTCACCGTCGTTACGAAACTCGCATTGTTGTCACTAACGATGAACTCCACATTTCTGGAGGTGGTGATCCCTACTTCGAGGAGGAAAAACTCCTCCTCTTGATGCGAGCATTAAATGACTTAGGTTACCGACGATTTAAGCGAGTAACCTTCGATCGGAATTTTTTGTTTTACGACCTAACTCTGAACGAGTACGCCGAAATCGGCCCTGAACAGATCCGTACACGTCTCGCCTTTTTTTTAAGTTCCAGGAACTCAGCAGCAGTTGATAGCGCCTGGCGGCGGGTTAAGCGATTCTCGGGCGAGGAGGGCGTCGATCTTTCCGGATCGGTGCCGAAGCTCACCGCTGATACCGTCTCAGTAAGCGATCGCAATCCTCTCGCTTACCAGAGTTCAACGACTTATATCCATCGCTCAAGGCCCCTGCACGCGCTTCTTAAAACGATGAACGTTCAGTCAAAAAATCTCGTCGCTGAACTTATCTACCGTGAGGCAACACGTAGTAAGTCGCTGGGACAAATCCTTCGCGAGAAAGGGATCCCTGCCAGTTCTTTTCAGGTCTATAACGGGTCCGGTCTCCCGATTCTTTCTGGTAACAACCGTCAGGACAACCTGGCTTCATGCCGCACTGTTCTCGCAGTGATCTCTTTACTAGAGGAAGGCACTCGGCGGCAGCGCCTTAACTTGTCACAGCTAGTGGCCGTTAACGGGGGTGCCGATCTAGGTTCCTTCCGTACCCGCTTCCGGGGCCAACCAGAAACTCACGGTGCGGTCATTTCAAAGACAGGTACTCTTAAGAATTCATCGACGCTGGCCGGTGTTCTGCTGATTGGGGACAAGATACCGTTCGCCATCCTTAACCACACGACAAACATGCCGGCCGTTCGAAATTTTCAAGATCAATTCGTCGCACGGATGTTCCATCACCTGGGTCTTCCGTCCCCCGAAGCCTACCAGAAGATCTCCATCTTCCCCTTGGACGAATCTCCATTCTTTCTTCAGCAACGCTAGGATAAAGTTGCCTTTCGTGACAAGGTCCGGAGACAATAGGTTGTAATTCCCTCGGAGGACCTATGCGATCGATCATTCTATTACTCTTCTTTACACTTTCTCTTGCCTATGGAGGCACCAATGATGAAGTAGGCCGCGTCAATCGTGTTCTGGGAGATGGAACAGGTCACATCCTAAGGGCCGGACAGAAAATTCCACTGGCCAATGAGCGTCCTCTTGCGCTTGGTGACATTATCTCTGCAGAAGGAGCACACGTAATGCTTCATCTCTATCCAGGCACTCAGATCAGCCTTTCAAAAAATACAGAAATCAAGATCTCGGAGCACCAGATCCTTGAAGAAAAGGCGAAGATGGAGCGGAGCTTTTCTGTCATTGATTATGTCAAAGGTCTTTTGAGGGTTCAGGTGATTAGGGACACAGATCAGGAAGTGGAGCAACAGGTGCGCGCCGAGGGCGTTTCCTTTGGAGTCCGTGGCACTGAGTTCGAAGTTTCTACCGAAGGAAAGGATGTCGACCTCGACGTTCTGGAAGGAGAGGTCACGGTCTCATCACCTTATATTCAAAGTTTTGTCCCGGAAATCGTGAAGTCTAAGGAGGGCCTTCGTTTTAACCGTCAGAAAAAAGTCTTCGAAAGACGGAAATTTAGGTTAAAGTTTGCGGATCATCCCGGTTTTCGCAAGCGCGAGGACATCCTGAAAGATTGGAAAAAAAGACGGCAAACACGTTTGGAGAAACGGACCGAACGGCGGTCTGAACGTAGAGATCGTCAGCGGAAGGTCAGATAGCCTCTTTCAAGATTAATCATCTTCCTCCTCAAAGTCTGGCTCATCACCCTCTTCGGCGGTCATGGCATCTGAGGTTCCATCTGTATAGGATCTGCTTTCTTCCTTAAAGAAACCATCCCTGTCGGCACTTCCAGTTCCCCATGTAGAGTTTCTGCTAGGGCTTTGGCCTTCTACATCCGGATTCATCCCATTAGAGTTCTCGATATTTCTTGGTTGGGCCTGGGCCTGTGCCAGACCAGATGCGAGCAGGACCAGGATCGCAATGCCCATCAAGTGTTTCATATTTTCTCCTCGGCAAGGAATTGACTCCGTTCAATTGCATCCGATACTAACGAGAACGGATTCCTTCTGAGAACTCGAGTTTACCTTAAATTTTCCGCCGGCCTCGCTGTTCCTGAGGTAAACTGGTATTCGTGAACGATGACGACAAGCTTCCTTACCTATTTTTACGACGGCTACCGATGCTGTCTCTGCGGAACCCACGAGTAGTGCTTGGATTCCTCACCCTCGCACTCGCTCTCGGGGTTATGGGCCTTAGTCGCTTGAAGATTGACCTTGATATTTACGAGTCCTTTGATCCCGATTTTCAAAGTAGCCGTGACCTTCATCAGCTGCGGCAATCATATAGAGAAAATTCCCAACTAATAATAGTTTTTGAGTTTTCTGATGCGGCATCGGCGGGTGATCTTTGTCGACTTCGAGGTTGGGAGCGAGAGGCCCTTGCTTCGAGAGAAGTAAAGTCAATCACCTCTCTTTGGTCCCAGCGTACACCGCGAGTTGATGGGCAAAAACTTTGGTATCCCACAACGCTTCCAGACCCGTGTACTCTTGAGGCGTCGAGCATGCCTGATCTTAGGAGCATTTTCAGGGGATCTTCGTATTCGCAATTCGTTTCTCGAAGGGGAACCCAGGACATCCTTTTCGATGTCACGTACCGCAACCGTCGCTTCGATTCACATGAAGTAGCGGAAACGATGGAGATGGCCCGAGATTTTATTAAGGCCCAGGGACTGAATGCACGAGTGCATTTTCTTGGTGCTGCAGCCTCTCGCTATCACTTTTTTAAAATCATGTACCGTGATGCTCTCTTAAGTACACTCGTTGTATTTATCCTGATTCTTGCTCTTCGCGCGATCGCCGGAACCTGGCGAAGCGGCGCCATACTCACAGGTACTCTGCTCTTTACGGGAGTCATCCTTTATGGAGGTCTCGGCTTGGCCGGAATCCCAGTAAACATTCTAACTAACAATCTCTTTCTTATGACCGCAGTGGCGGGAACTGCAGACTTTCTCTTCGTAACACAGGCGCAAACCTCTGACGATTATAACGGGAGTTTCTGTAACCTCAGTACTCCGTGCTTTTTCACTACCTTAACCACCATGCTTGGATTTATATCTCTCAATACGTCGAGTATCGATCTGATCAAAGATTTTGGTAATGGAGCTGCGCTGGGAGCGATGGCCGAATGGGTGATGATCTTCTTCTTTCTACCTGTTGTTCTTCGACTTACTCGACAGGATCGTTCATGGATTGACCCTAAAAGAGCGTGGACTTTTGGGTGGCTCAGGCGTTTCGTACATCTGCGTCCTCCTGCCACCGTCCTAGGGATTGGTGTGATCCTGATGGTGCTTGCTTTACCTTCGTTCTTCTTCTTAAATGTCGAGGACTCGCCCATCGAGAACCTTCCTCGCAATCACGAATTTCGTCTTTCAACTGAATATTTTCGGCGTCAATTTGGTTGGGATGGTCAGGTTTATGTTTATTTCCCTGCGGAACCTTCCAGGGAAAAATACGCAAAAGTGGTGGGGTCCCTTCGCGGTCTTCCCTTGGTCATGGGTATTGAGGACCCTGAGAAGATCGCCTCTGAGTGGACCCAGGGTCAGACGCCGATCAGAGCTGATCTTCTGCGCCGTGAGCTCGCCCTATCGCCGCTCTGGCTTCGCTTCCATTCGCCTTCAAATGAACTTCGACTGCCTATCTACCTCGGCGCACAGAACCTCACGGCGCTCAAAAGCGTAAGGGATGCCGTTTCTCAGATTTGTGGGGGTGAGTGCCGCTTAGCAGGGCAGAGAGTGGTATATCTTGAATATGGTGAAACGATCTCAAAAACTATGATTGAGAGCTTCGGGGTGAGCCTTGTTCTAGTTATCGCAACACTTGGGTGGCTCCTGAAACGTCACGGCCGCTTGAGCGACTTTATCCCCATTGCTGTCTCATCGCTCCTCGGGCCCGGTATTACATTAACCTTGATGGCACTATTTCAAGTTCCAGTAACTCTCGTCACTTCGATCTTCCTTGCAGTCATGGTAGGACTCGCTGGTGACAACGCTATTCAATATCTCTTCGCAGACGAGAGCGACCTCGAGCTAGGGATGGACCGCAGATCTACTGCAAGTGTCCTGGTAACATTTGCCATGATGGCCGCCAGTTCCGTCTTCCTAATTCAGACCTTAAGTCCGATGCGCATTCTCGGCGGGCTCTTTATGGTCGGCTTTCTGATTAACCTTCTTGGAGATCTCTGGGGTCTTAGGGGACTTCTTCGAGCTCCTGACGCTCTGCCCTCTTAGACTGTTTAAATTAGTAATTCTGCGAGCTCCGGGCATACCGCGGATGTACTCTCGCCTCTGAGTTCATCAAGCTTAAGCGTCATCTTTTTAAAATCATCTCTCTGGCCCGGTCTAGGGGTCGCCATGAGGGTTTCTTCAATGAGTCGGACCTGAGAAGAGAATGACAATTGTGCCTTCTGTTCTTGCCTCGAGGCAATTGCATAGAGGTCAGAAACAACCGATTGTTTTTTAGAATCCGGCAAGCTGTTGGCCTGGTAATAATCGGGTTCGAACAAATGGTTAATCTTAAAGAATGAAAGATTAGATATAAATTTCTTCGCCAGCGAATATTCAGCGATTTCTTTTAAATGGCAAACGTTCAGCACACTGATCGTTGGGAAAATCACCAGCCTGACATGCGGTAGCATGTGTTTAACGAGAAGAATATTCTTCTCAACTGTAGACCATTCTTCTCCGTGACGGATAAGCTCATACCTCTCTCCAATTCCGTCAATACTGGCGAGAACCTTCACGTTAGAAAACTTATTCCAAAGTTCTAGGACCGAACGGTCACCTAGGTTAAGTCTCGTCATGTTAGTGTTATACACAAGAGCTGTGTTCGTACGATTCTTCCGTATCAACATTTCAAGCAATGTATAGTGCTCGCGCTCTAATAGTGGCTCGCCACCGGCAAAATAGATCATATCCAAAGTATCAAGATGATTTTCTAATTCATCTAGGATCCCTTGCTCCTTATTGGGATGCGAGTAAAGGATCTTTGGCGAGCTTCCATACATGGCAACATGGTCCCTATGCCAACTTGAACTCGAGTCAAGGGAGCAGGTACGGCAGGCGAGATTACATTTGTTTGAAAACCGAACTTCGCCGTATTTCAGCGGCAAGGCATTTACCGGCCTATTCTGAATGATTTCATTGTATATGCTGGCATACTGTTGCCCGAACCCTTCCCGCATACTGGCCACGCCAGAAGATTCTTCGGAGTAGCAGCCTTTGCATATAAGGGGTGACTGTCCATTTAGCATCATTTCACGAAATTCTCTAAACCTTTGGTTGTTTCTGACATCGTCCAAATTGTTTTGGTGGAGATTGCCGAAACCATCCTGCTCGAAGCAAATAACTTTGCAGCAAGGAAAGACTTTGCCTGAGCTGCCAATACTGGCGTGAATCCAGGGCAAAACGCACAGAGCTTTTTGATTTTCAGACATTCCCAACTCTAACATAGAGTTAAGATTTTGCAGATCAAGATTTTTTAGGTTCTTGCGACCGCATGGCCCCGTATGATTGGCCTTCTATTCAACCTTCTCGGGGACTTCCTCCAGCGCCCAAGCCTCCACCGTAAACGGATACTTCTTCACGAAGCCCCTCAGCCAAGGGTCATAGCGGCCTGTGAGAGTCATGAGGTTAATATGGATGACCGGGATCAGGGTAGGGATGAACTTGCCTGGTGTCGACTTCGCTCCGCCGCCGTCGTAGAGGTAGTGGCTCAATAGGGGGAAGACGTAGAAAAAGAAAGCTCCTGCGCCAAGTGTGGCGAATGCCCCATTATGAACCCCCACACTAAAAAATTTGTAAAGAGAAAAGAGGTAGAATGAGACTCCGCTAACCATACCTGCAGCGTGGAGTACTCTGGTGTAGGGGTCGATATGAATAAAGTAAAACCAATCGTTATAGGTTTTAAATTTATCCGGAGTATAGCGAAGGTTCCGAGCGGCATGGAAAGCGCGAGATTCATGAGTGGGTATTGGACGTGAAAGCCGGGGCTTTAGACTCTTCATTTGCGACGACCTCCAACTAATCGGCTTAGCTTTATTGATAAGTCTATTTTAAATCAATTTCCTCAGGTCTTCAAAGGTGATCAGAACTTCCACCGTTGGGTTCTGATCAACCCGATAATTGTGATTGCTTAGGTCTTAATCAGAGGAAGTTTGCTTCATGATTGAGCGGTATCTCTCATTCCTCGGGGTCAAGAGAACCCACCGCCGAGTAGACCCTGAACCTCCAAGGACTTCCCCGCAAAAAATCGATGACCTAAACCACACAGGCGGCCGGCGTGTGGTGGCAGCTGTAGATGCTCGCGATCCGATTCCTGTTAAGGGGTTCTGGTTTCATTGTTGCTCCGGATGAGCTCTTCAATTTGGCCTTTGGTCGGTCTAGTTACGAAGATCGTAACGTCTACCGCTCCAGTTCTCCAAAGGTTTCGACGATCATTTTTGGCGATAACCTCTACAAATGCGTTTTACTCACTAAAAGAGAGCTGAGCGAAAACAGAGAAGGAAAGTCCGAGCATAAGAAAAGAAGTTAATAGTTTCATGTTACCTCCTAGGATGTTTTTGATCGGGCATCTATGTCCATGTTATGAAATGGTGTATGATAAAGGCCAACGGGACAGTTTGAACGGGGAATACTTAAACAAATTTGTAGCTCGCTATTTTGCTGTTTTTACATACCACTGAGACTGTCATTTTCAATTTCAAAGATCATGGATAATCACTGAAAAGATTTTTACAAGGGAAGTTTGATGTTGAAGTCTTCATTTGTCTTTCCTAAATATGTGTACGAAAGTAGGTTTTAATTGAAGATTCGAGTTATTGATCCCGGCTCGGATTTCGAAATTAATCTCGTAGCCCAGCGGATGCAGCAGACACTAGTTGAAGTTCTTGGACCTGAGAAAGGCGAGACAATGTATTCGCTGGACTGGTTGATAGAACGAGTTCGTTGGCACTTGGACTTACAGAAGACAAATGGTAAAGTCTTAATTTTAGAGGATCAGTCAAAGGCCATAATTGGACACGCAATTGCACGCATCGACTATAATTCTCCTGGCGGACTTTTTTCCACAGTTTTCATAGAAAAATCCTGCCGAAGAATTGGGGGAGCATCAAAGCTCATAAATCACGTCGAGGCGTGGTTCACAAAAAATAGGGTCACTAAGATTGTCTACAACACGGCAGAAAATCATACACCGATTCTTAAGTTATTCATGTCCCGAGGATATGCAATTACACATACCGAAAATGGCATGGTTCAGCTTACCAAAGTTCTAACTAAAAATCTGAAATCTGAAGAACCAGTTCCGGTTGATCAATAAATGGATTCCTATTCTTTTGGATCGAGAAGATAATTTCATTCCTTTGCTTCTCAAGCTCATCTACCGGATCTGTCATATGCCAAAACTTGAGAAAGATCTCTTCCGTTGTACTAATTGCGACCTTGTACCTTACAGAGAAGTAAAAAAGAGCACGAGCTACGTTGCCCTTGTGCTCATTGGCCGGCTCAAAAAAGATTCCTCCGCCGTAGTTTATTGGAGTTCCTACCTTGGGCCCTTGGCAAAAAAGAGACTTCCTGTTGGTGCTGACTCCGACGTTTCCGAAGGGGTAGTTGCCACGTTCCGCATTGATTTTGGAAAAAGTTGTGTAGAGGTGATGAAGGTCTGTTTTCTGTACCTCTTGATTGAGTTCTTTATTAAAGCGGCTCTGAGGCCAGGTATGCTCAGTATTCATCACGGTGTGATCAGGGATCTCCTCATCAGGAATCCCCTCTTTGAACGCTCTGTAGTATTTGGTTTGGCAATAGACGTCCTTGTTAAAGTATCCCGTTTCATCTTTTTCCAAATAGATGATGTTGAACATTTTTACTCTCGCCTCTTTATAATCAAGGCTGACGTAATCCAGGCCTGTGACCCTATTCAATTCTTCTTTTAACTCCAGATTGGTTAAGGTGGTTAATTGAGCGGACGCGAGTCCCGAGAACGATACCAGGAGAAGTGCTGTAATTAAATTCACGTAGGCCCCGCTGATGTGATGATTTTCTAACCCTACTTTGACATAGGTTCGTGGGCGGTAATCATTCTCTTGAAAGATTTACATAGATTTAGAGAAGATGGTGAATGCCGGTCTATGCTAAATTTTGAAACAGTATTTCTGGGGTGACAATAAAATCGGTGGCTTGAGCGGGGCGTTGAATCTGAGTGTTGACACTGAAATGAAACAGCCGCCAAAACTAGCGTTTCGGAATATCTAGTCGCAGATTATCCCAAAAGCACAGCTGTAGCGATCAGAAGAGGTTGCATATCCTGCAAATTCTTCAGCACCTCCTGGGCAAGCACCTCTTCTCCGGGCAACTTCACGATTCTGGAGAAACTCATGAAGTAACCACTTCGATGTATCAACTAGAACAATGCGATCTGTTGTGTGTGTCCAAGACTGGTTAAGTTCATCACAAGTATTCCTCTTGGTGGAGTCAATCTTGACTGCTGCTTGTAGAGGCACCAAAATTGACAGACTAAGCGGACAGATGAGCATAACATTCAAATATCTCAAAAGAGACCTCCTTTAAATTATGCCTTTAGGTAACATGCGAGGAAGGAGTGTAACAGCAAGACTAGTCCATTAACTTTTTTTCAATTTATAGATTTAACACGACATGCAAGATAATATTTCGGTATAACGACAAGCTCATAATCAAAGTAAGCTTATGGCCATTTCAGGAATTAATCATGTTACGTTGAGCGTGAATGACCTTAACGCAAGTTTCGACTTCTATCGTGATATTTTAGGGCTGAAGGCACTGGCCATCAGAAGAAATACATCTGCCTATTTCCTCGCAGGCAACGATTGGATAGCGCTTGTTCAAATGAAAGCTGATGCCTATGTAAGTCCTCTATACTCACATTTGGCCTTAACTGTTTCGATCTCAGAGTTTAACGACCTCAGCCAACGGATTATTAGCTCCGGTGCTAAGGTTTGGCAGGAAAATTCCACACCAGGAGCTTCACTCTATTTCCTTGATCCGAGTGGCAACAAACTAGAAATTCATACGGGTAACTGGGAATCCAGGATGAAGTGGCTTCGAGAAAATTCTTCATCAGATGTTGAAGTTTTTCTATGATTGATTTTCGACAAGGTTTCACCCGTTATTATGTAATTGCTCTCATGGTACAGATCGTCTGGGGCCTCACGCCCACCGCTTCAAGATTTGTTATCGAAGAGATTCCGGTAGAACTTTATATTACAATCCGTTGGTCAATATCAGGTATGATCTTTAGCATATATTTGTTGTTAACGAAGAGCTGGAGAAAGATTCCATTGCGAGACTTTGGGATAATTTCATGCCTTGGACTTCTAGGTTACGGAGTCGCTTCTTTCGGAACTCTTTATGGACTTAAGTTCGGAGGCGTCTCGAATTTTGCTCTGATGGCGGCCATGAGTCCTATCATTACCTCCCTGGTATCAGTCCTGATTCTCAATGAGCGACCACAGAAACAATTCATTTTTTCCCTCTTGATTGGTGTTCTCGGTTTGATTCTGTTGCTTGTAGGAAAGTATCAGGTTTCAACTTTCGAGATTGCAGGCATTAGTGCTCTTTTGATTCTTATGGCGTATGTCTGTGAAGCTCTTGTATTCGTATACTCGAAGAAATTCAAAAGCAAGGTGGACACCGCTCAGTATCTTGCGATAGCACAGGTCTCAACCGCCCTTTTCATGTGGGTCCTTCAAGGAATAATTTATCATCAATTTTCAGAAGTCTCAGATCTAACTTCAAGAGGTCTAGGCTCCATTTTATTTGTTTCCATCGTTTCCTGTGTTCTTTGTTATGCAATTCTTTATTGGTTACTCAGATTCTTCGATGGACATAGATTGGCGTTGTTTGATGGCCTACACACTCTCTCGGCCGTATTCTTTGGGTATATTTTTTTTCGAGATGAAATTCGATGGCCGATGATTCTTGGTGGAGGTCTTATCTTACTTGCCGTTGTCGTTGGGAATCTATCACGAAGAAATAGGTGAGTGAGGCATCTACTGGGTTGCCTGGGTTCTAAATTTCCTGAGATCGGTAGAGTTGAAGATATGAATCACAGACATAGAGGTCCAAATGAATTTTTTGTTTTTGTTACTTTTTTTTCCACAATTTTCTCTGGCCAAGGAAACCTTTACCCTCGAGCGTGCGATACGAGTCAAAACTTGCCTTAATGGTGGAACCTGTACTGAGTTCCTACCACAGGAAAATGAAATTCCTACAATCAGGATCGCTCTTGAAAAGAGTTTCGCCAAAGGTATAAATGGTGGAGTCGATGGATGGGATCGTCACAAAATATCTGCTGAGAATATTACTTTTAAATCAGAAATCCATCTCATCCAATACACAAATAAAAGCATCTATCTGTATGCCATGTTAAGATCAGGATCTGGCACAAAACGAAATGGAAATGTACATAAAGTAAGTCTTGAAAGTGCTTCAGCATTAAAGCCGATTCTCATCCAGGATGAACCGATCCCTTTTAATAGAGGGACAGTTCAAGCACAACTTGTGATTCGTCCTCTGAAGATCAAGCAATAGGTTGTGGTAATTTGGTGTTTTAGAAAAGGAGGCCACTCAAGAAATGAGTGACCTCTGATTTCTTACTGGGCCAAAATTTCAGGATTCCCCATGATGATAACAGATGCCATAACCTTGGCCATGTAGTTCTTATCACCACGGACGTGCTTGGAAAGCTCCCAAACATCTCGTGTCCCATATTTCTTTATTCCTCTTTCAACTGCACCTTCCCCAACGTTGTAAGCAAATATGGCCAATTGCCAATCATTGAAAAGGAGTTTGTTGGATAGCAGATATCGATGTGCAGCATCAGTTTCTTTGGCAACATCCAGTCTTTCATCTACTCCATTTTCAACTCTCATGCCGTATTTCCTTGCCGTGGATGGAATGAACATCCAGGGGCCTGCGGCTTTAAACGAGAACCTGCTCGGTAGGTTTTGATAACCTGATTCGGCAATTGGAATAGCATTGAGTTCCTTCGGCGTATGGTACTTCTGGCTCGCATCAGAAAGAATTCGATCATAGTTTTTCTTTCTTTCAAGGGCAGACCGGATATACTCACGGCCCTCAGGAGTTCCAAGGAAACGGTTAAGTTGTGCTAAAACTTCACTGTTAACAGTAATTGGAAAGTCTGATCCCGAGGCAGCATTCATAGCAAGCTGGTTGGCTTCTTCTAAACTGACTCTTCGATCCTGGACCAAATTCCTAGACGCATAGACGGTTAATGAAACCATCAAGGTGATTAAGAGCAGTGTGCATGGTTTGGCCCACCCTCCAAGTCCGCTTTTTGTTACATTCATCATTTCAATCCTCCTCTTAAGGATATGGTGTCCCTTTTTGAAACACAGCCCTGCTGCGCACACAGGATCGTATTTCTTGGAGACACTTGTTTGGGCCACTCGTATTAAGCAGCCGATGTAGTTATCAGTTGAAACTTTCTTTGATTGAAGAACCTGCTCATCACAGGCCAGCTCTTGGGTTTCACTCACATGTTTAAAGAGGAAGTGGACAAAGGGGTTTAAAAAGCAAATGGCCTTTAACAAAATCAAAATGTGGATAAACTTCGTGTCCCCTTGTCGATGGTGCTGAAACTCGTGATAGACAGAAACTTTAAAGTCCTCATCCTTAGTGAGAAATGAACTGGGAATGACCGTATAGTATTTGCCTGGCAGCCAGAATGAAAACGGCATCTGAATCTGATCATTGATTAACAGTTGGATTTTTCCACGGCGCCTCAAAATGTATGATGACTTGATAATTTGTCTTAATATTGTGCCTTCCTTAAACAAGCACCACAAACAAACAAGGGCAGCGATGGCCAGGGTTATTATAAGTATGAAGGGTGATCCTCCCGGTATTTGGGCGGTACCTGATTGGGCAAAGCTGACGACTTGTGCTTCTGGTAGATAGTTAGAGGCCTGAAGAGCATCCATTGAGGTTGCGGCCCAAACCTTGACCGTTGAATTACTGAAACCCTGTTTTGGTAAAAACGGTTGAATTCCTGATAATCCTAAAAATGTGAGCAGAGTGAAATACTGAATTTCTAAAAGGTTGGAAGACTTAATCTTTAATCTTCTAAATAAAAAATACCCAACAACAATGAGTAGATTTAAGCAGAAATAAGAATTGATGAACGTAACCACTGTCACTTGTTATTCTCCATTTTCAAGAGCATGGACTTTATGTCGTTGAGTTCTTCTTCAGAAAGGTTACCTGTATCTAATAACTGCTTCACAAGTAGGGATGGTGTTCCATCGAAGACCTTATCCACAACATGCCTGACGGCCTTCTTTTCGTATGTGTCTTTTTGAAGCGCTGGAATGTAGATGTGGCCTTTCCCTACCTTTCGTGTTTTTAGAACTAGTTTCTGCTCTAGAATTCTAAGGATGGTGGAGACAGAGGTGTATGCAAGTTCACGACTCTGTGGAAGATTTTCCATGACTTCGGCTACAGAGCCTTCACCTAGCTTCCAGAGAATGGTCATTAACTCGAGCTCAGTATCAGTGAGCAGCTTCTCGCTTTCAGAATTTTTTTTCATGAAGACAAGTTTCAACTAAGTACTTAGTTTAAGTCAACTAAATTATTAGTTGGTGGTCAATGTTTGTAAATTCAGTATGTTGTATCGATTTTCAAAGTTGACAATTAATTAGCATAAAAGCTAAATACTGCATGACCATTAGTAGAGCTGAGAAAGATTTAGAGGATTTTGAAGTAGTGTTTGCAGCTTTGTCGCATGAGGCGCGTAGAAAGGTTCTTGTCGTCCTCCTTGGGAGAGGTGGACAGATGACGGCGGGCCAAATCGTGGAAAGATTTAATTGCAGCTGGCCTACCATGACTAGGCATTTAGGTATTTTAGAAAAAGCAGGATTGATCAGTGTAGAGAAGGTAGGTCGAGAGCGGCACTACATTTTAAATAATGAAAGACTTCAGCGAGTCGTAGGTGATTGGCTGAATTTTTTTAAATAAAGGACCATTTATGAATAAGCCCGAAGTTGTCATTGCCATGTATAGACCAAAGGAAGGGAAGCTTGCGGAGCTTGAAAAGTTAGTTCAAAAACATTTTTCTATCTTAAAGGAGTATGGTCTCACCACAGATAGGGACTCTTTCATCGGAAGATCAAGTGACGGGACGATACTTGAAATCTTTGAATGGTCTTCTGCTAGTGCAGCTGAAAAGGCGCATGATCATCCAGCTGTTGCTAAAATCTGGGAAGCAATGGCCATGGTTTGTGAATTTGGGAAACTGGAGCAATTGCCTGAGGCGGCCAATCGATTTCCTCATTTCGTAAGGGCTTTTTAGTTATTACAAGCATTTCCTGTTAAAGATCCTGTGGGTAAGAAAAGTTGTGCGAATATAGAAGTCGTCACTACCGTTTTCAACAGTTTTAGGAAATCGTTTGAAGAAAAAATCTTTCAAGAGCTCTATTTATTATGCTTTTTCCAGCATAGCTGAAGCTTAATCCCGAGTTCTTCGGGTTCCCATGGCTTAAAAATAAAGTTGCTAACTCCTGCCTGAATCGCACTCATAATTTTAATCTGTTCATCTTCAGTGGTGATAATGAGAAACGGAAGATTTTTATACTTATTCGAGGCCCGAACCCAATTAAGAAAATCCAACCCGCTTTTTCCCGGCATGTTCCAGTCAGATATTATAAAGTCCACAGGCCTGGCCGGATTGCTTTCCAGGAAAGAAACGGCATTGTCGACGTTTTCATGTTCTACGACATTTACGAAACCTAATCCATTGAGCTGGGTGCGCACGAGCGTACGAATATTCGAGTAGTCATCAACAATAAGAAAATGAGTTTCTGGTGTCATCTATTCTCACTTGAGCTAAGGCGCAACGCACTATGTAAAATACTAGTAATCTAATGGTAAGAGTTTTTGGCTAGCTGATCAATCAAAAAAGTATCATACATTGGTGGGCCGGTTTGTTGGAGATCACCGTTTGTTCAACAGAAATGAGAAGTCTTTGCCTTAGACGAAATGAAGCTTGTTACTCTTAAGTCATCACTAATGGACCGTTCCTATGAGGGGCTACTATAGATTAGAGCAATACAATCGATATAGATTTTCTGCGAAGAATCTCATCCCATTAATACCGGTTTAAAATCGGAGACTACTCCAGACTCAAATTGGCAAGGTCAACGGTTTCAGCAAATACATCCGGCGCGTATCCTACCCCTTCTGGGGCATCATTCTCAAGAATTTGACGAAGCGTTGGGATGCGAACAAAGATTCCTGAGTTAGGAAGTTGGTACATTGCAGGATTACTGAAATGAAGGGCACCAAAAGTGTTCTGTCCCACAAGAGTCACCCGTGGGTGATTCATAAGTTTTTCAACGACTGTTTCACAACTCGAAGCACATCCTCCGTCTATGAGAAGAATTATCCTTCCATCAAAGGGTTTCTTTCTATTTCCAACAAGAGTGTCTGACTCTTCTTCAAATTCTGACAAGAGAAGGTCGCTAAAACTTTTTACTGAACTTAAAGCTTCAAGGACTTGCTGTTCAAAATATTCCATTCCACGATAATCCAAGGCGCGCAGGGTATTCAGCAGGCCAGCGTACACAAAGAGAGACCCCGCTTGAAAGCTCTTGGCCTGTGGAATCTTCTCACTTCGAGTGAAAAGGACTTTCGCAAGTTCGAACGCAAAATTATCGTCCCCGCCACCATTCCCTCGCAAATCAATGATAAAATTACTATCTGATTTGGATACACGGCGAATGAACTGTGTCTGATCTTGAGTTAAATCGCCAAAGAAATCCTCTGGCCTGTAATAAGTCGCAGGCCCATTCTTGGTTACAACCGGAATAATTTTTTTTGACTCTAGAGCATCGGTGAGTACGACTTCTTTTTTTTTTTTTTTTTTAAGCTCTAGACTTTGCTCACCAATTTGATAGCCGAAATGGAAATCGGTCATTCCATCGTGAAGGTTAAAGAGTTTACTAGCAAGCTCCGATGCCGCATATTCTCCATTCAGAGCTTGTAGCGAGGCAAGTCTCCCTAAAAGCAGAGATGGCGGATTTGGATAATCGTAAACGTATTGATTTGCTATTACCTTAAAGCAATTCAAGTCTTGTAGAACGTAATCTCGCGAAAGCTTCTTGCTTGGCAACGATCTCGCAGAGTCGATCACTAAGAGATCATCAGGTTTTGACCAAGGACAAGTTACTGACGCATTTGCTATTGCCGAAATGGACACAAAAAAAATCGCCATGACCAACGAGCTAGAATGCATTTTCATGAAAGCCTCAAAAGGTAGCTAATAAATAGCTCTCTATAACATTTCAAGTAATCGACTTCAGCTGATTCTGATGCCCCCATGTACAAATTACCTCCCGGAGCTTTTCGGTGAGTTTCCAAACTAACAATGAGGAGAAGCGAATTGAGTCTGAAATTGAGTTTATAGGGCAGAGGAAAAACGAAGATAAGTTACTTATGAAGAAAGTTGAAGACTTGAGAGGAAGAGGTCTTAGCTATCAGGCGATTGCTGACATTGAACTCGCTGATTCAGAAAAAGTGTATAGGATAATTCGGTTGTTTGAAGGCGAAAAGATGGAAGTTTTGGGCGTGGTTAATGCCTATAGAAGAAAGAGGAGCAAAAAATGAAAAAGAAAAAGAGCGCCCTTGAAAAATTAAGCTCAAAAGAGATCGAAGAGATCACATCAACTGCTGAGAAGAAAAAGAATGTTCCTTTGATCAAATCGCAGCAAGTGAATATGCGCTTGGATAGTGATCACTTGGAAAGAGCGCAAACAATGGCAAAGCTTCAGGGGTTGCCCTACACTACATTTTTGACCCAACTATTATGTGAGGATCTGGATAGGCTTTGGAATGTTTATAAGAAAGCGAAAAAGAAACCAGCTTAAGGAAGAAGTGATGGTCCACTTCCTTCACAATCACAACTTTTTGTTCCTCACTCAGATTCCGAGTATTTATAACATAACTTCTGAAAAAAGGTTTTGGTAAGAAAGTGGTGGGACTAACAGGACTTGAACCTGTAACCACCCGGTTATGAGCCGGGAGCTCTAACCAATTGAGCTATAGTCCCCTAAAGAAGTCATAATTTACTTTATCCACAGACTCTTGCCAATAACTGGGAGGCGTTTTTGTCCATTTCTTGGGCTAGACGCACTATTCCATTATTTCTGCCTCTGTGTTAAGTAATTCTCATGAAAAACACCCTCAAGTTCTCAAAATACTCAGGCAATGGTAACGATTTTATCATTCTCGATCGACCGAGCGTGGATTTGTCCCCTAAGGTCATTGCGAGGATGTGTGACCGGCACTTCGGAATTGGGGCGGACGGCATCTTGGTCCTTGGGCCCGCTGAGGACGCTGACGGAAGGATGCGGATCTATAACTCCGATGGGGGCGAAGCGGAGATGTGCGGTAACGGTATCCGCTGCCTCGCCACCTACCTCGATGATAAATGCCATGGTGCTAGGGACTCCTACCGGATCCAGACGATGAATAGCCTCTACGAGGTCATTCGGCGGGACGGAAGGTTCGCCGTCGAGATGTCAGAGATCAAGGACAAGAATATCTACGATTTATCGGCGTTGAATGAGTATAACCGCGCTTTTTACATTAACACCGGAGTTCCCCACCTCGTCTTCGAAGTCCATGAGGCCAAGCGCATCGACATCAAATCCCGGGCCCCCCAGTACAGGTTCAATAAGCTCTTTCCAAATGGCACCAATGTGAGCTTCCTCCAGATCCTTCCGGAGACCCAGAGTGCCTATGTCCGGACTTATGAGCGGGGCGTAGAAGATGAGACCTTCTCCTGCGGCACGGGTCTTACGGCCTGCGGGTTAGCACTTAACCACTGGTACAACTGGACCGGAAACATCACACTCAAAACTCTTGGAGGCACGCAACATATCCTCCTCGGCGACAAGATTCACTATTCCGGTGAAGTCACCCACTGCTTCTCTGGCGAATTTACTCTGTGAAAGAGCGCGCGGATAAGGTCCTGGCCGATCAGGGACTGGTTGCTACTCGTTCTCAGGCAAAAAGCATGATCGAGCACGGTGACGTCCGGATCAACGGTGTTATCCTGCGGAAGGCAGGCGAACTCATTGATCCCTCCGCTAATATAGAAGTCCTGGCCCCACAGTTCGTGGGCCGTGGGGCGCTTAAACTTGAGAGTGCTCTGGCGGCTTTTGCTGTGCCGGTTAAGGATCTTGTCTTCCTTGATATTGGGGCGAGCACCGGTGGTTTTACCGAGGTCCTTCTCTCAAATGGAGCGCGGAGGGTCTACGCCATCGATGTGGGTCACGGACAACTCGCCGAGAAACTTAAGCGCGATACTCGCGTGGTGAACCTAGAAGGGACAAACGTGCGTGAACTCACCGCACTCCCAGAGCTTGCCGATGGCGCTGTGATGGACCTCTCGTTTATCTCCATAACCAAGGTCTTAAAACAGGTCCACCAGTTGCTCAGACCCAAAGCGTCTCTTATCGTTCTCGTTAAACCGCAGTTCGAGGCCGGACGTGAGCGCCTTCCGAGGGATGGTGTGATCAAAGACCCTACGGTCCAGGCGGCGGTGCTTGCCGAGGTGCTGGCCTTCGCAAGTCAACATGGCTGGCGGGTTGAACAGACGATCGACTCGCCCATTGAAGGTAAGTCTGGGAACCGGGAGTACCTTTCGTGGCTCACGAAGGAGGTCTAAAAGCTTACCCCGACGATGACATTCAATAACGTATAAGTGTTCATATTGAGTTTATGAGTATCTTTCTGGAAAGTTCCAAATCTTCTCCCGTAACCAATCCAGTCGCAACCGAGAGTGAAGTACTTCCAGGTCCATTGGTTACCGATTCGGATCCCTGCTCCTAAAGACTTGTAATCAGCATAATCCCCATTTTTCCTAAAAACAGATTCCCAGAAGTAATTTACATCCTCTCTCGTATTTAAGTAAAAGATCTCCCCTGAGACGTAGAACGAATTTTCTAAGAAGTGCTTGTACTGCACGGCCACGCTTGTCTGTCGCTCCTCGATCGTTCTGTCTGATCCTACCTTGAAGCCTAGAAGATTATCAGAGTTTAAGAAATACATGGCGCTCAATTGGGTAGGACTCATTCTATAATCAACGCCGGCCTGAACGGTAAGCTCGATTATTTTTCCGTTCCGGCCATCCGTTGAAGTCGCTGAATTGCAAACCACGGGGAGAATCATCAAGAGAGCAGCAAGTTGGATTTTCATGGGGATTTTCTCTGACGTTTTCCTAGAGGTCGAAATCGTACCGCATGTTGAGCGAGTTAATGGTGTTCGTCTCTGGAAGGCGACTCACCGTCCGCCACAGCTTATCCCGCTGGAAGACGAGGTTATAGTCGAAAAAGAGATTCTCTGTCAGACTAAACACAAGTTTTAGGTCATTGACCAGATTCAAATTATCTTCTTCGATTTCCCAGGTCGTAATGTCTTGAAATGGCCGTACCCAAAGAAGGTTTTCAAAAGCTACCCGCTCATTGATCCGGGTCTTCATCGCCAACCGGAATCCGTGGCGGATTCCGCGTTGCGAGTTTATGTCCACTTTGCTGCCACCTTCGACCAGGACCTCTGTCTGGCGGGTATCGTAGAGAGGGACGTAAGAGAGGTCCACATACTCCCAGCTCTTCGATTGGAAGAGATGCCAGGTAAAGCCCATGGGGCCAACAAGCCAGTGGGAAATGGGCGTACCCAGTTCGCTGAACCTTTGAGCATTATAGTTTATAAGGCTTAAGCTCGATACCGTTGGCGAGAGGTGATGGATCACAAATTGGAGCTGACCGTTCGTCGTCCGGGTAGAGACCTGTTCCCGAGTAACCGGGTCACGGAGGCGGGTTCGTTGCTCCTCGAATTGGGTCTGAAGGCGATACTTTGACGCGAGATTGCCAGCACGGACACCATAACGGATACTTTCGCCCTCGTTGATTGATTGGCGCATAAAGGGTGATGCAAAGACAGAGACTCTGTAGTCCTCGAGGTCACGCTTCAATTGATCCTGGTTGAGAGAGCGTTCGATGAAAAGCTGGCGCCGCTCAGGGCCCACTGTTTCGATGAGGTCACGCTCCGTCAGCTGCTCTGGTAGATCAGATTTGATACTAAATGGATCGACTCCTGGATCCTTGCGCTTTGACACAGGGTCTTTGATGGAATACTGACCATTCCGTAGCTTGGCCGTCGGCATGGGGATCTCGCGATCACTTAGGCCAGAAATGGTATAGGTGTAATCGAGGGAGAAGGCTTCGGCGTTGGGCACCCGGTAGATCTTCCAATAGGAAAGGTCAACCGTGGTCTTCAGGCAGATCGCTCGGGAGTTGTAGCCGGCAACCTCATTGGAAAACTTCGCATGATCATTTCTTGAAAGACCGTCTTCGATGCCACGGTTAATGACAACGACATTGTCCGGGAGTACACGGATAATCTTGACGTTCTTCATGACATCGAAGGATTCGAGAGCAAGCGCGCTGGCGGCCGAGAAGAATAAACCCAAAATGATCCACATACCAAAGATTGTAAATCATTCTGGGTGGTTTAAAAGATAGGATTAATAGTCCAGTACCGATATGACAGGTAAACCTTCTTCTTTAAACTTATTTAAAAAGGTCAGGTTAATCAGAAGGGACATCGCTGTCACTTCGAGTTTATTCTTGGCGCACAATTTGGCCGCTGCACGGAGTGTGCCCCCAGTTGCCAGGACATCGTCGACGAGGACAACCCGGCCCGACTTCTCTTCTTGAATCATTTCGAGTGTATCTGTGCCGTACTCAAGGGCGTATGTCTCAGCGATTACCGGCGGAGGGAGTTTTCCCTTCTTTCGCATCGGGATAAAGCCCTTGCCATGAAGCTGTGCCATCGCCGCGCCAAGAATAAATCCTCGGGACTCGATGCCGACGATGTAGTCAATTTTTGTCCAATCGATGCCCTGGGACATGGCCGTAATAACTTCTGGGAACCGCTCCTGCAGGAGGGGAGTGATATCTTTGAAGACGATCCCTGGCTTGGGAAAGTCCTGCACATTGCGGATGTGGGATTCAAATGGATGCATCTTAAGACTCCTAAAGGGGTGGGGCTGATTAATATAAGTTTCTTAATAATAAATCAATCTAATGTTAATTCGACCTCACCTTGCGCCCTCCATCTTTAAGATAGAAGAGTCGGCTCGATCTGAGCTTGATGGTCAGAATTTTGAGAGGAGATTATGGATTTCAGGTTAGCTTCTTGCCGCATAAAATAATTGATTAGATTTTTTATCAAATTTTCTTAGGATAGAGGGAATAATTATTGTGAGGTTTCCTTGTTTAAATCCATTTTCCTTTTCTGTGCACTGCTGAGTCTAGAGTCCCACGCCCAAACAGATCAAAAACTTGAACAGAGGCTTGGGGAGCTCGAAAAAATCGTGGCTGAACTTAGCCAGCAAAAGGGTCAAGTCAAGACAATGGGCGCAGATACCATCCAGTTCGGTGGCTACATTAACGCCACAGCGACCTATAACTCAAACCCTAAGCATGGTACGGAACTACTCGCGGATGAGATCGAGTATGGGTTCATGTCCCGAGGTGAAATCGGAAATGATCTAAGTTATTTCCTTCACATTGAGTTCGAGCAGGAAAAAAAGCTTTCGAACAAGAATACGGCGGAACGCACTTTTGATGGGGCCGAAGCCCAGATCGAGGCCGAGGATATATTTATAGAGTATGCCTATTCAAATAATCAGCAGATCCAGATCGGTAGTATCATCACTCCTTTTGGCTACTCCAACTACTACAATCACTTTGATTTTCTCCGCTGGCAGAATGAGAAGCCACTCGGGATAAGAACTTCCGGAGACAACTTTCTGATCTTTGATGAGCACGTCACCGGAGTGAACTATAAGGGGAAAGTCGATACTAAAGGACATACGTTTAATTATTTTGCCTATAGCGGTACGAACCACGTGAACAATCATGCCATGAGTACTGGTTTAAGGCTCGAGTGGAACCTACCCAATGATACTGCTAAATTTGGAGCGAGTAGTTTCTGGGGAAAGAGAGCTGATGCCTTTTCGCGAATTCGTGTCGAGAATGCAAATTTCGAAAGCTACGGAACAGACTTCTCATGGTCCATTGGTCGATTTGAAGGGCGAAGCGAGTATTACTTTTCAAAGATTGAAAGTGTTCCGGATTATGCCAGAGGCTTTTATATCGAACCTTATCTCTACTTAGATGCCGATAAGAAATACGTACTTGTCTCACGGCTTGACTATGTCGATGACCCCCTGGGCCTATCGAAGTCGTTTGGTTCCTATGATCCTTATAAAAAATATGAATATTCTGTTGGGTTTAGTTATCTTCCCTACACGTATTGGAGAAACATCATCACAATGACATTCCATGAATATGAGGGTGGAACTAGACGCGACTCCAAAGGAGACGATAGAGATTATGTGTCATTAGAACTCGGCACTGTCATATCATTTTAGTGAGAACACCAAATATGAAAAACCTCCTTCTCGTAATTGCTATCCTTACGTTAGAAAGTTATGCCTTCGCACAAGATGTCGTGGTGCTCGTTCACGAAAATAATCCGATCACATCTATAAGTAGGGCCCTGTTGAAAAACTACATTCTAAAAAAAGAGACTCTTTGGAGCAGCGGAGAGAAAATTGTGGCCGTCGTTCCCTCGGTTCAGAGCAAAGGATATGCCATTTTCCTACGTGAAGTCTTAGCCATGGATAAGGCTACCTACGATCGATACCTCATCGAAATGAAATTCAGGTCGGGGCTGGCTCCGGCAAGGGAGTTCGACGAAGGTTTCATCCCTAATGTCGTGGGCGTGGCGCTGGGAGGTCTAGGAGTGATGAACAGAAGTGCCTGGAAGCCTTCCCCCGAATACAAGGTTAAAGAAGTTAAAATCACAGAATGAATTTAATTCCCAAAAGAAGATCAAGTGTTTGGCTTATTCGAATTTCGAGTATTGGTCTTCTTATTGTTTCCGTTGTTTTCTTTTTACTTGAACGAAACAACTCGCAAAAGATAACTTGCCTTGAGGGAATTGAAAAAATCGCTCATGGTTTGACCATTGATCTCTATCGGATCGAAAGTGATCTTGCCTATTTTTCCCAGCAGAAGCTGTCTGGTCATAAAGTTGACCTCTCTCTTAAGTATGGTGCATTCGCAGAAATTGATCTGCTTGAAAAAAAAGTGCTGAGCTGTCGGGAATTTGAAGAGATCGTTGAGAATATGGTGGAATTCTCCAAGACCTGGAAACTGCAGGCCTACCCATTTTTTGAACTTATCAAAGAACTTAACGGTGACAGGCTTGACCTTGATCAGGTTAAAGTGGTGACTCAGAAGGTAATGTCCTATCAGGTCCGGATTATTCAAGAAATTGACTTTTTAGCTGATCGCATACACCGTGTTTTTACCGATCGAAAAAATAATCTCATCATCGTATTCGCTCTTTTCTTGGTCTTGAGCTTGGCGATATCCATAATGATCGCCTCCGATACTCAGGCCCTGATAGGCCAAGCGAAGTTGATCATGGAGGGTAGAAGTATTTCCCTGGATAATCGAAATGCATCGGTTGAGAACATGGCCGTATCTAGTGCATTTAATGACCTTATTCATAAAATTCAACAAAGTAAGGAGTTCAACGTCTCTATCTTAACAGCACTGAATGAATCTCTTTTCTTCATAGATTCTAGTGGAGAGATTTTACTCACGAATGAGAATTCAAGGAAACTCATTACAGTTAATGACGGAGGTCTAGGCAGAAATATTCTAGATTTTGTGGCCACCAATGATGACAAAGAATTCCTTAAGCTTCGGATTGAGCAAGGAATTGAGGTCAATGATAAATGTGTTTTCTTAGTCGATCCTCAGAATACTCAAGTTCAAGTCATCATTTCACTTAAGTCATTTAAGCAGGTTTTCGAAGGACGTCATTTTTCCTACGTACTCGCGGTAAAAGACGCAAAGGATTCGATTCTACTTATGGAGCTTCAGCTTCGGCAGCGGGAATTGATTGAGACGAGTAAACTCGCCTCCCTCGGTCAGATCTCGGCCGGTATAGCTCACGAGATTAATAACCCGCTGGCGATTATTATTGGTGCGACAGAGCTTCTGAAGTCCCAGTTTAATCCAACACAGATCGAGCCCTTTATAAAACTCTTTACTAAG
>JAIYDC010000001.1 GCA_027487685.1 Pseudomonadota bacterium | reverse complement strand
ATCTCTCTGGGCCTTAAGCAGCTTATGCCGAACCCTTGGGATGATCTGGTGAACAAGTACGCCATTGGCAAGATCGTCGAAGGTACCGTGAAGGCGGTTGTCGACTTCGGTCTCTTCCTTGACCTCAATGAAGAAGTCGACGCCCTCATTCACGTCTCTGACCTTTCTTGGACCAAGAAGAATGTAAATCCTTCTGAAGAATTCAAGGTCGGCCAGAAGCTCCGTGCGGCCGTCGTCACTGTCGATGCTGAGAACCAGAAATTCTGCCTGGGCCTTAAGCAGCTCGAGGAAGATCCATGGAAGAAGATCGAAGAGCGTATGCCGGTCGGTTCTGCCGTCGAAGGTGAAGCTGTTCGTATCACTGAGTTCGGGATCTTCGTTGAACTCGAAACTGGTATCGAAGGACTTGTGCACATCTCTGAAATTGCTGAAGAGCGGGTAGAGAAGCCATCTGACAAAGTTTCCAAGGGAGACAAAGTTAAGGCCGTCGTTATCTCGATCGATAAGCAGGCGAAGAAGATCGCTCTTTCCATGAAGGCCGTTCTTTCTGGAGAGTATCGCTCAAGCTATAAGGCAGAGGTCGCACAGCCGTCGACTCTAGCTGACAAGCTCAAAGGCTTCAAAGTCTAATCGAAGCTAGCTTCAAAAGATTCTTTTCAAGCGAGGGCCCGGGTAACCGGGCCCTTTTAAATTTTGCAAACTGGAGCGGCCCTTAAAGTAACGGGTAAACCAGATTTGTGATAAGTCGATTCATTCCGTTCCGAATACAATCACCGCCCCGTTGAAGAGTCGTACGCGTGGGAGGTGTAGGTCTAGTTGCAGCACTGACCATGAATGTCTGGCGCAGTCGCTGTTGGTGGCGGGCGAGATTACTGGCCAGGCTTTGACTTCTAACAAAGATTCCGTTTTCAAGATTAAGATTAAAGGAGCGCATGTCGAGGTTAAAGCTACCGATATAAACTTCTCGACCGTCACGTATAATTGTTTTTGCATGGACATAGTTCTGAGTCGACTCAAAGACTTCTACACCCATGTTGATGAGGTCTTGCCTCTTGATTTCCCAAGCGCGCCTAACGATACCAGGGTCAACAGGGGAGTGATAGTTTGTCGCTACAGAAATCCTTACTCCGCGGGCACGGGCCCTTCTCACGGCATCCTCGATTTCCGGCGACATAAGGACGTAGGGGTTCATAAATTCCAGGGACTCTTGGGCACGATCTATCATAGCAATGATTTCCCGATTCATCCCTGCAGCTCGTTTCGCGACGGGATCGGCCGGGTCTCCGACATAGCGGACGTCCTCAACAGCCGTAGTGCTTCCGAGCGCTCTGTTAGGCGGAGAGAGGTTTGCTTTGAATTCACGTGACCAGGCAACGAGATTCTGGCGGGCCCTAGCAACCTCTTCAGCATTATTCGATCTCATAGGTAACCGAACCTGTGCTGAATTGAAGACTTCATCATAGTGACGTACGGCATCTTGTACCGACTGGCCTCGGACATGGGCTTCTACGTCGATATACTCACTGAAATAATGATTGTTGGTATTCCTTCCTCCGACGACCATCTCTTGAGTGCCGATCAGGCTCTTCATATGATTGCGGTTGTTGATACTCATGGGGTGACGGTAAACTGGATTATAAATGCGAACGTCGACCCCGAGATCGATGAGTGCCTGTAAAGTGTGCCGAAACCGTGCCAGCTTTTCGAGGTTAATGCCGTCAAGGATAAGCTTCACTTTCACTCCGCGTTGAGCTGCATCTACGAGTCCTCCCAAAGTACTTCTACCTGTTTCATCCAGGCCAATGATGTAAGTGTTGTAGCGAAGTTCCCGTGTCTCCCTGGCGATTAAGGCGAGTCGGGTTTGGTGCGCGAGGCGCCGCTGGACAAGAAGCTCAACGTTGTTGCTCCGGGCAGCGATGGCAGGTGTACCGGCCGGGGTCGGCTGATCAGATAACGTCGATGGGTCCGGTTGCCCTAGCACCAAAGAGATTGAGAGAAGGAGATAGAAGATTACAATTGGCATGAGTTAAGAGTTTGCTGGATCCTTACCCTTATTGCTTCCTTCGTCAGCCGTGGTTGAACTTGTTCCATCGCCTTAATTACCATGGAAAGTTCTTGATGGTGGCCTTGGTACAACTCTGGACCGCGGAAGAGGGCGGCAAAGTCCGGATCAGAGCGGTATTTTGCGATATCCGCTGCGGTCTGAGCTTCTTCTGCTGCACGAGTAGCGTTCCTTTCCCGACGCACCTGCGCAGGAGTTGCTCCCCCTGAACGAACCGGTGTGATCGCAGTAGCAGGCGACGGAGTTGTTGTCCCTGGGGCAGCAGGAGGTGCTTGATTGATCGTACCTGGCCGCACTGGTTGAGTTCCTTCAATTGTTAGTCTTGGAGGACCTGAAGGAGGCGTGACACCACCTGCCCGAGGTACCTCCGCAGCAGCTTCTCCTGCAGCACGGGTCGGAGGAGTCGGTAAGAAATAGTGATTTGCGATCCTTTGCTGAATCCCTTGCCGAATCTCTGTCTTTGTCTTCGGTGGTCTGATCGCTTCCATCCTTCTAATTTCGACGGCAAGATCTGCATGGTAACCTGGGTATAATGGTGGATGACTGAATAGGCTATTGAACTCCGAATCCGCGCGGTATCTCCGGACAAATTGAGCTTCACTTCTAGCATTCCTTAATGGAGGAATCACCCCATTTGCTCTCGCTTGTGCAAGAGCAGCGTTCCTTGTCCTAATGGCAATGGCCAATTGAAGATGTTGACCTTCATAAACCTCATCTCCACGGAAGAGGTTACCATAAAGTGGATCAGTCTTGTATCTCGCAATATCTTCTTGAAGCATTGCCGTTGTAATGTTGCCTGGTGGAGGCAATTCCGGAGTAGCCTGTTGCCCTGTACTTGCCGGTTGGGTCACTCTAGGAGTCGTCTGATTTTGTGTTCTTGGAGTACCAGGTGTTGTCTGAGTTGTTGGTGGTGTTACAGCTCTGCCGCCTCTTTGCGCTGCTAAGGGGGCCTCTACTGTGAGTCCTGGAGAAGCAGTCGCACCCATCGCTTGATCGGCGATGCGAGCACCCGCCGCACCTCGTACTGCCGCAGCAACGTTATCAACTGCAGCTGCTCCAGCGATGAATGCATTGTCCATAGCACTAAGGTAAACACCGATTGGTTTGAGCGTCGCTCGTGAGATAGTCGTTACATGAGTGGTCCGAGCAGCGGTTGCGATAGCGCGGGTAACCTGACTATTAGATAAGGCGTTCCAGGCATCGAAGAGTCGATTCTGAGCAGCAGTGAAGCCGTTGGCCGCAAGGTTTCTGACTCGGCCTGCAGCTTGGGCAACTTCCTCAGAGGCCCTCGGGAAGGTTCTACCCATGAAGGCGGCCACCGTCCGTGACGGACCTGCACCTAGTTTGACCGCGCCTGTAAGTGCAATCTTTGCCCCGGAGAAAAGACCTCCGGTGAGAAATGCAGTACCGATTTCACCCGCGGCATAGCCGGCGATGCCGCAAAAGACCTGTGTCTTCTGTTGGCACGTTCCGCAGTCCCAGGTTGTCATAGGTTTTAAACAGTTAGAAACAAAAGGTGCACCCGACCACTCTTCGCAGCCGTAGTGACTCATAGCAGATTCTTGAACGGCCTCAAAGAGGTCTGAGGCCATCTTGCTAATGGTTCCGGCCGGGTCCGAGGCAAGTCGGCTAAGAAATCCTGGGCCTGCTTGCTGTGCCATCATTGCTCTTTCTGATGTCGTTGCTTCTGAGCGCCGGATCAGGCCGAGCCATTCCCCCGCGGCGGTCACCCCCGCACGGCCGAGGTCCCAGACGAGAGTAATCATCGACCACATGGAATCAAAAATACCTCGCATAAGATTAGCGAGGCAAGACGGCATTCCACGGGCCTGGTCTGCACACTGTCTTACTGTTGGTGATTGGCTCATTCTCGCTGCCAGACTTGCTACAGGGAAAGTGACTGCGGAGAGGATGCCGCAGGCAAACTTGCCGACACAGCCTTGTCTATCTGGTGATGGAGGGCAGGCCGCTGCACGTTGGGCGATGGTAGCGGCTTGTGCCGCAAGTGCATTATGCTGCGGACGACGATTCTCTTCCTCGCAGTTTTCTCTGTGCCTCGCGACCTCTTCGGCCACTTGCTCCCGTAAAAGATTCGTCACAGTGATGAGCTCGGGACACCGGTAGTTACGACCATCGATCCTGATCTGCACACTTTGTGAGTTCGGATTATTCAGGCAGTGCTGGGAGACTTTTACTTGAAGGAGCTGAAGACGATTCAAGTTTTCGGTTATCGCTCGCTCGTCAGCGGAGGCGATCCCAGAAAGCAGAAACGTAAAAAGGGTTAGGAGTATTATTCGCACTTGAACTCCTGGACCATTTTCTGAAGATCCTTCAGGTACTTTCTATGCTCATCGCGGATCGAATACTTAAGGTTATAAAGGTCTTTTTTGCAGTAAAGGTAGTAGCTGCGCTCAATAAAATGAACTGCGTTGATTTTAAATTCGGCACCGATGT
>JAIYDC010000023.1 GCA_027487685.1 Pseudomonadota bacterium | reverse complement strand
GAATCCGTTCCTTGAGAGCGAACACTGATCCTTCGGGGTATGTCCAGTCCCAGTCAAGCTTTCCTAAGACCTCAGGAATGGCACCGCTATCACTTCCGATCACCGGGCGACCGGCACCAAAAGATTCGACAATGACTCGGCCGAATTGTTCCTTCCAGTGTGAAGTCGTGAGCGATGGTAAGATGAAGCAATCGATGTGTTGATAAAAAGTGTGTGCTTCACGATGGGGGACCAGACCAAGGAATTCTACATCTCCCCGCCGCTTGAGCTCTTCGGCCATGGGCCCGGCGCCACCAACTACGAGTTTGATCTCTTCGCCCTCCAAGGCCAGTTCGTCGAGGGCCGCAAGCAGAATGCGTAGACCTTTGTCTTCAGAGAGTCGACCAAGATAACCGAGCCTAAATGTCTTCGCTTGGTCGAGTTCTCCCGGGTGGTAGGTCTGATCATCGTAGGGCAGGGGGAAATAGAAGCAAGGCCCTTTGATACCCTTCCATTCCAGAACTTCTCGAACCTCTCCGGCGCAGTAGAAAAAGTCGCTGATCCCGCGAGCTATCAGCCGCTCGTAGCGGTGGAGAAAACGGAGCTTATCTTTTTTAAGGTTCTGAGCGACGCAGAGGACGACTGGCGTGCGGCGGTTGCAGGAGGCCCACTTCAGGATGAGAAGCTGGAGGGTGGCGAGGGCCCAGGTTTCCTGATTAAGATAGATCACATCGAAACGGCGGGATTGAAGAAGGCGCCAGAGTTTTAGTGATTGGAAGAAAAAAAAGGAACCATTCCCCCGAACATGGACGGGGATTGGGTGAATACGAACAATCCCTTCGTCCGTCACGGGGTTGGGTGCGAAAGCGATCTTCTTGGAGAGGTTAGACGACCAGTTCTCGGGGCAAACCAGCTCCAAGTGAACACCTGCCTTACGACCCAAAACACTCCAGAATTTTCGGTTAGCGTCAATGACCAACGAGTGTCCGACGACGAGTAATTCCATTCTACGTTTCCTAGTGGTATTATTATACCGCCAGCTAATGAATTGCCCACGTTTTTCGTAGATCTTCCGGAGGAGTCCCCATGAAACTCGCACTCTTCGTGCATGACCTCAAGCTTGAGATTGGTCATAGTAATGCTCTCATTGAAACGGTTCGGCACCTTCCGGCAGATTTTATGGAACATGTTACAGAGATCTGTGTCGTCTCCTACACGACAACACCTCTGGAGAAACTATTTCCAGATTTTCCTGGAAAACTTCATTGGTCTCGTGTTCCCTTTGCAACTCTTCGGCCTGTGCTCCTGAAGTCCGTTTTCTTTCAGCTTTGGACTAAGATTTATAACACGCTTTTTCTTGGCCCCGAAACAGTGAAGATCGGCATAGGCATTAGCTGCCTGGATGTTGATGCGGCCAATATGCAGTACGTGCACCATCTTTGGACCCAGCGGGGACTTGCCCTTGAACGGGGACATAAGATTCGGCTCCTTTATAAGCGCCTTCTTTTTCGTTATTTCGAGGTCTGTGAAAACTACCTCCTCCGGCGCAGAGTGAAGTTCTTCTCCCCGGCAAACTACCTCACTGACTACCTCAAGAGTCGATCATCGCGCATCCTGGCCACGACGATTTATTCGGGAGTCAACCTTGACCGCTTTGCTGTCTCTTCCGATTCTAAAGATGTTGTTCTCCGAGACCTTGTTACGCGCTATCCTCTTCTCGCCGACCTTGATCCAAACCGCCCCGTTTATCTTTTTGTCGGGGCCTACGAGCGGAAAGGTCTTCCCGAGGCACTGGAACTCCTTCGGCGGAATGCACCTGGTGCCCAGTTTGTGGTCATCGGGAGTCCATCTCTTGGGCGAAGTGTGAGCTGGCCCAGTGACCTTAAAATTTGGACCATTTCTTTTACCAAAGAGGTTCAGCGCTTCTACGCTCTGGCCGATGTTTTCATCTTCCCTAGCATGTACGAGACCTTTGGACTCGTTCTTTTCGAGGCCATGGCGATGGGTCTCACGGTCATCACGAACCGGTCTCAGATCGGCGCGAGCGAACTTCTTGAGGGTCTGCCAGATGTTCATTTTTGCGATCGCCCTGGATTCCATTTTCCAGTCGTCACGCCACGATCGCCGGAACAGCGCCGTCTACTTAGGGCCGAGCGTCTTGAGCGCGTAGGCGATGTTAGTTGGCATAAGGCCGGACGCGAGCTTGCGAGCTTTTTAATGGAGAAGCGACCTGTATAGCCCCTCGAGCTTAGAGTTCATTTTCTCTATCCGATAATTCTCATGGATCAGACCGTGGCCCCTGGCCGCAATGCCGTTTAGGGTATCACCTGAATTGAGAATCCGCTGAAGCTGGGCCACGAGTTCAGGTGTTGTGGAGTAGGTCAGGGCCGTCTTCTCTGGTAGTAGGAAATCTCGCGCTCCTCCCTCATTCTTGCCCACTGCTAAGCAACCTTGTCCCATGGCCTCCGCAATAACAAGACCAAACGGCTCCGGTGCTTGGGCCGAATGAATGAAGACGTCGAGGCTTCGGTAGAACTCGCTCATGTTGTCAACGTGCCCAAGAAACCTGACTCTTTCGCTCAGGCGCAGGGTCACGACGAGCTCCCGCAGGCGTTGCTCGTAGGCACGATCATTTTCAATCTTCGGCGCACCGGCCAAGTGAAATTCAAATTCTCCCGTAAGTCCTGAGAGAGAGCGGATGATGTCCTCGAAAGCTTTAAAGGGTGTGACTCGACCTGCGGCCCCGAAGACCACCTTTCGATTTTTGAAGAGAGCTCTTGGTGCCGGGGCGGAGGCAACACCCAAGGGAATCACGGCCTCACGCTGAAAGCGAGAATGAGGGAACGAGCGGTGATGGAGCTCTCGCAGGTAGCTAGAGTTGAAGAGTAGGAGGTCCGTTGGAAAGAGTGACGCCAGGAAGTCCAAACGGCCACCTACAGGGCCGTGCTGGAACCATACGAGCTTTTTAGGCCCATTGATGAACGCCAGACCCAGGACAAGTTGAGCATAGGCCATTGTCGTATGGATGATATCCGGTCTGATCTCATGGACGATGGCACGGATTTCCCCAAGTGCCTTGAGTAGGCGCCTGGGGTCCGTGAGCCGAAAAGTCGTGGAGAGGACACGGACGTTAAGATTCATTTTCCTGGCCTCTGCCACCGCCTCACCGTCTCCAAAGAAAACAATGAACGGCGTAAAATCAGCTGTTTTGGCATGTGAAGCGGCCGCTGTCAGCACAAAGCGTTCGGCACCGCCGAGGTAGCCATTAGGCGAAACATAGAGAATTTTTGGGCGGGACATGGCCTATTTTTCCATATGCGAAGCGTTTCGAGTTTTAAAAAGTTTATCATAGAATAGAATTGTTAAGATCTTATTGATAGAGGAAGGTTTTTGGATGGCACTTCTCTTTAAGATACCGGCCCTTTTTGCTCATTGTTTTGATCAATTCACCCAGACAAGATTTATCTTATTTTGTGCTTCGGTTTTCTTTGGCTCTGTCATTTTTAACTGGATGCTACTTCACTTCCGGCGTTCCTCGAGGTCTTTTTCTCTAGGGCGTCTCTTGATTGTGACCGCCGATAAGTCTGAAAATGATGCCCTTCAGGTGGGTGGTCTTCCGCTTTGGCTGATTTCATTGCTCTCCCTTGGTACCGTTTTTATCATGTATCCCTACCTCTTGAATCCAGGGCAGCAATCTATTCTCATCGCTGCGGGGCTCTCTTGGATGGGTGTCTTTCTCTATGGCTCTTTAGATGACCGCTTTGAGATTCGTCCTGTCGTTAAACTTACTGCGCAGCTTCTCCTGGCAGGGGTAGTCTGTCTTACAGCCGCCATGGTCATTTCCCCGGGTTACTCCGCGATTGTCTTTCTTATCATGACAATTTTCTCCGCAGTGATTCTCAACGGCGCCAACTTAATTGATGGCCTTGACACCCTTTCTTTTAAAGTCTCTGCGGTGATCTACTTTGGTTACCTTCTTCTCGCCGCTAACATTGCCTGCCTCCCTGCGCTCTTCCTGACTGCGGCATGCTTTTTTGTCATGTGTGGCTTTTATTTTTTTAACCGTGAGCCCTCAGTGATTCATCTCGGAGAAGTGGGCGTAAGCTGTCTCGGATTCTCCTACATCATCCTGAGTATTCTTATCTATGACGGATATTCCAAGCTCAATCCCCCGCTCTATGCTTTGACCAAGGCATTGCTTCCGGTAGTGCTCCTCCTTGTAGAAGTAGGAGTGAGTTTTCTCCGGCGTCTCCTCGCGGGAAAATCTCCCTTTCGAGGTGATAAGCTCCATGTTCATCACATCCTCCACCGCCGGTATGGTTTTTCGGCCTCCACCGCATCTTCCCTTATCGCTGGTTCCTACCTCATCTTCCTGAGTATCTCTTGCTACATTATGGAGCCCTTCACTTCTTTAATCGCATTCTGCTGTCTTACGCTATTCTCCACCATGTGGTCCTTCGCTATAGGGGCCAGTTCGTGGTTCAGAGGTCAGATTCGGATCAATATCGTGGATGCATTTCTCGTAAAAGAAGAAGTGAAAATCCTTCCGGCCAGTTCGCTTCGGAGCTTTCGCATCATCGTTAACGATCTGAAAGATAGGTCCTAACTCCGGCGAGAAGACCGCGAAGAGATGCTAATGCCTTCCCGAAGGGATGAAGGCCCGATTCAACCAGGCAATCTCGGAGAGTTTTTGCGATCCCCAGGATATGACCGTTTCCGATGAGAATAGCGTATAGAAGAAATGCCACTTTCCGCCCAAGAGGTAGGTGAGTCAATAGCACATAGGTCAGGTTATGGGCCGTGCTTTCAATCACTGCCTGTGGGACAAAGTGGGAATGGTTGCTGTCATGCTGGATGATCAGGGTGGGGTCGAAGAAAATCTTTCCTCCACTTTTCGAAAGCCAGAGACAGAGATCCAACTCCCAGAAGACTCCATTCCCTCGCGCCGGGTCTGCGCCTTGGAGGTTCTCGTCTAGGAGGCGCAGTAAAGGCCGTCGAAACGAAAAGTTGACTCCCTTCAATACGTTAACTGTCCTAAGCCCTTCTGATTTCCTGTGATGGTTCCCGATGACTTTCCCGTACCATGTCAGAATCCCCACGTGGCGTGCAAAGAAGTTATGATAAGACTCAGGTTCGCTTACGATGATGTCTGGCCCGCCTAAGGCGATGGATTCGGGGTAATCTTTAAAATGCTGTTTGATTTTTCTCACCCAGTCGGGCAGGGCGATCGCGTCGTCATCCATGAAGGTGATGACGTCGGTTTCGATGGAGTCGCGGATGTGGCCCAGAGCGCGGTTCTCTGCGCACACAACTCCAGGTCGATCGACGGAGAGTACGTGGAGCCAACTCTTTTCGGTCCAGTTCTTGAGGCATTCTGCGGTCTCTGTATCCTCTGGTCTCACTACAACTAGGACCAGATCTGCTTTCTCGTCTTGGGCCTCAAGGCTCCGCAGACAAGCTTCGAGCTTTCGGACGCGCTTCCATGTGGGAATGATGACGGTGACCTTCATGAACTTTGAACCCTGCTTTTCTTTATAGAGAATTATCTTATACTGGGTTGGAGATTACTATTTTTTTTAAGGCGAATCTTGAGCGAGCTCACCCAGCGATCTTTTCTGTTTTTTCTGACATCGCTATTTAAGAGCTTTGGGCTCATGCTGCTGACTTTTTTTCTCACTCCGGTAGTCTTGCGCCTCCTAGGTTCCGACGCTTTCGGCACTTTTCGAGTCTTGTCTGAACTCTACGGGCACCTGAGCCTCTTGGAGTTAGGACTCTACTCAAGTCTCCTCGCCGCCCTCATTCCGGCCTGCGCCAGTGGTGACCATGAGCGCCAGCAGGCGTATTTGTCCCATGGTTTCTATTCCTACGCTCTTTCCGCCGTCCTCACTGCGGCCACTGCTCTCGCACTCCTACCACTCCTTCCACGGTTAACGTCCTATGGAAATGCTTCAGAGCTTTACGTCACCTTCCTTTTGATCGCTGGGACTTCAGTTCTCATTCCACTCCAGCCTTATCGAATTTATCTGGAGGCAAGTAACCAAGGCCATAAAGTTAATCTCATCGCCTTTGGGCAGAATGTTTTCTTGCTCCTCGCGGCCCTAGGATTTGCGGCCCTTGGTTTGGGTCTTCGGTCTCAGGGCCTTGCGGTTCTCGTGTCCACGGTTTTCGGCGTAGTCCTTATTGTCCGTGCATCTGGAGTTCGGATCCCTTGGCCTCGCCACCGGGATGCAGACATCATGAGAGAACTGCAGCGCAACCAAAGGCCTCAGGTGCTTAACGATCTGGCGTATAAGATTGGGCAAAACTGTGATCAGATCGTCATCGCTTATTTCCTTGGCCCAACCGCGGTGACGAAAGTTTTTCTGGGTCAACGAATCGTCCTCATCCTGCAGGGGCAGCTTCAGGCCCTAGGCCAGTCCTCTTTTGCCTCACTCGCCAACCTCTATTACAGCGATGCTCCGCTTTTTCGCCTCCGTATCCTTGAAGTGACGAAGGTTTTGGCAGTGGCCGCTGTTGCGCTACTTGTACCCGTCTGCCTTTTAAATCGTGCTTTCATTTCACTCTGGGTCGGTGATCAGTTTCAGATGGAGTCAAATGCGCTGACCTTACTCGCATCAGGAAACGCCTATCTCTTTGGACTTTTTAGTTTCTGGTCCCTGGTTTTTACAGTCCTGGGTAAACCCGCGGCTTTAACACCTCTCATGTGGCGGCAGGCGTTTGTTAACGTCGCTGCGAGCATCATTGGGGCCAAGGTCCTGGGAGCGGAGGGCCCTGTTGCCGGCACGCTCCTGAGTTTTTCACTCATCTCTTTTTGGAGTTATCCTCGGCTCCTTTCAACTCACTTGGGGATTGAAACCTGGGCGATTCTTAGGACGATCCTTGGACCCCTCGCCTTTGGTCTTATAACCCTTGGAGTTGCAGCGCTGTTACCTTACGAACTAGCACCAAAGAGCTGGGTCAATTTTCTTTTTACGGGGGGGACCTTTTTCTTCATCTACAGTAGTACCCTTTTTTACCTGATGTTTTCACGGGAAGAGCGGGTGATAAACCTTCAACGGATGGCCAAGTTATGGGATCGATACCGAAAAAGATAGGCTTTAATGGTCGGCCATTTTGTCGGCCTGGAATTCGAGGCCTGTCCCGGCATACCCTCGAGTTGATCCGCCATCTGCATGAGCTTGATGGGGAGCTCGAGATTTTCATCTACTGCTATGAGGAGATGCACTCGACCTATAAGGATTTGCTCCCGTTTGCGACCTTCCGCGATCAAAAGATTTCGCCGAAGATCCTTTGGGACCTCTGGGTCTTGCCTGGCCAGCTGCGCGCAGATGGCATTGAGATTTTTCATTCAACGAACAATCTTGGAGTTCCTCCTCGTTGGAGTGGGTGCCAGTCTTTCGTCACAATCCATGATGCATTCACCCACCGGGCGCGCTTGCCGTGGCGCGGGCCCCGGAACTGGTGGGCAAGCTTAAATTACCGTATCGAGCTGGCACTCATTAAAAGATGTGCCGCTATTTTTACCGTCTCTGTCGCTGCAGGGGATGAGATCGATAGGGAACTTCAGCTGGGCGGCCGCTCACCTGTTGTTGCCTATAATGGGACCTCCCTTCCTCAGGCGCTGCCCTCTCAAAGAGCTCCATTCTTTCTCTACGTCGGCGGTCTTGAGGAGCGCAAAAATATCATCTGTCTCGTTGAAGGAATTAAACTATTTAACGCCGAGGTAGTTGATCCCACTCCTCTGATAATCGTAGGAAAAATCGGTGATGCCCCAGCACAAGTGCGAAGCATGATTTTGGCGTCGCCTGAACTCTTCCTCCTCCGTGAAGGTGTAAGTGATGCCGAACTATCACAGCTCTATGCTGATGCGAGGGCGCTGATTTTTCCTTCGAAAGAAGAAGGATTTGGTCTGCCTTTGGCCGAGGCATTTTCTCTTGGGTGTCCAGCGGTCGTATCCGACATAAAAGTTTTCCATGAGCTAGCAGCAGATGCGGCCCTCTTCTTTTCACCGGACGATCCGCTGGCCCTGGCCGCTCAGTTACGGAGACTCCTCACTTCGCCTGAGCTACAGAAAGAACTCGTGAATAAAGGCCTAGAACGAGCGGCCACGTTCCGCTGGGACGCTATGGCAAAAAAGGTCTACGAGACGTACTTTGAGTTTTCCACAAGCTCGGGTTAGCCTAAGAGGATAAGGCGACTAAGTATGAAAATTCTCATCTTAAATATCGATCATCCTCACCGGAGTGTCTACGCCGGGGCGATGGCAGCAATCCTTAAGCAAAAGATTCCGAATCTCGAACTCACTGCTTTTCTAACCGCAGGGAACGAGTTCCTCGCTACTACAGGTGTCTTCGCGGCCGTTCATTTTTTTGCCACAGAAACTTTCTTCGATGTGACTCGCGATCTCTCTAGTGAGGAAAGTCACGCTCAGCTTCTAGCGGCTGTGGCCCCGATCAAGGATGTTGAGTGGGACGTTGTCGTCAACATGTCCTCTAACCTCCTAGGTCCAATCCTCATCAATTTTCTTAAGACTAAGCAGATCAAGGGTATCTCCCTAGATCAGGAACTGGCCGAGATTCAGTACAGTGATATGGCCTCGTTCCACCTTCACCAGTCCAACACAGCCAATTCTTCACCGCTTCACTTTATCTTCCTCTATCGCAGTATGCTTAAGCGTTACGAAGACGTGACTCTCAGGTCCGTATGGCGTCTTGATCTCTTGAATCAACTCACAGGGTTTTTAGACCAACTCAAGCTTTCCAGTGGGCGAAGTTCAATTGTCCTCATTGATGCTGGCATTGCGGACACAGGGACCAAGGGCGCCTTGAGTTTTGTGATTGATCTCTACCGCAATCTCCAAGAGGGTCAAATCTCTCTTCCAATACTCCTCGTCGATTCTCAGGAAGAGGATCACCCCTTAATCCGAGGTTTGCGTGAGGTCCTGGACGGCGATTTGCATGTGATGCGCACCGAGAAGAGGGCAAAGCTATCTGTTATCGGTGTGGCAGACCTTCTTATCACGGATTCTCTTCATTTAAAGGGAATCGCAGATGTCAGTGCTGTGCCGTCCATCCTTCTGACGACTGAACTCAATCTTTCTGATTTCTCCATCATCTCAGGGAGCATGCAGCTGGTTGCTCAGAAGCTGCCGAAAAGTCTAGTCGCTGCCGTTTCTGGGATGGCCAACGCAATCCTTACTAAGGAACCAATTAAGCTGGATTTAGAACTGCAAGAAGGGGCGTACGTAACTGAAGTTTCTGATCATCTTCCGTATCTCGTTCCTCTGGGAGAATCCGAACCGGAATTCGCACGCTGGTGGCTAGGAGTGAGATTCTTTGCTTCCCAGCAGGGTGTAAATCTACCGGACATTTCAATCAACAGCGCACACTACAAGCGTGCCATTCAGGCCGAACGTGAAAAGGGCTCTGTTGAAGAGCGGGGAATCTTAAAAGTTGCTCTCGAGCTTGCCCACTCTAATATTAAGCTTGCCGGTACACTGCCACCCTCTCAGGTGACGAGGAAGGTCGAGACCTTTCTTTCTCAGGAAGAAGGGCGCCTTTTCTCGCGCAGTTCCCTCGCCTGATTCCAGTTCTCAACAAGAGTTTTTGCGACGCTTGTCCAGGTGAATCTGGAGCAAACCATGTCATGGCCCGCTTTCCCTAGGTGTGTACGTTCTTGGGAGCTTCGGTTGGTCCATTCATTCAGAGCGGCGGCAAATTCCTCAGGGCCATCGGCACGCAGAACACCACTCTCTAATCCGAGGTCAAGGCCTTCACCACCTTTCGTGGTTGTGAGAACAGGCCGTCCGTACATGAGAGCTTCAAGGATCTTGCCCCGTGTCCCAGAGCCTGACAGTAACGGGACAATAAGAAGGGATGCTCCCTGGTAAACTGGGGCCAGGTCAAGCGGGGTATCAAGCAGAGTAATTCCTTCACGCTGAAGCCGTGACCTTACGACTTCTGACGGAGTGGACCCGGCCACGATGAGCTCCAGGTGTTTCCGTAATCGGGGTCGGACGTGGTCAAGATACCAAAAGAGTCCTTCAATGTTGGGAAGATAGGAGAGTGAGCCAAGGAAGAGTATTTTCTCTGGCGGCGAAAGGGCCAAGGAGCCTAGATCCAGGTCTACCCGGTTTGTTCCATTGGATGTGAGAGCAAATGAGAACTCTGGATGTAGTTTTTCATAGCTTCTTTGATCGATGGCCGAGTAGGCCAGCCGAAGTTGCGTCCAAGAGAAAACTTTACGCTCAAAGCGCAGGAGGTTGAAGCGATAAATCCAGTTGAAAAAAGAGACTCCAAAAGTAAACGGGGCAGCCTTGGTTTTTTTTAAGAGTTCACTCTCGACATTATGGGCACAGATTGAGCTTAGGAATTTATGACTGGGAGGAGGGAGATAGGCACCCATCCTTAGTTCTTCGGCATGGATGATATCGGGAGTCCAGGACGCGCTAAGCTCGGATACTCGATTTCGTAGGCCCTCAGAAAGTGGCCACTCATGATAGGACCTGGTCAGACGCATGGCCACTCGACGTACGAAAGAACTTCTGGTGAAACAAAAGAACTCAATGTCTTCGTTACTTGTTCCTAGGTCAGCAGGGTTTCGTGTGAGAGCGAGAACTTTGACTTCGTGTCCGAGGGAGCGGACCTCTTTCCAGAGGTGGTAGTTTCGGATCCGCGTGCCGTTGATCGGAGGTCCCGGATTATCCGAGGCGAGGACTAGAATTTTCATGAAACTCAAGCCTCTCACGGGGGTTAGGGAAAGGCAAGACTGTAGCGGTTGGTGAGGTAGGTGCTGAGGACCCCCATCTGGGCCACGGTTGGTTGGGAACTAAAGAAGAATGCCTCGGCCAGCTCACCGTCCATGCGGCAAAGAGATTGAACCTGAGTCTGGCGGGAGGTCCAGCTAAAGGCCCGGGCTATGACGGTGTTTGGCGTCCAGAGGTTTGTCAGTGTCGTTCCGGTGCCGCTCCAGTTTGACGAACGATAAGTTCTTCCGGTTACGCCGAAGGCAACGGTTCCTCCAGATGCTGTCGACGAGAACTGTACCATTGGCCGGGTGGGGGCCGCGGCGTAGAAGAGGTACTGAGAAGTCGCATTAGGAGGCGATCTAAAGACGGCGACTATCGTTGTAGGTGTTTGTGCACTTATTCCATCGAAGGACGTGGCCGCCGAGCATGCCAAGAAGGCACTCGTTCCACCGTTGAACCCGGTGGCCTCGTAGGTTGCACCAGCTCCTGTATGGGTAAGATTATAGGTTCCTATCTTATCGGAGATTCCACTTACCAGAGGACCTGAGTACTGCAGGGTAGACGTATCTGTGACATCGTACCAGCTCGAAGCGGCCGAGAAAATCACCTTAATCCCTCCGGTGGCGAGACTTCCAAGATAGAGAGAAGTGGGCGTTTGGGCCACGACGTCTCGGATCGTTCCTCCATTCAGGTCGATGGTGCCACTGTTGCCGATCTCTATACCGTCGAGGTCGATGTCCGCTGCGGCCACCGTGTACCTAAAACTCAGAATGGAGCTCCCTGTTCCACCAATATAGTTAGCGAAAACCGACGCGGCCCCGATAGTCAGATGGAGTCTGGGCGTACCTGTGACGGTGACGTTTTCGTTAAAGTTCACATTGATGTTGAGCTGTGTTCTGGTGCCCCCGTTCTTGTATGTTGCATCCACGGGAAGTGTGACAGAGCTGATCAGCGGAGGTGCGGTATCAACACGAACCGACGCTAGAGCGGCGGCGGTGAAGGTCAAGGCAGCGTTATTTCCGATGCTGTCCTTGAGAGTGCCACCGTTAAGGATGAGGGGAGAGAGAGTATTTACGCCGTTGTTATCATTGTCATTGGTTACTACGGTATAGCGGAAGATAATGGCCGCGGTGCCAGTCCCCGAGAGATAAGTCGCATTGACGGTTTGGGTACCAATGACGAACTGAAGGGCAGGCAAGCCTGTAACAGTAACCGCCTCATTGAAATTGACGGTGAAGTTCAGGTTCCCTGCCGTCGTGTATGTGGCGTTCGCCGGTGGGGTGACTGAGCTAATGGTAGGAGAGGCTGCGTCCACAAGGACACCCGTCAGTGTGGGAGCAGTAAAGGTCAGAGGCGCCTGGGCATTACCTCCGGCATCGAGGATGGTTCCACCGTTAAGGGCCAGAGTGTTTGAAACGGTGATACCGTTGGTGTCGAGTGCACCGCCTGGGACTGTATAAGTGAAAACCAGTTGGTTAGAATTTGACCCAGAGGCATATGTCGCGAAGGAGGCCGTGGCACCGACGGTTAACGAGAGCCGAGGGGATCCAGTGACGGAGACGACTTCAGAGTAGGTGGCAGTGAAGTTGATACTCTGGCCTGCGGTATAGGTTGCATTGGGACTCACGGTCATGTTGGAGATGAGAGGTGCGGTGGTATCGATGCGCTTGTTCGGATACTGAGCGGCCGTAAAGTTTAAGTCAAAATTTGAGCCCAGAGAATTTCGAATGGTCCCACCATTGAGTTGGATCATAGGACCTACGGTTGCAATCCCGTCAGTATCGGTTTGTCCAGCAGCGACTGTGTAGCGGAAGATATGAGACGCGGTCCCAGAGCCTGAGACATAGGTCGCATATAAGGTTGCTGCTCCGACGGTCAACTGAATACGTGGTGTTCCAGTGATTGTCGCCGCAGCCGAGTACGCGACGGTGAAGTTGAGTGCCTGACCACTGCGATAAGTGCCATCGGCCGGTGGAGTTACAGAACTGACGGTGGGCAAAGAAGTATCTACGCGTACGGAGGCCAAAGTTGCAGCTGTAAATGTCAGGACCGCGTTATTGGAGGAGGAGTCCCTGAGGGAACCGCCGTTCAAGTTAAGAGGAGAGAGGGTGGCGATCCCGTTATTATCGTTCTCTCCACTCTGGACCGTATAGGTGAATCGAATGGCAGTGGTACCACTACCTGAAGTGTAGGGAGCATTTATGGTCGTGGAGCCGACCATGAGTTGAAGGACGGGGGTACCTGTGACAGTGACGGCCTCACTGAAGTTTGCGATGAAGTTAAGCGTTGCACCGGCGTTGTAGGTTCCATTGGCCGGAGGAGTGACAGATGTAATTACAGGGGCCGTTCCGTCAACATTTATACCCGTTAGTGTTGGGACGGTAAAAGTGAGGGGCGCCTGGGCGGTGCCACCGGCATCGACAATCGTTCCACCATTGAGGGCCAGAGTGTTTGAAGCGCTAATGCCGTTGGTGTCGAGGGCACCCACAGGAACTGTGTAGGTGAAAACCAGTTGGTTGGAGTTTGATCCGGAAACATACGTAGCGAACGAGGCGGTGGCCCCGATGGTTAAGGAGAGCCGAGGGGATCCTGTGACGGATACGACCTCTGAGTAAGTAGCGGTGAAGTTGATACTCTGGCCTACCGTGTAGGTCGCATTGGGACTCACGGTCATGTTAGAGATAAGTGGAGCGGTCGTATCAATGCGCTTATTCGGATACTGGGCAGCTGTGAAGTTTAAGTCAAAGTTAGTGGCCAGAGTATTCCTGATGGTCCCACCGTTGAGTTGGATCACTGGTCCCACGGATGCAATTCCATCAGTATCGGTTTGTCCGGCACCGACAGTATAGCGGAAGACATGAGACGCGGTCCCAGAGCCTGAGACATAGGTTGCGTATAAGGTTGCGGCCCCGACGGTCAGTTGGATACGTGGGGTACCGGTGACAATCGCTGCAGCGGAGTAGGTGACGGTGAAGTTAAGTGCCTGACCACTGCGATAAGTGCCATCGGCCGGTGGAGTGACTGAAGTGACGGCGGGCAAGGAGGTATCTATGAATACAGAGCCAAGAGTGGCGGGGGTAAATGTCAGAACTGCGTTGTTTCCAGAGGAGTCCCGCAGTAAACCTCCGTTCAAGTTAAGTGGGGAGAGAGTTGCAATGCCGTTATTGTCATTATGACCGTTCTGGACCGTATAGGTGAAACGAATGGCGGTGGTTCCAGTACCAGAAGTATAGGGAGCATTTATGGTTGTGGAGCCGACCATAAGTTGAAGGACGGGAGTGCCTGTTACGGTGACGGCTTCACTGAAGTTAGCGATGAAGTTGAGTGTCGCGCCGGCGTTGTAGGTACCATTGGCCGGTGGAGTGAGAGAGGATATTGTAGGGACTGTTCCGTCAACGTTGACACCTGTGAGAGTGGGAACGCTGAAGGTGAGGGGAGTTTGAGCGTTGCCACCGCCGTCTAAAATAGTTCCGCCGTTAAGATCAACTGTATTTGTGGCTGCTATCCCGTTGGTGTCGAGGGCACCAATCGGGACTGTGTAGGTGAAAACCAGTTGGTTTGAATTTGATCCGGAAGAATAGGTGGCGAAAGAAGCGGTGGCCCCGACCGTTAAAGAGAGTCTAGGGGAGCCTGTGACGGAGACGACTTCAGAGTAAGTCGCGGTGAAGTTAATACTCTGGCCGACGGTGTAGGTTGCATTGGGACTTACTGCCATATTGGAGATAATTGGAGCAGTTGTATCGATACGCTTGTTTGGATACTGGGCGGCCGTAAAGTTGAGCGTGATATCCGCGCCCATTGCCGTTTTTACCGTACCTCCGTTGAGCTCGATCGTCGGTCCCACGGTTGCAATGCCATCAGCATCGTTTTGCCCGGCACCAACCGTGTAGCGGAAGATGTGAGAAGAGGTGCCAGAACCTGAGACATACGTCGCATATAAGGTTGCAGCACCGACTGTAAGTTGGATTCGAGGTGACCCGGTGACAAAGGCAGCACCGGAATAGGCAACGATGAAATCCAGTGCCTGGCCAGCGCGATAGGTGCCATTTGCCGGAGGAGTGACTGAAGTGACGAGCATGGTTCCTGCGACCATAACCCCGGAAGTATCCGGTGGAGTAAAGTTGGGATCTGCGATGTTGGCAGAACTGTCGGTGATGCTCCCACTACCGGTCACAATTGGGCTTTGAAGGGAGATTCCGTTCAGGTCCTGATCCATGGCCTGGACTGTATAGCGAAACAACAAAGTGCTTGTTCCTGAGCCGGAAACATAGGTCGCACTGACGGGTGACAAACCAATCACGAGGGAAAGAGTCGGGCTTCCAGTTACCGTCACGGGTCTGGAGAATTCCACTGTAAAGTCAAGCTCACTGCCGGCACTGTAGGTACCTGAAGTGGGAACAGAAATGCTCGTGATAGTGGGTCCTATAAACCAATTTAAAAAAGCGGTGCTATAGCCTGCGTTCACGAGTTTCATGCCCCAGAAAGCATAAGCAGCACTATTTCCTACCTCGTCAACAATTGATCCTTGGGAGAGATCGATCCACTGGTTGAAATAGACACCGTCTGTATCTGTATCACCACTCTGGACTGTGTAGCGGAATTGGAGCTCGGTGCTGCCGGAACCGCCGATGTAGTCGGCGTACTTGGCAACTTCAAAGGGGGGAATCCCAACGTTGATCTGGACGCGAGGATTACCGGATACCGTGACTACCCGGGAGTAGGTGAGTGTAAAGTTCAGCTGGTTTCCAGTCATATAGGTGGTGGAGGCCGGCTTAGTGTTAGCGGTGATTGTCGGTACTCGGCCATCAATTTCGTAGTCACTGAGAGAAGAAGGGGTAAAAGTCCTCGTAGGCACGGCCCCGCTAGCGACGCTGGTGATGACCGAACGGTTGAGGTCGAGGGGAGACAGAAGAGTTGGCCCGTCAGTATCGTAAGAGTCGATAGGAATCACCAAGCGATAGACGAAGCTCGAGGTGCCTGACCCGGAGATCATGCCCGCCGCCCGATTTATCCCACCGACATTCAAGGTTAACCGAGAGGTCTGCTGGTTGGCGGCCATGGGCTCGCTCCAGTTGACTGTGAAATCGATTGTTTGACCAGCAAGGTACCACCCCGGCTGAGCGGTAGAGGCCGTCACCGAAAGGATAGAGGGAGGCGGTGAAGAAATGATGATCCCCCCGTAGAACCGATTGGCAAATGTTAGCGTCGCCGGTGCCGATTGTGCGTCGGTGATCGATCCTCCGTTGAGTTGAACGGGAAAGGCGATACCTACGCCTCCCGGAGCAGCGAATCCGGAGACAATAGGGTAGCGAAAAGTAATGGCGCTAGACCCCGAACCCTGGTGGTAATTTGCGTAGCGAAGGTTGCCGTTGATATTCATAGCAAGCCTGGGAGACCCAGATACCGTCACGGGCGTGGACCACGTCACCACGAAGTCGAGGGCCTCGCCGGTCACATAAGTTTTGCTAACTGGGGGAGTAACGGAAGCTATTATAGACTGCGCCTTGGCCGCTAATGGAAGGAGGAAAGATAAGAGGAAAATGTGGAAATTTTTGATCATGGATTTTGCCCGTAAGTCGTTTAGGACTTTGAAGAATTATATGCCGGATCGGGGCAGACCCCGAGAGGGCAAGCTTTACCTTAACTTTTTATGTCGGGGACTGAATATTAACGCTGCTGGCACGACTCCAAGCCTTTAACATCGTTGTAAAAAATCTAGCTGAGGGGTAGCATGAATGAATGCTGGCCCAATTTAAACTTCCGCTTCGGCAGATACCGGAGCTCGACACAATCCGTTTTCTCTCCATTCTGTTGGTGGTTCTCCACCACCAGTTTTTTCAGAGTAACGTCTTCCTGAAGTGGTTTCATAATCACGGCTGGGTGGGAGTGGACATTTTTTTTTGCATGAGTGGTTTTCTCATTACTTCGATTCTCATCAAGGAAAAGACCAGTACAGGGACGATCGACCTTACGAGTTTCTGGTTCCGGCGGATGTTGCGCCTCTGGCCCAGCTGGCTTCTGACTCTGGGGCTCTCATTCCTCTTGGTGTGGGCGCTCTCCGGTAATAACTTTCCGGTTCGTGAGCGTCTCTTCACAATGTGGTGGCACTACTTCCTGCACTTTGGGAATTATTCCTACATCTTCTTCGGGAAAATTCACACTCTCTTTTCACACTTCTGGTCTTTGGCGGTAGAGGAGCACTTCTATCTGATGTGGCCTTTAGTTATTTACTTCCTCCGGAGTCGCCGAGCGGTACTTACGGCCGTTTTCGTTCTCATCTTGGGAAGTTGGCTCTTCCGACTTTGGCACTTGAGTCGAGGTGAAACAGGGCATATCTTGTCGTTCTCGACCCATACTCGAATCGACGAACTCCTCATGGGCTGCGCTCTCGCGTTCTACATCGAACGCCTCCGCGATCTAAGACCTATCGAAGAAGTGCTCATGACTCTCAGTATGTTTGCTCTTTTTTGGATAGGTCTAGTTCTCTGTAAGGACAACCCCTCTTCTCTCTTTCTAAACTCTGTAACCTACACTCTGATAGGCCTTGGGACAATTCTCCTTCTTATCCTGGCCCTAAGAGGTTCCCGCTATGGGCTGCGATGGTTTTTTAGGAATCCCATCCTTTCTCGTCTAGGAATTCTCTCTTATGGTGTTTATCTGATCCATCTACACACTAATACCGTCGTCTTCGGGGTGGTTAACAAACTTGGTCTCAATCTGGGGGAGGGGCTTCTATCGCTCATTAATCTCATCGTCCCCTTTTTTCCTGCGTACTTCATGTATGTCTTCATAGATGAGCGCTTCGCTAAGTTTCGCCACCGCCGCTCGACGGCGTCCCTCTCCGCAAAGGTTGGTACTGTTTGAACCTTGAGAAAGATCCCAGTCACTGGTCCCGTTTAAAAGGGACGAAACTCTTCCGGGCACCTGGCAGACTTTTAAATCAACTACGCTACCGCAGTGTTGATAAAAGACAAAACGTTCAGGTTCGGATGAAACTTGGTCACCAGATAGAACTTGCTCCCACACAAGATTATCTTTTTCGTGTCCTTCTCAATCGTACCTATCATGATGATGGGGTAGAGTTCCTGGCGCGGCAGCTTCGACCAGGTTGCGTGATTATAGACGTTGGAGCAAATATCGGTCTCCTCTCCTGTGCCTACGCTCAGCGCTTGGGCTTCCTCAGTACACAGATTTATGCCTTCGAAGCAGTGGAGCGTAACTTCGAAAGACTTCGCCGTAACCTGGCCTTAAACCACTTTGAATCGGTGACTCCATTCCGGATAGCATTGGGAGATCAAGAGGGAGAATTGACCTTCCATCTTCCCGATTCAGAATTCAGCGGAAATGCGGTTGGAGATAACGTGTTATCAACGAATGATTTTTCTACTGCCGTTAAGGAATCTTCCCATGTCGAAAGAGTTCCGATGACGACTCTTGACCGTTGGGCGCGAACCAGAAACATCGAGCGCTGTGACTTTATTAAAATCGACGTTGAGGGAGCAGAGTTGAACGTGCTCCGTGGGGGACGTGATCTTATCCAGCGGACACGACCGATTATTCAGTGTGAGTTTAACCGCTACTGGCTGGCGCAACAGGGCCTGGGGATAGACGATTATCTTTCATTCTTTAGCACCCTGAACTACCGTGCCTACAAAGATAATGGCAGTTCTTTTGTGCCTTTAGACACCTCCACACTGACTGAGGGGCTGGTTGATATTCTCTTCTACCCCTGGCGCTAGAGGACACTCCGGAAATAGTCGATAGTCTTCAGAAGCCCTTCCTCGAGTTGAATCTTGGGCTCCCAGCTCATAACACTTCGAGCAAGGTCGATATCAGGCCGCCGCTGCTTGGGATCATCTGAGGGGAGAGGGCGGTAGATTATTTTTGATTGGGTTTTCGTGAGCTTGATGACCAAATGAGCGAGCTCATTCATGGTAAATTCGTTGGGATTACCCATGTTCACAGGCCCTGTGAACTCCTTTGGGGTATTCATCATCCGGATCATGCCCTCGATCAGGTCATCGACGTACTGAAAAGAGCGGGTCTGAGTTCCGTCCCCGAAAATCGTGATGTCATGGCCCTTAAGTGCTTGAACGATGAAATTACTGACGACTCTTCCATCGTTAGGATGCATCCGTGGCCCGTAGGTATTAAAGATCCGTATCACTTTGATTTCAACGCCATGCTGACGGTTATAATCGAAGAAGAGTGTCTCAGCACAGCGCTTGCCTTCGTCATAGCAGCTCCGGAGTCCAATCGGATTGACTCGTCCCCAATAGTCCTCCCGTTGGGGATGAACCTCCGGGTCGCCGTAAACTTCAGAGGTTGATGCCTGAAGTATCCTTGCCTTGGTCCGCTTCGCAAGGCCGAGCATATTGATCGCCCCGTGAACTGAGGTCTTTGTCGTTTGAACCGGGTCGAACTGATAGTGAATGGGTGACGCCGGGCAAGCGAGGTTGTAGATTTCATCGACTTCAACGAAGTACGGGAAAGTCACATCATGGCGAACGAATTCAAAGTATGGGTTTCCCATGAGGTGGGCGACGTTGGCCTTTTTCCCTGTGAAAAGATTATCGGCGCAAATCACATCACAGTTTTCTTTCAGGAGGCGGTCACAAAGGTGAGAGCCCAAGAAGCCGGCCCCGCCGGTAACTAAGACTCTCTTCCGCATGACGTCGCTCATTCATCTCCCCTTGACCAACTTTACATCTATTTTATTAGAGTATGTCAGGTGGTCAAGGTTGGGCAAAGTGCTCCTAATTGCCGCCCGAGGTCTGGTTATTGTTTAGGCTTTCGTTTAGTCTCTCGTTCAGGTTCTGGCCGACGTTCCGAAGTCTGGAGAAAAATCGTCTAACAGATTCGTTCGGATCACTTGGATTGCTCGGATTACTCGGAATAGATCCACCAGCTCCGCAGTAGCTATCCAGACCTGCTCCGATGTTTTGGTAGGTCTGGCAGAAGCGTGGGTATTCGCCTGTTTTCTGTTTGAAAATACAGCAGATATTTCTCTGGTTCATGTGTCCGAATGAAGTTTCATTGAGATCCCGCATGATACTCGGTGAGCTTGTGAACTTTGAATTGTTCCGGCATCCTGATTCACATGTCGCTAGACCAGCGTCAATCAGATCTTGCCAACCGGAACACTGTCGGAACTGCCCCCCACAGTTAGGGCCTCGGCCACCGGCGTCGGACCTTGTGTACTCATCAGCTAGTTTAAAGAGGGTATGTCCTATCTCATGGACAATGGTTGCTGGTGCATACGGAGAGTTCGTTGAGACGGATATCTCACCACCACTCCCTCCATGTTGATCCGAGTTATGTATCACAATGATTTCACGATTTGTCTGAGAGGTACACCGGTCCGCCAGCGCTTTCGCCTTCGTAATGTCGCAAGTGATGAGTCGTTCAATCGGAGAACTAGAAGCACAGAATCCGTCAGTAGGGGACGAAGCCTTCACTATCCACACGTTCATTGTATTAATTTGCGGCGAGAAGGGTGTAAAGCGCTCGATCGCTCTCCAATGCCGGCGTACTGTCGCTTCAAACTGATTGAGTTGACTGCCAAAGGCCGAACCTACGAAGACCAGGTTGATCGACTGGCCTTCCGAATTCTTCGAAGACTTTATCTTCACGCACTCCCGAGATTGCGCGAAGGATAGGGTTGATAGGAGGGTAAAGAGTGTTATAAATAGTTTTTTCATGAGCCTATTGTGGCGCACAATTGGACTTTATAAAGTGAGGTGAGAAGAGGTTTCAGGGGGTGTTAAAAAACTAGACAGGTTGATAAGGGTTTAAAATCTAGTACAAAGAGGATCGCGCCTTACGCCCGTGTCTACTGATTTCCAGCACTTCAGACTCGAACCCCTGGCGATTTATTTTTTGGCTTGTTTCACCAGGGCCTGCAGCGTCTCTGCGAGCGCCGCTAGAACCTTGGCGGCTTCAAGTGTTTCACTACATGTCTTAGCGTTGTTGACTGCACCGTCGGAAACACTTTTGATCGTAGACGAAATACTCTCGATTCCTCGCTTGGAATCCCCGATAACGCGTGAGACCTCATTGGTCGTGGCCGTCTGCTCTTCTACAGCGGCGGCGATAGCACAAGAGACAGAGTTTAATTTTTCCATCGACTTCGAAATGCTACCGATGGCCTCGACTGCCACCTGACTGTCCTTTTGAATAGCACCAATTCGATTGGTGATATCTTCTGTCGCTTTAGCGGTCTGCTTGGCGAGTTCTTTGACTTCATTCGCCACAACTGCGAACCCTTTGCCGGCCTCTCCGGCCCGAGCTGCTTCAATCGTAGCGTTTAACGCTAGAAGATTTGTTTGCTGGGCAATTGAGCTTATGACTTTGATAACGTTGCCTATCTCCTGGCCACTGGTACCGAGTTGCATGATCGTCGTGTTAGTTTCCTGGGCATTCGAAAGGGTTGACCTCGCCATCTCGGCAGATTGATTGGTTGACCGGGAAATCTCCCGGATCGATGCAACCATTTCCTCTGTGCTGGCAGCAACGGCCTGAACTCCGATGGACACTTGCTCAGAAGCTGCAGCTGCGACTCCCGAGTCTTGACTGGTTTTTATAGCAGTCTCGTTCATTTGTATGGCCCCGGTCTTCAACTGTTCCGCAGCACTTGCAACCTTAACTGATGTCTCCTCAAGTGAGATGATCATCTTTCGCAATGCCGTCACATCCCTGGCGAATTTAACGACTTTGTAAGGCTTCCCGTTCAGGTCGAGGATCGGGTTATAAGAGGCCTGAATCCAGATTTCTTGTCCACTTTTAGTGAGACGCTTATACTCACCTGAATGGAACTGTCCCGAGCGAAGTTTGTCCCAGAATGCTTTATACTCGTGTGAGCTGGTGTAGTGACCTTCACAAAAGATCCGGTGATGGGATCCCTTGATCTCCCTGAGCTCATACCCTAATGTGCTAAGGAAATTAGGGTTAGCGGTTATAATGGTTCCCTCGAGATCAAATTCAATCACCGCCTGTGACTTACTAACGGCGGCGAGTGTATTTTCAAATTCAGCATTCCTCATCCGTGCTTCAGTGATATCAGTCGCAAACTTGACCACCTTATAGGGCTTCCCTTTTGCGTCGACAATCGGATTGTAGGATGCCTGAATCCAGACCTCTTTGCCGCCTTTGCCGTGGCGCTTATAGACGCCACTGTCAGATTGTCCGTTGTTGAGCTTTTGCCAGAACTGCGCGTACTCGATGCTATTTGTTACAGATGAATCGCAGAAAATGCGATGATGCTTTCCCTGGATTTCATCCAGCGAATAGCCAAGGGTCGTGCAGAAGTTTGAGTTTGCCGTGAGAATGTTCCCTTGAAGATCAAACTCAATAATGGCCTGGATTCGATCAAGCGCTTCATATTTCCCCTCAAGCTCCATAATCCTCTCATCATTATCCTGTTTTTGATGATCCATGAGACGAGCTGCTGAGTTTGACATATTTGTTCTCCATTTAACTTTTTATAAATCAAGGCACCTAGATGAAGTTTCGGGTGTCTAAGGAATAAACGTAACCGGCAATTTTGGGTTAAAGTTGAAGGTAATGATCTTTACCAGCAGGAAAACAGCGTTCTTGCTTCGTTTTAAGAGATAGGTTCTTAATATTATGTGTGTACGATAGATTAAAAATTATCAATCTGAAGAATATGATTTTTATCACAAATCATCAGAACGATTCCGTTGCGACTTCAGAACCGGTCAACTCTTGTAGATCTGGACTTATTCAGAGCTTTGCAGGAGGGGCCCATTGTAGTTTTACGGTGGTCGCCGGATTATTGCTCAACACAGTAGACGCGTGATGGATTTGCGCAAAGATCAGAGGCCGTTACATATGATTTTTCGTCAGTAAATTGAGTCTCGCCATAGCTCGCCGTTTCCATTGCCGAATTCGACGTCCAATTAAGACAGGTGTTGTTCACAGACATGTCCGGAAGAAGACCTGTTCTGACTTGGATGTTTGTAGCATTAAAAGTATTTTGTAAAGGAAGTGTGAAGACTCCAGCAGAATCGGTCGTGGTAATCAGCTCCCCGCTGGGCCTATAGTAGCGTGCCGATTTTTTCAGAGGCCAGTCTGATGTGTCTTTGTTGCGGGTGTTAGAAGCGACAAGTGCTTTGTAGGATGAGTCTCCAGCAGGCTTATTCATGTCATTGTTGCAGAGGAAATCAAACCCATCCAATCCGGTTCCACCGGTATCGCTTGATAGGGATACAAAAATCTTGCATTCAGTGCACCCACTTGAGTTATCTCCCCCAGGAGCGACACCGCCATTTTCGCCACAGGAAACGGTGATCAAACACATCAAGATCTTAGAGTAATTTCGCTTCATAGAGTTCATGTCTTTAGATTCAAGTTTATCAATCATCACTTTTCGCTCGGCATGAGGAGTTCTTGAAACAGTTTAACAAAGAAGTTACCTTTGCCAACCTTGGATGGCCCCGTATAAATTCTCGCCCCTACCATCCCCTCCCAGTAGTGGGCCTTGAGTTTATTGAGGTGATAGTAGTCGTAGTTTAAAAAGAATTGAAAATCTTTAGATTGCGCCAGAATAAGATCACCACCGAAGTAGATCCCATAGGTAGGCTTCCCATTGAGTTCATACTGATCTCTTATGTCTAGCTCTTGCTGGACGGTGTAGTCACCTTCAACGGATTCGGTGATCCCGTTGTAGGCATACCCGACGTGGGCCTTCAGCCATGAGAACGCCCAGAATCCCGCCTGGCCACCGAGGGCGATGTTGTTATGAACGATCTTACCTTTGGTGTTTTCGAACTTAAATTCATCTGTGAGTTTTCCATAACGTACCATCAGACCGGACTCAAAGTATTTGCTTCGATGACCCCAGATCCCCTTAAAGGTGGTTCCACTGGGGGTAAATCCTTCGCTTTTCTTCCCACCGTCGTTAAGAGTTCCTTGACCTACCATCAGGGCCCAGCTTGAGGCCTCACGTCCACCTCCTGCATCTTTTGAGAATGCGGAGGTCGACAATAGTCCCAGTACAAGAATGATCATCTTCATAGCTTAAAATGATAGTTCAAGACTTCGATCCATCGAAGTCTTTTTTAATTGCTCTTAAGCTTTTCGCGTACCATCCGGCTCAGAGGAATTCAGGGTGAAATAGCTCCCGGCCGGAATCGACTGCAGTGAGGGAATGTTAGTTCCAGGGCCTAGGGTACAGAATGCCCCTACAAAGGTCCCTTTACCAATAACCACGTCTTTTACATAGACGTAGGTTTTACCATTACTTGTCATAACGATATGGGGAGAAATGTAGGTTTTGTTGCCAATGAAGACGTAGTCACCGAAATTCACATTCCCTCGGTCAACGATTTCTACACCTGGCAAAAGATAGACGTTCTTACCCACTTTTGATCCCCACAGGCGGAGCCAGGCGCCGTAGAGACCAGGGGCAAGGAAGAGGAGGCGTTCGAGCTGTGGGCAGATGGTATAAATTTTCTGGAGACGAAAGGAATTGATCCATGGATTGTACTCGTTTGGATCAATGAGAGTCGCTCCTTGTTTCTGGGGATAAAGGGAGTTCATGAAGCGATGGGTGAGAGGAGGTAGGAGATAGATGACCGCTAAGGCAAGGATCATACATTCGGGCCGACCTTGGGTGATGGCCACATAAATGAGAGAGAGGCAAGAGAGCGCCAGCAGGAGGGCGTAGTAGATAAGGAAAAACTTCACAACACGGTAGACTCCCCGTGGCATCACTTGCTTCTTATTGCTCATGATTTAGTGTAGCATAAATGTCTATGACGATTAAGATCCAACCTCAGTCTCCGCCAGCAGATTTTCTGCTCGGGCCTCTGACTGGACACATGCTCCAGATGATGAAGGATCGTTACACTTTCCTTCACAGCGCAATGATAAACCAGGGTGATTTTGTCCACTTCCGTTACCTTAGAAGTGACATTTATATGGTTCTTCACCCAGAGGGCATTAAGCATGTCCTCTCCACCGGTCAGGCGAAGTACTCAAAGATGGTACGGGGGACCCAGTTCCTGGCCGACATTGGGGGCCGGGGTCTTCTCACCTCGGAAGGTGAATTCTGGCAACAAGGGCGCAGGGTCATCCAACCTTTCTTTATCCGAAAGCAGTACTCACGTTACGTCGAAATCATGGATGAGTGTGCTCAAAACCTTACTCGTCGATGGAGTGAACACTTCCAGGGGAAGGCCTTTGACCTGGCCCCAGAAATGACTAAATTCACCTTGAACGTCCTCGGGCGATCAATTTTTAACGAAGACTTTGATGCCCATACGGATACGGTCTACGAATCTTTGCGTGGACTTTTGAATATCACAGAAGATCGAATCATTCATCTCATCCCCCGCCGCGGGAAAGCGAAACGCGCCCAGGACGAAGAGTTTAACCGTGAGCTTAAGATCCTCGAGGATCTGGTCGATGGCCTGATTCATAAAAGTAAACAATCAACCGCGAGACATCCCGAGAATAACTTTATTCACGCGCTGCTTGAGTCCTCGGTTGATTTCACGGACCGAGATATCAGAGACCATGTGATCTCGCTTTTGATCGCTGGTCACGAAACTACCGCCACGGCCCTGTGCTGGCTGATGATTCTTCTCGAGCGGCATCCTGAGGCGAAGAGCAAGGTGCTAGTGGAGGCGCGTGGAACCCAAGAAATTTCGGTTGAGTCGGTGAAGGAACTTACGTATACCCATCTTTGCGCCCAGGAAGCACTTCGGCTCTATCCGCCTTTCTGGATCATGGGGCGGGTTGCGACAGAAGACGACATCCTCTTGGGTCACCCCATTAAAAAGGGAGACCGCATCCAGATCAATCCCTATTTTACCCACCACAACCCTCGCTACTGGGAATCCCCGGAACAGTTTGTGCCGGAGCGCTTTTCTCCGGAGAATGCTCATAAGGTCAACGACTTTTGCTATCTGCCCTTTGGCAAAGGCCCTCGGACTTGCATCGGAAACACTTTTGCCATGCTTGAGATGTTGATCGGTTTGAAACGCATCTTTCAGGCGTTTGAGGTTCATGTTGAGAACGCTCATGAGATCAAACCTGATTTTCGGATTACCTTAAGGCCCGACCAAGAGGTGAAAACGAAGATCAAACCGCGCTAGGATTCCGGCCGCGATTATAATCCCATAAAAGAGGCCAATGAAGGCAGTGCCCGAAAGTGCCATGCTTTTCCCCTTTCCCAGAAGGTGGAGACCTTGGGCCAGAGGAATGAGGAGAAGGAAGGGAAGCCAGGTGTTTAGGATCGTCGTTAGGATGAGGCCCGCGCTGATGGCCAGAAGAAGTGCGACGGCAGTTGCTTTCTTTGTTCCTAAGGCCTCAGAATAAGTTCTCTGTCCCTTGGTCTGGGCATAAGGCCAGGTGATCTTTCTGGCAAATTCGTAGTAGAGGAAAGCACAGGCGAAGGCCGTAATGAGAGTCCAGTCACCATGCAGAGCCGTCTCACCCCATGCATGGAGTCCCTGATAGAGGATATAGACGCTTAAGAGGACGTTGACAGGATAAGTGATGAAGAGATTCAAGATGAGGTTTTCTCGGATAACCCTGATCCGATCCAAGGGGAGGAGGAGGTAAGCATAGGCTAATTCGAAACTAATGAGGCCCAGGACCTTACTTCCGTAAAAGGCGTTCATGCCTATGATAGGAATGATCAGGAGGAGGAGGTAGGTATTGAGTTCCTTAACTGTAACGATACCTCTAACCAACGGGCGGTCAGGGTTATGGATTTTATCGTAGTCGAAGTCCTTAATCTCGTCGATGATCCGCAAATAGAGAAGGATCAGGAACAGGGTTGCAATAGCGACTAGGGCAGTGAGGTGTAGTGTGAAGGCGCGGCCATGAAGAAGACACAGGCCCGAGTAGAGGGCCAGGTACCAGTTCAAAGAGAAATAGAGGTGAACTCCCGGGTGATACACTTCCTTACAGAAAAGTATGAGTTGTTTCACGCTTCCTCGATGATTCGGATCGTCCCTTTACCACCATCGACCTCGATCAACTGACCATCCTTAATGCGTTCAGTGACTCCTGGAACTGAGACCACCGTCGGGATACCAAACTTGCGGCCGGTTATGGCTGTGTGGGAAAGCATCGAGCCACGCTCGACCACCATACCCTTGGAGGCAAGCATTAAAAAGAGCCACCCCGGATCAGTTTCCTTTGCTACCAGGATGTCTCCTTCATTGAGTTTATCAACGCTCTGAGGGTCAAGCACGACTCGCGCCCGCCCCCGAATGATGCCCGGACTTGAGCCGAGACCCCGAAGCTCTGAGGGATCTGCGTCGACGTCAAGTTTAGCGAGAGCGTTGAGGTAGACCGCACCGTTAGTGGTGATATCCATGGGAAGCTCTTCTTTCTCATTTTGGATGAATTCCTGGCGTCGCTTCTGGATTAGGGGCTTGTAATCTTGCGTCACACCCGCTCCTTCGATGATTCCAAAGACTTCGTCTACAGTGAGGTAAAAGATGTCGTCGGTCTGGTCGATGACTTTTGATTTCACGAAGTGTTGGGCAATATTCGCGAAGATTCGCTTGGAGAGGCCAAAGAGCTCTGAGCGGCAGTAGCGAGTATTCTCCCGATTTTGGATGAAGCCTCGAAGGCGCCAGAATTGGAATTTGAGGACTAAACGTTTGAAGGGTGAGGTTCGGAGCCGTTCTGTGAGTTCACGTTCACCCTCGAGGCGTCTGGTTTGTTCATCAGCAAGAATTTTTTCGACGGTGAGTCCCTGACCCACATAGTTTTTAATGATCTGAATGAGCCTCAAGGGCTCGTCGCGAAGCCCTTTCTGTTCGAGCTTAAGTTCCTGAAGGCCCCGGTCACCATAGAAATGGAGGTGGTGATCAAAACTCTTTTTAAACTCCGGGAAGCGTTGGCTTACGATGTGGAGAATGGCGTCGGTGGATTCGGTCTCAAAGATCTCTCTTAACTCCGGAGTTGCCTTGACGAGTTCGCTCAGCCGAATTCCATTGTACATAATCTCTACGCTCTTAAAACTCCCTCCCCCGCATAGGAGATTTGACATAAGCCCCGTGTGCTCGGCCAGACCCCAGCGTTTCATGAGGATTTCGGTCACGTGATAGGCGGTCGGTAGGTGAGTGTCGTTTAAAAGAGTGATCCACCACTTTGTTCCGACCTTTTCCCAAGTGTTCCGGTAGAGCATCATGGACTCAAAACTTGAAAGGTGTTTGAAATCCTTCCCTCGAAGTTCCTTGATTGTCTCCTCCCACCAGAGGAGAAAACGGTCCACGTCGCGTTGATTGGTGAAGTAGCGCCACGATATAAGTCCCAGACCCCAGGCCG